>CAURGM010000004.1:0-155256 GCA_963524395.1 uncultured Campylobacter sp.
ATAAAAATTTTATTCATTTCGCCTCCTTAAATTTTATCTTTTTGCGGCGTTTGCGAGCGATAAGCGTAAAATTTAACCGCGTATACGGGCGCGCTTAGGACCTGCGTTCATCAAAGACCTCTGCGGCGCGGCTTTTAGTGCAGCCTACAGCTCCTTTTTAAGCAGTTCAAGTAGGTTAAATTTTAGCTCGTTTATATTTTGTCCCGTCGCCGAGGAGATCGGCATCACGAAAAACGGCTTAGCGGCGTCAAACTCATAAATATCTTGTTTAAATTTCATCTCGCCAGCTGTACCTACAAGCCCCAAGTGCGTCAAAAATGCATCAAATTTTTCCTGCAAATTTTCGGCCGCGTCCGCGCGAGTTAGAGCGATCGCGTAGTCTCTTTTTGCAAGCCCCTCTGAAAATTTCGCCGTCTCGGCCCGCAGCGCGTCAAACTGCTCCTCAAGGCTACGGTAATTCGCAAGATCAAGCATAAAAAGTAAAATTTTCGTGCGCTCGACATGCTTTAAAAACTGCACGCCAAGCCCGCGCCCCTCGCTAGCTCCCTCGATAATGCCCGGAATATCGGCCATCACAAAGCCGCTATATTCGTCGACCTCAACGAGACCGAGCTTTGGCGTGAGCGTGGTAAACTCATAGTTTGCGATCTGGGGTTTGGCGTTTGAGACGGTCGAAATCAGCGTGCTTTTACCAACGTTTGGAAAGCCTACGAGCCCCACGTCGGCGATGAGTTTTAGCTCCAGCCGCACCTCGCGCGTTTCGCCCTCAAGGCCTTTTTGCGCGTATTCGGGGGCTTGATTGATCGAGCTTTTAAAATGCACGTTGCCAAGCCCGCCTTTGCCGCCTTTTAAAAACAGCTTCGTCTCTCCGTCATTTAGCATATCAAGTACCAGCTCGCCGCTATCTTCGTCGTAAACGCTAGTGCCAGGAGGGACGATGAGATAGAGATCCTCGCCGCTTTTGCCAGTCTTTTTGCGACCCTCACCGGGCGCGCCGTTTTGCGCTTTAAACTCACGTTTTCCCTTGTAGGATGAGAGGGTGTGGGAGTTTTTATCGACTTTGAAATACACGTCGCCGCCGTCGCCGCCGTCGCCGCCGTCGGAGCCGCCCGAGATGACGAATTTTTCGCGGCGGAAGCTGACGCAACCTGCGCCGCCGTCCCCTGATTTGACGCTAAATTTTACGCTGTCTATGAACATAGCTATCCTTAAATTTAAAACGGCAATTATAGCCAAATGAGTTGAAGATAATTTTTAAACGGATGAAATTTTAAAAGAGGGGCTTGCGCCCCCGAAGATTTTAGCGATGCTTACGCAGCCGGATAAACCGATACTTTTTTGCGATTTTTATCTTTTCGCTCAAATTTTACGACGCCGTCGATCAGCGCGAAAATCGTGTGATCGCTGCCCATGCCTACGTTGCAGCCCGGGTGCGTCGCGGTGCCGCGCTGGCGGATGATGATGTTGCCCGCGCGAACGAACTCGCCGCCGAATTTTTTGACGCCCAAGCGGCGTCCGATACTATCTCTATTATTTTGGGTTGAGCCTTGACCTTTTTTGTGTGCCATTTCCTATCCTTTATGCGTTAATCGAAACGACTTTGACGCGGGTGTATTGGCGTCTGAAGCCGCGTTTTACTTTTGAATCTTTGCGTCTGCGTTTTTTAAAGATAACGACTTTTTTATCCTTGCCTTCGCAAACGACTTCCAAAACCACCTTGGCACCCTTTACGAACGGTGCTCCTACCTTTAACTCGCCGTCGTTTAGCGCTAAAACTTCGCTAAGCTCGAGCTTTGCTTTCGGCTCAGCATTAAAATGGTCTAAATTTAGGTAGTTACCCTCTTCGACCTTATACTGCTTGCCGCCGTGTTTGATGATAGCATACATCAAAAATCCTTTAAAATTTGGTAGCCAAAAAGGCATTTGCCGTGCAAAATTTAAAAGCCCGTTTGGTATGAAACTTTGAATATTATCCGAAATTTTATAAATTCCTACTGAAACGCCTCGCAAAATTCCTACGAAATTTCAAATTTCAAGGGCTCGGATTTATTTTAAACTAAAGATAAATGTGCTACTATCGCAACGAAATTTTTGAAGGAGAATTTTATGAGAAATTTAATAGCTGCGCTCGTAGCAGCGGTATTTTTTATCGGTTGTTCCAACTGGAATATATCCAACGAACCAAGCGGAGTACGCAATCAAACAAAATCCCAAAGCAGCAAAACAAATATCGGCGGCGTAAATGATAAAGTCCAAGAGGTCTCCACCGCAGGCACCACTGATATGGTCGAAACGACCTTGCCCGATAGCACAGGTATGACTAATGCGCCGAAAGATCGCAGCGATGCATTTCATATCAATCAAGTAATTTCTGCATGGAATAAACAGCCAGACTCCATCAAAACAACCGAAGACAATGGCAATATCTACACCTGGAAAAACTATAAGCCAGGCTGCGACGTATCACTTACCAGCGACTCGGAAGGCTACGTATCAAAATCCGCTATCAAATCAGCACTGTCTCAGTGCCTATAACTAACTTATCCGCGACGCCGAAATTTTAAAATTTCGTAAAATTTCGGCTTACGAGCGGCTCTGCTTCGTCAAATTTAATCTTAGAGTTATATGGTTCGCTCTTAAAAATTTACTATACATATTGTATAATCGAGGACTTTTAATCACTGGAGTAAAATATGAAGAAAATTTTATTTGTAGGTGCGCTTTTAGCGGCATTAGGTAGCTATGCGGTGGCGGGCGAACACATCAAGGTCTATCACGGCGAGAGCTGCGGCTGTTGTCACAACTGGGCAAAATATATGGAGCAAAATGGCTTTGAAGTCGAGATGATTTCACTGGCCGACGAGCCGCTTATCCAGAAGAAGAATGAGCTTGGGCTTCCGCTGGAGCTCGCTAGCTGCCACACCGCGATCATAGACGGGTATGTAGTCGAAGGACATATGCCAGCAGGTGAGATCCGCACGCTACTAAAAAATAAGCCTAAAGACGTTATCGGCATAGCAGTACCTGGAATGCCGCTAGAAGCGCCAGGTATGGAGCAAGGCTCACAGCCCGAGGTCTATGATGTGGTAGCGTTTAAAAAGGATGGCTCGTATCAAAGCATCGCCACTTACAAAGGCAAAGAAAAAATCAAATAATCCGCCGCTTCAAAGCGGCAACTTACTTATTAGCTCGATAAAATTTTGCCTATTTATGGCTTGGCGCAATTTGCTTTAGCAGGCAAATGCTGCCATGATCTGCAAAAATGACGCGCAAATTAATTTCAAACGCTAGCTATGATAAAGGGGATTAAAAATTTAAGTGGATGGGCTAATAGGGGTCGAACCTATATTCACAAATCCAGAGTTTGTTGTCCTGCCATTAGACGATAGCCCATTGCGGAAGCGGTATTTTATAGAATTTTGCTTTAAAAAAGCATAAGAGCGGGCGGAATTTTAAAATTTTGCAAAATTTTAATTAAATTTGAAGCCCTGCTGCGCCTAAACGATAAAATTAAAACGCAAAAGCTAACGCTGCTTTCATAGGCTTCGATAAAAGAATATGGCTGCTCGCCGCGGAGCTAAATTTTAAAATTTGGCTAGTTTATCCTATATTTACGCCTTCGCGAGCTATTTGTCGCAGGATGAAATTTTAGCATATAAGCCTGTCTTCAAAACATATATGTTTAGTGCTCGCTGGGCGCGGGCGCGGCCTTAAATGATATAAATCGCACCGAAAATCCGCAGCGAACATAATTGCGACAAAACCAGGAATGCAGCGCCAAAATAAGCGTCAAATAGACTTGCGATAAGATTGCACAAAAGTCCTACCAAATACTCACCTCAGACGAAGCATAGAATTTATCGCGATTAAGTGGGTCTAAACTAAAATCAAAGCCATATAATTTGAGTGCGAAGCTTGCATAAAATTTCTTGCAAAGGCCGTTCGCAGGCTCAAAAGATATTGCGAAATTGCGTAAAATTTGACTGCGGCAAGATTTTCCAGTACATTGTGTTAATACAAACCGAAAGTAAATAAAACACAATTACTCGAAGTAGCAAAATTTTCCCATACGTTGCTAATACCGAACATTAAACGAATCAGATCAAGTACTATGGACAAAGTGAAATATTCCCGTACATTGTTAGTTCAGCACAGGCTATTGCTAGACCAGAGCAGAAATATGCGAAATTTAACTCCGCGCATCGTTTGAACACTTAGAAAGCGCCTTGCTTTCCAGCTAAATAGCACGAGCAAATTCATATCGCGTGCTGTTTAAAACTCAAAAATTAATTGGAAATTTTAAATTTCGGGCGCGGGTTCACTTCCAAGTATTTGCAAAAATAGCGCATCGAAGCTAGAAAAATTTCGCTCCGTCGCGCTTAAAATTTCGATGAAATTTCGCGTATCAGCTCAACCGCCTCTTTTGCGTCCGCGCATACGAACTCGAAATGCGCCCGTAGCTCCAAGGCGCTGCCGTAGCCGCAGCTTACGCCCACGCTTCGCACCGCTGCCGACTTTGCCGCGATGGCGTCAAGCGACGTATCACCGATCATAAAGATATTTTGGCTCACAGAAGGCAGGATTTCGTTGCTGCAAATTTTGTCATAACAAGGAGTGGAATTTAGCTCATGTGCATCATAAATTTTACTGCCGCGCGCTCCGCCTTTATCGCTCTCGCCCTCGATGCCGATACCGCTCTTTTGGCTCTTATCGCCAGCCTTATGTCTATTGCTCTTTACTTCGCTTAAATTTTTAAACGAAATTCTATCGGAATTTTGACTCGCGATGCTGCTTAAATTTTGCTCGTAAACTTTGCTAGGATCAGGATCAAGCGCAGGAAGGCTCTTTAAATCAGGCGCCGAAATTTCACTCAAAATCGCGCTCCTGCTAGTAGCGCTTGTGTTTTCATCGGCAGTCGCGTCGTGAGTTTTACCGCAAGCCGCATGCGGGCTTTGGCTAGCGTTCGCGCCGTAAATTCCTAAATTTTCGAGCGCTTTTAAGATCGGTTCGGCGCTTGGTTTGGGATATTTTACGTCCTCTCGCCCGACGATAGTGCCGAAAAATTCCGCGATACCCAGATGCTGCAATAAAATTTTAGAAAATTTCGACGTCTTAGTCGTCACGACGCCTAAATTTGCAAACTCGCTCGCCGCACGAACCGCCTCGAACGCACCGCTTAGCAGAACGGTCTGATCCAAAAATATCTGCGCGTATCGTTGCTTATAAGCGAGCACGAAATTCTGCACATCGCGCGTCATACCTAGACGCTCAAACATTACCTCTAACGGATGCCCGATAAGCTTTTTAATCGCTTCATCGCTAGGCTCTGCAGCGCCCAAATGCGCAAACGCGTAGTGAAAGCCCTCCAGTATAGCGGGCGTGGAGTCTATGAGCGTACCATCGAGATCAAAAAGCAGAGTGGTTTGGAATTTTGGCATTTTAAAATTTAATTTGGATATAAAAAAAGCGGAGCCGAAGCTCCGCTCATATGGATCTAGAAAAGATTATTTTCTAAATTTAGCATCAACGCGTCTATTTTGAGCGCGGCCTGCTTTAGTAGCGTTTGTAGCGATAGGCTTAGTCTCGCCGTATCCTACAGTGGTGATTCTGCTGGCATCTACGCCGAAGCTCTTAAGCGCACCTCCAACTGCAGCAGCTCTGCGCTCGGAAAGCTTTTGATTATATGCATTCGAGCCGGTGCTATCGGTGTGACCCTCTAGAATTACTTTGTAATCAGGGTGAGCTACTAGCACATCGCTTACGTTTTTGATCTGGTTCATAAACTCAGGGGAAATTTTTGAGCTATCTGTAGCGAAATTTACGCCCAAATTTAATCTAATAACCTTCTCGCAGCCGTATTCATCAACAACTACGCCAGCAGGTGTGCCTGGGCATCTATCGATATTATCGCATACACCGTCGTTATCTGCGTCTTTGCAGCCTGTAGGAGCCGGAGCGGCAGCTGGAGCTGCGTCAGCATATCTCTTGCCAAAATCAACTGCAAAGCCTAGAGTATAGAACAATACGTGGTTGCCGTCGTCAAATCTGATAGCATCACGTGCTTCAAGTTTTGTAGCGAAATTGTCGGTAATGTAGTATTTTAGACCCAAGCCGTATTGACCGAAGCCGCTATCTTGATCACCATCGTTGTAAACGTCTTTAGTGTAATCCATATATCCAAGACCTAGCAAGCCGTATAATTTGAAATTATCGGTAAAATTTACCAAGTCTTTTACAGCATTGATATGATAGTATTTAGCGTCAGGCTTATCGTTGCCTACTCTATGAGCTAAATCCTCTACGCCGATATTGCGAGAGTAATCAAAACCAACCTCTACTTGATCGATAAACGAATCTTGTAGATTTTTGGCAAGACGTAGACCGAACATAAAATTCGAATCCAAATCCATATTGCCCTCATGAGTCATTCCACCAATAGTAGGGGTGATCTCCCAGTGATAATCAGCATCGCTAGCGAACAATGCGCTGGATGCACACAAGCTTAATGCAAGTAGAACTTTCTTCATTAAACATCCTTTCAAATAAAGTTGTAATTCGATATTACCATAAAATTTTTAAAGAATTTACAAATTTGCGACAATTTCGCCACAAATTTGTAAAAAACATTATCTCTTAGAGAACTGCGGGCTTCTGCGCGCTTTGCGGCGACCGAATTTCTTTCGCTCAACCACGCGGCTATCGCGAGTTAACAGACCTTTTGGCTTAAGAGCCGCTCTAAAATCTTTATCCATCGCGGCAAGCGCCTTTGAAATTCCGTGCTTTAGCGCATCCGCTTGAGCCGAATATCCGCCGCCCAAAGTCTGCGCGGTGATATCCATCGAGGTCTCTTGTTTAGTCGCTAAAAGCGGCTGAACGACCCTTAGTTTGATCGCTTCGTGACCGCCTAGCCAGGTGTTTAGATCCATACCGTTTACTACGATCTTGCCGCTTCCAGGTTTTACCCAAACCTTAGCTACGGCAGTTTTTCTCTTTCCGGTTGCATAAATTGTCGCCATGATTATTTTCCTTTTTTAGTTGTTTGCGCAGTATGAGGATGCTCACCGCCTTCATATACGAATAGCTTTTTGATCATCGCCTTGCCGAGCTTCGTCTTAGGAAGCATACCGCGAACCGCAAGTCTATAGAGCTTTGCGGGATTGTTTTTAAGCAGGTCTTGAAATTTCACGCTCTTTACGCTTCCGAAATAGCCCGAGTAGCTGTGATAAAGTTTATCATCGCCTTTGTTATTGCCGGTAAATACGGCCTTTGAAGCGTTTATGATAACGACGTAGTCTCCGCAATCCACGTTTGGAGTGTAGCTTGGTTTGTGTTTGCCGCGTAGCAATACGGCGACTTCGGTAAGCATTCTACCGAATCTTTTGTCGGTCGCGTCGATAACGACCCAGTCGCGCTTAACTTCGCTAGGCTTTGTAATTTCTGTCATGGTTTCCGCCTTATTAAAATTTGAGCTGTGATTATATAGAAATATCCTTACGCATAGCTTAATTTAAGCTGTATTTAATATATCTACGTTCAAATTTCATCTAAGCTTTAAAATTTTATCTCTCCTCATTTACTTCGATCAGCCTAGCGCCCGCAGCTTCGAGAGCCAGCACGAAGGCGCGCACCCGCGCATGCGGATAAAACTCGCGGATCACGCTTTTATACCGCGCCACTTGAGCTTTGTTTTGCGCGAGGTATTTTTCGGAGCTTTTGTAATCAAAAAGCAAAATTTCATCCTGCCCAAAGCACGCCAGATCCACGCGCAAAAGTTCACCCTCCGCGCTTTTGATCGGCATCTCTTTATAAGCTTTAGCGCCTCTTATCAGAGCCAAAAATTCCTCGTTTTTGCTTAGTCCTAGCGCCCGCGCCGCGATATTTTCAAAATCCGCGTCATTTAAAAATTTAGCGTAGCGACCTCTTGCCAGGCTTACTCCTCGTAAAATTTCATCCGCCGCAAATCCTTCGCTCATCTCCAGAGCATAGTGCAGCGCCTCGCCGAAATATATCGCGCTTAGCGCCTCCGCTTCGCCGCCGCCTGCTTTTTCTTGCGCACTTTGAGGCTCGCCCGCTACAAGCGCGATCTTTTTGCGCGGCGGCTGCTCTTCTGATTTTACGGAGCTTGGGATTACGTAGCCGTATTGAAAATCCGGGATATCCAGCCACTTCACGACACCCGCGCCCTTGGTCTTTTTGGCGTAAGGCGAAAAAAAGCTATAATTGTATTGATCTATTTTTGCCTCGGAGCGTTTTACGATTATGAGCGAGCGTTCGGCGCGGGTAAATGCCACATAGAGCTTGTTTATGTCCTCTTCATGCGCAGAGCGATCGTTTTCATCCATTAATGCTGTAAATTCCGCATCCAGGCTCTTTCTGCTCGCAAATTTATAAAAAATTCTCCACTTATGCGTGGTAAAATCATAGTCCGTCACGAGCTTTGAGCTCTCGCCCCGGTCTTTTCCCCCGATGCGGTCGCAAACGATTACGTGTGGGAACTGAAGCCCCTTGGACTTATGCACAGTCATAATTTTAATGCCGCTTTGTTCCTTGGCAAATACCTCCGTTTCGTCGTTTGCAAACAGATACTCGCTAAAACTATTGAATTTTGCCAGCGTCTCAAAAAATAGCAGTAGATCCGGATCGACAAAATTTAATTTCAGCGTGCTAGCGATAAATTCCGCCGTTTTTTGCGCGTTTTTATGCAGATCGACCGCTATCTTTTTAAGCTGCCTACCCAAAATCGCTTCGGCGTTTCGCAGATAAATTTCATCGCCACCTACGCAAAATTTCGCGTACTGAATTACGGCATTTACCTGCTCGCTGCAACGCAGAGCCTTATTTGAGCCGCTGCAAACCTCGCAAAATTCCGATAGCATCTCTTTTAGCGCGCTTACATGCTCGTTTTTCCAGCATAAAATCGCAATATCATCAGCTTTCACGCCACACTCCTCAATAAGCCTGCGCGCTTGCTCCACAGCCCCCTTTAGCACGTCGTCGTATGAAAACGCTGCTACGTAGCCGTAATCGTCGCTTTGTACCTCAAATAGCGGCATTCGCGGATGAGAAAGCGGATAGTCCTTGATTTTTTGCAGCACCGAAGCAGGCAGATCGTTATCTAGCTTATTTGCCGCGATTTGATCTTCATAAGACGCAAATTTATCGCGCAAGATCTCATTTACAAATTTTACGATAAGTTTTAAACTGCGATAATTGCGCGGCAGACTCTGCGTTTTGATTTGGCTAAACTGCTCGCGCAAAATATCAAAAATTTTTCTCTCTGCGCCGCGAAATTTATAGATGCTCTGTTTTTTATCGCCTACGTAAAAAAAGCTACCGCAGCGCTCTTCCGCTCCTTTGCCAGCAAGCGCCTCAGAGATTAGCGGCAGCATAATTTCATACTGGCAAATGTCGGTATCTTGGAATTCGTCGATTAAAATATGCGTGATTTTAGAATCGAGCCTGAAATACAAAAGCTCGCGGTTGCCCTGTAACGCCTCTGCGCTTGGATTTAGCAGCGAGTGCACTGCTGCGGTGACATCGCCGAATGTAAGCTTGCCACTTTTGCGCTGCACCGATTTAAGCGCTTCGGCATAAATTTTAATTAGTCCTGCCAGCTTAGCCGCATATGTTGCATCCATCCACGCTATTTCGCGAGCTATGGCGTCTTTTAGTCTTGCTAGCTCGCCGTCAAAATGCGAAATTTTTTTAAGCTGCGAGCGCGGATAATCGAAACTGCCGTTGGCAAGAGCCGAAAGAATGAAGCCTGAGGATAATTTTGACAGATCACTAACAGGGCTTAGCCCATTTACGGCTCCAGCGCTTACGCCCGCATCTCTCGCCGCTTTTTGCAAGTGAGATAAAATTTCATTTATCTCTGCTAGCGCGGAGCTTGCAGGAAGCGTGGGCGGATTTATTCTTATATCGCCCCTCCAAATGCTTTGTAAGCTATTTAAGAACTCGCTCTTTGTCATTCCTGAGTCGCTTACGTAGTCCACGACCTCTCTTAATAGCGCTTCGTTTTTACAAATCGCGCCTAAAAACGCCGCCTGCTGCACACCCAAAATCCCTTCATCGTTTTCAAAGCTTGGATCGATGCCGCTGTTTAGCGCAAAGGAGCGCAGAGCTTTTGCAAAAAACGCATCGAAGGTAAAGACATTTAGGCTCTCGTTTAAAAATTTAGGCAGTAGGCTCTGCTGCGCTGCCAAAACCTCATCCGCACTTAGCCCTAAATCAGCACAAATCTGCTCCAGCTCGGCGCTAGGCTTTAACGAACCATCCTGCAAAAGCAGCAAATTTTGAAATTTCTCCACGATACGCGTTTTCATCTCAGCAGCCGCTTTTTTAGTAAAGGTAAGCGCTAAAATTTCATTGATCGGCTCGCCTTTTAGCACCAGCTCGATGAACCTCACTGCAAGATTGAAGGTCTTGCCGCTGCCTGCGCTTGCTTCAAGCGCCAGATAATTTTCAAATTTTGCCATCGATCTGCCCCTTGCAAATGATTTTATAATCGCAATATTCGCAACTTTGCACCGCCTCCGTACGCGTAAAAGCGACCTCGCTTGCAAATTCCTTGCCGATAGAGCTTAGCGTCTCGCGTAGATTTTCTAAGCTAGGCGTTTTGTCGCCAGGAGCCGCAAACGCGCAATCTTTTAGCGACAGATAGGCGCATTCGCACTCCTGAGCCAAAAGCGCGCGATAAAACGTAAGCTGGAATTTTTCCATATGTTTTTTAGCTGAACCACGTTTGTAATCGATGATAAACTTCCGCCCTGCCTTATCTTCGTCGATGCGGTCGATCCGCCCGCTCAGCCGCACTCCGTCAAGCTCGCCTTTTAGCGATACTTCACTACCGCTAAAGCTCCAAATTTGCTCATGCTCTTCTAAAAGCCTAGCTAGCTTTTCTACCGATTTTAGCTCAAGCTCCGCATCAAAGCGCGCAATCCCTGCTTCTCGCGCAAGCTGCGAATAAATAGGGCGAAATTTTTCCATGCTAAATTTCATCCCCGCTCGCTCGTATAAACGCTGAAAACTCGTATGTAAAATTTTGCCCAAAAGCGCATTGTCCTCACCGAATTTTAGCCCCTCCCTCAGCCCGAAAACGTAGCGGTAATAATACTTCCTCTTGCATTCTAAAAACGTATCCAACCGCGAAAACGACAGCTCCTCGGCAAAAAAATCATGGCGAGCCACGGGATCTTCTTGTCCGCATAAGGCGGGCTTAAATTCCTCTCTCCCAAAAAGCCGCAAATAATCCTCCTGCGAAAATTCCGCGTCTTGTTGCACTTCAAAGCTTTTCAAAAACCGCGAAGGCAATTTCTCGACGCTTTGCAGATAGCAAATCGCACTTTTTTTAGCGCCTCTTAGCAAGCCGTCGTAGTAAAATCTTTGTAAATTTTCGCGGTCTGCATGGCTGATGAGCCCTGCTCTAGCGCGCAAAGCAGAGTTTAAAAACATCTCTCCGCTACTGCGCTTAGGCACCAGATCATCGTTAAAATCGGGGATTATCACACCGTCAAATTGCAGTCCGCGGCTCTCTAAAAGCCCCATTACCGTGACCTTTCCGCCACGAACATCATCAAGCTTAATGCGCGAAATTTCTAACAAAAAAAGATCGATTAGATTGCCCAAGCTTAGGTTTTCGTCCTTAAATTTTCGAAGCAAAATTTTAATTAGATATAGCGGCTCTTTTAGCTTTTCTTGCAGCAGCGCGTCGCTAATTTTAGGTAAACAGGCGAGCTTGGCAATTAGCGCCTCGAAATGCTCGAAGCTTACTTGCTTTGCAAAATCGCGTGCGAACTCACCAAAAAGTGCCTCATCCACGCCCACACTCGCAAAAAACAGATCAAGCTCCTGCGGGTTTGGGCGCTGGGGATACTCATCTGCGCCCTCGCGTATTTTAGAGCGCCTAAAGCGATCGCGCTGCTCAGGGCTTTTTGAATACCCATCTTCTTCCTCAAGCTCTATATGCTCCCGCTGCATAGAGTCTCGTAGGCTCCCTTGCTGCTTCCTTGAAGGCTCCTGCCGTTTTGCACTAACCGAATAATCGCGCTGCTGCGCACACTCCAAGGGCTCTTGAAACTCTGCAAACTCTAGCGAAAAGCTTTGCTCTTCCGCGCTATTCGCGCGTTCCGCCGAAATTTCGCGCAGAATTTCAAAATTTTCCGTATTTTCAAACGCCCCCGCAAATATAAAATTTAAATCCGCTTTAGAATTTGAAAAAATTTCGCAATCAAACGCGGAATTTTGCTGTGCTAAATTTTGCGAAATAGAATTCTCCGAAGCGAAATTCCCTAGCGCTAAATTTTGCTGTACCACAGAATCCTCCGTATCCAAAAATTCTCCGCCTGGGCTTTTTAATGCGTGGTAATCTACGCCAAATTTCGGCATGCGCGCTTCTTTTAAGCACTGCGAAATTTTCTCTAGCGTTACGTACAATAGGCTATCTTTAAGCTTCTCTCCCATCGCAAAATTTAGCATGCGGTGCGAGCCGCGAGCCCTTGCGATGCGCTCGTCGTAAAGCCGCAGTGTGCCGGCAAAGCTCTCGTCGGGCAAAATTACTGCGATGCGCTCCGGCGCGATGCCCGCGCGCACAAAGGATGAAATTTTTTCAAAAACATAGCTCGCCTGCAAGCTTCGCAACTCAAAGCCTCTACACACAACCGCTCCGCCCACGCTTAGCGGCTTGCGGCTTAGAATTTCACCCGTACCAAGATTTACGCGGTAGGCAAAACCTGCGTCTAGACTTATGCCGCAAAGCTCCTCCACCGCGCGCACGGGCTTGGAATTTAAAGTCGTGGCTCTAAAGCTCAACACAACCTCGCTAAGCTCTGCAGCGCACTTAAAAACCTCGAACTCAAATGCGCTAGGATTGCCGTCGATGTTGATTTCTATCCGCTCAAATCCGCGCAGATAGGATTCGTTTAGCTCATAAAGCGCGGGCAGCGTGATCTCGTCGTAAAATCCATGCTCACGCAAAATCCGCGCATACGCCCCCGCTAGCTCTCGCAGAATTTCAAAATGCTCGGCATACCACGCGTAGGTGTCGCTAAGATCGAGCGCATCGATACTCACGCGCTCCGTCGCAAGCTCCTTGAAAAAGCCGAAAAGATACTCGCGGTTACGCATAAACTCGTAAAGCTCGTTAGAGAATTTAAGCCTCTCGCCTGCGTGCTTGCTCTCGTTTACCGCCTGTTTCATAAAAAGCGCGCGGTCTATCTCACCGCAAGCGACAAGATCCGGCACAAAAAGCGCCTTTTCGTAGAATTCCGCCAACGTAATCCTAGGCGCCAGCACGCCGCCGCTCTCGCTTTGCAGCGCCGCGCGTAGCGCACGCGAGCTAGTGTAGACAAAGAGATTTTTAGAGGGCAAATTTTTCAAAACAAATCCTTTAGAGCGATTCGCAGAACGCGGAATTTTGCGATATTTTAGCAAGAAATTTTTAGTTTGGGCTTTTAAGCAAAGAAGTTTTTGAAAAGCTTGAGAGGCTAAATTTTATCAAGTCAAATTTAGTAAGTTGGACGAGCATAAAATTTTAATCTGTTGCGCTTTGAGCACGGAATTCTACCTCGCTCCGCATTAATCGCGGCATAATTTAAACGCAAAATTTTACGAGTGGATTCCGTAAATTACAAATCGGCAAAAAAACGATCAAATTTAAGCTGGCTCAGGCTCGATCTTGTATCCCAGGCTCGGGACGTTTTTTATGATTTCGCCTCCCACTTTATCGCGGATACGCTTGACGAAGGTGCGAAGCGCCGTATCGCTCACGGCTCCTTCGGTCCAAACATAACGCTTGATCTCCTCGTAAAGCACCAGCTCGCCCACGCGACTGGCTAGCAGCGAGACAAAAGAAAGCTCCTTTTTAGTAAGCACGATCTGCTCGCCATCCTTCAGCAAAATACGACGAAGCCCGTCAAATACGTAGCCTGCGCCCATATTTACGGCTCGTACAGAGTCCAGCTTAGACTTCATCAGTGCACTTATCTCTAGCACAAATGCGGCGATATCTACCGGCTTAAAGTAATACCGCTCGACGCCAATCTCCATAACGCCTTTTAGCTGCTCCTCCCTACTAAAGCCACTAAGCACCACGATGGGGGCATGCGGAAAGATCTGCTTAATCTGACGTATCATCGCTAGCCCATCTTCAATCGGCATTAGAATGTCGGTAATGACGAGATTAGGACTAAATTTTTTAAATTTTTTCACACCTTCAAGCCCGTTTTGGGCATTGTAAACGTTGTTAAAAATACCCTCAAACGCCTTATGCAGCGAGGCTAGTAATTTAGTATCATCCTCGACTAGCAAGACGTCCAGCTCTTTTAAAGCGCAGCTCATAGCAGACCCCTCAAGGCGAAATTTCAAACGAAATTCTTTCAAATTTTCTCTTTTATTGAGCTTAAAATAATGTTAAGTTAAAAATTTAATTTCATAAAGTAACACAACTCTTATTTTAGGTGCAAATATGAGCGGGATTAAAAAACAAGCGTGAGTAAAAACCGCAGCATAGAGATGGGCAAAATTTAAAGTAACGCGAGCTAAATCTTATCGGTGCAAAAGAGATTTAAAATGGGCTGAAAGTAAAATTTCAAAGCTGGCGCAGGTAAAATTTCACTACGCGGCGGAGCGGAATTTTATTTTAGGCAAATGGCTTTTAGAGAGAAATAAAAACAGCGCTGATAAGATTTTAAGGGCAGGTATAGTTTACCAAAAAACTAGGCATAACTGGCAAAACTGCGTTAATAAGGCTTTAACGAGCGGGCAACGTTAGATAAAATTTTACGGGCGGCAAAGCGTTTATGGTATAACTTGACGGCAACAAGACAGCTCGTCAAATTTAAAGAGCTTGAAGCCACCGCAGGATCTGTTTTGAAAGGACTAAGCGCACCAAGCCCAATTTTTAAATTTAAAACGCATGAAATTTAGCTGCGAGCTTAGAAGTTATACGGACACGAAATCACACGAATAAAAAGCATGCGGCGCGCAGCCAGTTTAAATTTAAAATCGCGACTAGCACAGATTCGTTTCATCCAAAAAACCGCTTAGCTCAAAATCACCGCGGCAATCCTCAGTCTGCAAAAGTGCGCTTTACACGCTGCTCTAGCCTGCAATTATCCAGGCTGCGACGAGCTTTAAATTTACGACGCAAAGACCGCATTAAAATTTAAAGCTTGTCGTAAATTTAAAATTTTACCGCACGACCGCGGTAAAATTTCATGCAGACAAAATTTCAAAAATCATAAAATTTCAAGAAATTCTTTGAAGATATACTTACTCTCGGTAGGCCCCGCGCTGGCTTCGGGGTGGTGCTGCACCGAAAATACAGGATAGTCTTTGTAGCGCACCCCCTCGATCGTGCCGTCGAAAAGATTTCGGTGCGTGATCTCGCAGATCTGCGCTATCGTTTCTGGGACGTTGTAGTTGTGGTTTTGCGCGGTGATCTCGATCGATTTGGTGCGCAGGTTTTGCACGGGGTGGTTTGCGCCGTGCTGGCCGAATTTCAGCTTGTAGGTCTCATATCCCATCGCGTTGCTTAGCAGCTGATGACCCAGGCAAATTCCAAAAATCGGCACGCGCGCTTCGACCATCTTTTTGATCTGCGCGATCTCCTCTTTAAGCATGCGAGGCTCGCCAGGGCCGTTTGATAAAAACACGCCGTCGATCTGCCCCCCTTTAAATTTAGCAATCAGGCTCTCTGCCGTAACGTCGTGCGGAAAAACCTCGACGCCGAGCCCTAGATCGCAAAGCTCGTTTAGGATGTTTCGCTTGACGCCGTAATCGATCACGGCTATCTTTTTGCCGCAGCTTGCGGGCTGAACGTAGCTTCCGTGCGCGGCGTCCCAGCGACCGGAGGTGTGCTTATACGGCGCCTTCGTGCTTACGATGCTTACGTAGTTGATCTCCTCTATGCGCGCAGACTCGCTAAGCGCCTTTTTAAGAGCCGCCTTATCACTGATCTCGGTAGAGACGAAGGCGCGCAGACTGCCCTGATCGCGCAGCATTTTGGTTAAAAATCTAGTGTCGATGTCGTAAACGCCGAATTTTCCGTTTTGCAGAAAATAATCTTCTAGGCTCATCTGCGAGCGAAAATTTGAAGGCTCGTTGTTAAAATTTCTTACGAAAATTCCGCTGGCGTGGATTTTGGAGCTTTCCTTGTCGTTTTCGTTGATGCCTACGATACCGATTTCAGGCATAGTGAAAATAATAAACTGCCCCGCGTAGCTAGGATCGGAGATGATCTCCTCGTAGCCGGTGGCCGAGGTGTTAAACACGAGCTCGCCGAATGCGCTACCGCCCTTGCCGAACGCCTTGGCTTGCAGGTAGATGCCGTTTTCTATGTAGATATACGCGTTCATTATAACATGCCTCGTTTTCTTAGCTCCTCTTCGTAGAGCTTTTCAAACACAAGCTCGTATTCTTCGGTACCCGGGATCAGTTTTTGCTTGTAGCCATCGATCTTTTCGTAGACCGCATCCTCAATCTTTTGATAATTTTTAAGATATTCGTCGATCGCGTTATAAATTATCGTCTTTAGCCTGTTTTCCGAAACTTTGTAATCGATCAAATTTTTCTTCCAAACGGTTTCTAAAATTTTATGCGATATGGTGCCGTAGCGATCCTCGAAATTTAGCTCGAAATTCTCGTCGTTTGCGATGTGGCGTTTGATGAGCCAAAACATATCTTTTTTATTCACGCTCATCTCATCTAGCTCGCTTATGCGCTCATCTATCAGCTCGTTTGCGCGCTCGTCTATCGCTCTTTCTTTTTGTAGATCGGCCCTTATGATCTCGTCCGCTTCCTTGGCGACGGGCTCTATGCCTGCACTAAGCGTAACGCAGCCAGAGTTTAGCAGATCCAGCGCTATTTTATGCGCGATATATGGCACGTGTGGTAGTCGTATTCGCATGATCGTTCCTTTAAATTCAGTTCTATGAGCGGTCGCGCCGCCCGCAACGGGTAAAATTTTAAAATTTCACCGAGTTTATAAAATTATCGTGTCGCTTCTTTCGGGACTGGTAGAGATAAAGCCCACCTTCGCGCCGCTTAACTCCTCTATTCTGCGGATATAATTTTGCGCGTTTTGCGGCAGATCTTCAAATTTTGAAATTCCTTTGACGCTGTCCCAGCCAGGCATCTGCTCATAAACCGGCTCGGCAGCTTCCAAATCGATCGGAAAATAATCGATCTCCTCCCCATTGTAGCGATATGCGTGGCAAATTTTAATGCTCTCAAAGTCGTCTAGGACGTCAAGCTTCATAAGCGCGAGCTTGTCGATGCCGCTAAGGCGCACGGCGTATTTCGTAGCCACTCCGTCGAACCAGCCGCAGCGGCGCGCCCGCCCCGTCGTGGTGCCGTACTCCTTGCCGATCTCGCGCATCGCCTCACCCTGCGGGCCTTTATCCTCGGTAGGAAACGCACCGTTGCCCACGCGGGTGGTATAGGCTTTTAAAATTCCCATCACCGTACCGATATCTTTCGGCGCGAGCCCGAGCCCGCTGCAAGCCCCGCCTGCGATAGTAGTCGAACTCGTGACGTATGGATAGGTGCCGTGATCGATATCAAGCAGGCTTCCTTGCGCGCCCTCTACAAGCACGCGCTTGTCGTAATCAAGCGCCTTCCACAACATGTGCGTGGTGTCGGCGATGTATGGCTCGAGCGCGCTTTTATAGCGCTTTAGCTCATCGTAAATTTCAAGCTTGCTAGGAATTTTAACCCCCGCTTTTTCAAAAACGCTCTCATGCGAAGCGAAATCCCGCGATAGCGCCTCGGCAAGCCTTTCGGGCTCCAAAAGCTCCACTACGCGGTGCCCCGTGCGCGCGATCTTATCGGCATACGCAGGCCCTATGCCCTTACCGGTGGTGCCGATCGCAAGCTCGCCCTTACTCTTTTCGCGCGCCTGATCGATCAGCGAGTGGTACTGTAAATTTAAAAACGCCTTCTCGCTTATGAAAAATCTGCCCTTTAAATTTTCAAACTGCGCCATCTCGGTAATCAGCACATCGGGGTTGATCACGACGCCGTTTCCGATGATGTTGATGATATTTTTGTGAAGCACGCCGCTAGGCACTAGATGCAGCGCAAATTTCTCGCCATTTATGACGATGGTATGGCCTGCGTTGTGCCCGCCGCTGCTGCGACATACGAAATCGTAATTCGCGCTTATCATATCTACGATCTTGCCCTTGCCCTCATCGCCCCATTGGGCGCCGATTACTACGTCAACTTTACTCATTTTTCATCCTTTTGCATAATTTTTTCTATCAAAGCGTCTACTAGCAGCGCAAAGCCGCTGGATTTTAGCCCGTCAATCTCGTAATTTCCGCCGTTACAATACACCGCGCCCGCGTCTAAAAATCTAAAAAATAGCGCGTCGTAGTAGCGCATTTTAGAGTAATACAGCAGCGAAACGCAGATACGCTCGTAATCCACGCCTAGGCTTAAAATTTCATCTAGGCATGGCACGAGCTCTTCAGGCACCTGCGCGCGCAGAGCCTGCACGTCCTTTAGCGACGTGGCGCGAGCCGTAGCATTTAGCCAAGGCAAATTTTGCTCAAGCAGCGTCTCAATCTTGCCCTTTTCAAAAATTTCAAGCGGCAGGTTTAAAATTTCGCAGATTTTTTTCGGAATTTCGATATTGCTTAGCTGAAGCGCGGGCACAAGATCAAATTCTTTAAAAAATTCCTGCGCGATTTTGATCGCAAGCGGCAAATTTTTCTCCCCGATCAGCTCCGCGCCGATCTGATAAAACTCGTCGCTTGGGTATTTGAAGGTAGGCTGCACATAAAATAGCCGCCTTAGCTTATCGTCTTTCAGCCGCTTGCGCACGATACGTACGACGTCCACGGTGCTGTCTGCACGAAGCGCGAGCTCGTGGTTCGTGGGATCGGAGAGCTTAAGAAGCTTTTGCGGCGCGACGCTTAGGTGCTGATGATATGAAAAATATGGCGTTAAAATTTCGCTAAAGCCGTTTTTAACGAGGATTTCGCTCGCTTTATTTTCCATCTCGCGCTTGAGCTGCGCGCTCTTTCCGAAATAAAGCCTCGAGCCGTTGGGTATCTCGTGATCGAAATCGGCGCTAACGCTATCTATCATGCTGCCTCCAAATCGCTTATGAACTGATCCAACCGCGTTTTAAAGCTCTGAATGAAGCTTGCTAAAACGCGGTAATCAAGCGAAAGAATATCTAAAATTTGCTTACGTATTTCTGTAGTTAGCGCAAATTTTTCGCTGCCCGCGCTTTGAGTTTTGTTTAAAATTTCGCCGAATTTCGCTCTGAAACTTTCAAACTCTCCCGGACTAAGCTCGCCTGTTTGACCGCGCGCGATGAAGTTTAGCGCCAAATCCTTATAATCAAGCGCGTTTAAAAAGCTGATAAACTCATCTTTATCGATGGCTGCGAGCTTGGGCGTATCTTTAAATCGCGCGATGAAAGCGTCTATCTCCCTGCGATCCAGCGCTTTTGCGATAAAATTTCCCTGTAGATAGTTAAATTTCAAATTGTTTAAGAGCCGCAGCGATAGCGCGTTTTCGACCCCTTGAGCACCGAGAGCAAATCCAAACTCCCGCTTTAGCTTGCCTGTGATCTCCACCATCGTTCGGATAGCATTTTTTTTCTTGCCTATGTCCAGGCAGAGCTCGCGGTCGATTTTAACGATATCGAAAGGCTGGGCATTCAAGAATGAAATATTGCTTTTATTTGCACTATTAAGAGCAAATTTAATCCCAAGATCTGCATAACGCCCACGCGCAGGGGCGAATTCCTTAAAATTTTGCTCGCTAAAATCGGTTATCTCAAACATCAACTCGCCTTTTGCATTAGCCCTGTCTCGCAAGCTGTGAGCTACGAAATCGTAAAATTCGTCGTTTGTAAGCACGGCTAAACTTACGTTTATCGAGCAGTTTGCGCCTGTTTGAGCGTTAAATTCCATCATCTTTGAAAACGCAAATTTTGAGATTGGCAACTCAAATCGAGGCTCGCTTAATATCTGCGCAAAATCCTGCGGGGCAAGAATTCCGCGCTTTCCGCGATCCCAGCGTAAAAGCAGCTCATATCCATAAATCTGCGCGCCGCTAATGATCGGCTGATAGAGCACGAAAAACTCCCCCTCTTCGATCGCTGCAGCAATCCCTTCCTCGCTAGGTTCGTCTGCTTCGGCGCGCTCAAAGATGCAGTAGCGGTTTTTGCCGCTCGTTTTGGCGCGATACATCGCCCTATCTGCGCGCGATAAAAGTCCTGGAAAATCGATCTTTTCGCTGCCGTCGTAAAACGCTGCGCCAACGCTGATGCTTGCACTAATTTCGTTGCCTTTGAGGTTAAATTTCATCTTTGAAATCCCAAGCAGACGGTCTAATAGCACATGCGCCGCGTCCTTGCTTTGCAGATCGCCGATGATGGCGCCAAACTCATCGCCGCCTAAGCGCGCTAAGATATCGCCCTTACGCAGTAGCCCGCTCATCGCCTTTGAGATCGATTGCAAAAACATATCGCCGACCTCGTGCCCGTAGGTGTCATTGATCGCCTTAAAGCCGTCAAAATCGATGAAAAGCACCGCCATAAGCTTGGAATTTTCGCCTGAGTTTGCCGTAAATCTCTGCGCAGCCTTCATAAAATACACTCTATTTGGAAGCCCGGTAAGCGCGTCGTGATGGGCGATCTTGGCTAGCTCGCTCTCTTTTTGCTTGATCTGCGAAATTTCGGTAAACATCAAGATGAAATTTGAAGTAAGCGAAAAATCATCCTTTATCGCAATTGCCGTAAATAGCGCAGGAAAGGTGCCACCACCTCTTTTTAGTCCGTAAATTTCATCTTTGTAAGAGGTCTGTTTGCCGACGAGATTTTTTCTAATCCTCTCCATCACGTCTGCTCCGCCCTCTGTAGGAGCGAAGAAATTTGGAATTTTGCCGATGGTTTGGCTTTCGCTATAGCCGGTGATTTCGTAAAAAGCGTTATTAGCGCGCAGCACGCGACCGCTCTCATCTGTGATTAAGATCGCCTCTAGCGAGCGCGAAAAGACGTTGGCGTTTAAATTTAACTCCAGCTCCGTCTGCTTGCGAGAGCTGATATCTTCAAGCGTAGTTTTTACAAGGCGAGAGCGAGAGCCGTGCTTTTCGGTGACGTAGCCTTGCATACTGATCCAAGTATAGGCATTAGCGGCATTTCGCAGACGGAATTCGCAGCTAAAATCATTTCTAAGCCCGGCGGTGCATTCGCGGATCATTTTGTTGAAATTTTCTAAATCCGCGAAGTAAATTTCATAACTGAACTCCCCGAAGCTCATCGCAGTGTTTAGCCTTTTGCCGCGATATTTTAAAATTTTAAAGTAATTTTTATCAAACGACAGCGTCTGCGCGTCAAGATCGATTAAGCAGGTGCAAAAATTCCTAGTCTCGATTACTGTACGGTAAAAGTCCAAATCCTCCTGCAAGCCGCGGATCGCCTTAACATCGTCATCGATATTTTGAAAATAAAATGCAGCCCTGGCGGCGGACTTTTTGACATAGATGCTCACTTCGTAGCTATAGCGGATATTGTCGTTGTGGCGAATTTTATAGCTTTGAGAAAAGCTTAGCTCTTCTGAAGGCATATCGGCTAAGCGGTTTAAAATTTCGTTTTTAGCCTCATTCGCATCCTTTTCATCCAGCAAATCCCATAGCCTTATCTCGCCACTTAAAAACTGCGCCGCTTCGTAACCCCAAAGCTCTTTTATATTTTTGCTAGCATCTACGATCTTGCCCGAAGTGTAGTCAAACACGAGTGTAACGATAGGCGCGTGATTTAAATACTCATATTTTTGCTTAGTTTCATCGTAAAATCTGCGATATTTTGACGCATCCAGCACCACAAAAAGGGTTGAAATTTTACTTCCGTCGCGGATATAAGATTTTTTAACATAGAGGTCTTTGACGCCATTTTTGGTCTCTTGGCGGGTTACGACATAGTTTTCTTTGACATAGTTTGCGCGCTGGGTCTGATAGGCGTGATCGTAAAACGAGCCTGCTTGCAGCGCGAAGATATTCCGCCCTACGACGTCATCGCCATAAAGCTCACGCGCACCGTTGCTAGCGCTTTCGATCGTGCCTGCGACGTTATCGATGCTAAGCACCGAAAGGGAGCTATATTTTAGCGCATCTTTAAAGCTGAGGCTAAAATCGCCGTGGCGCAAATTAGACTTCAAAACCTCATCTATGGATTTAGAAATTTCTAAGACGGAGTTTAGCGGATTTAGCGCTTCTATATCGCGAATTTTTGAGTGGTAATCCCCTTGACGCAGCGCGTTTTGAACTGCCGCAAGCGGAATAAAAACGCGCTTTTTTAAAAACGTAAAATTTGAAATTAAAAGGATTAAATAAGCTAAAATCGCCGCTGCTAGCGCTACGACGATAAAATCGTCCGCGCCCAAAAAATAGCCGGCTCGTTCGCGAGCCATTACGAAATTATCTCCAAATTTTGCAAGATAGGCAAAGCTTAGCCCAGATTCGTCTTCAAAGCTTACCACTTCGCCTAGGCGCGAAAAATCAAAATCCTGCCCCAATATATCGGTTACGCTGCCAGGAGCGTTAAAGAATTTGCCTTCGGCATTAAAGACCAAAATATCTCCCAGCGAGGAGAGCCTGGCAATCGGCCTAGCGGTGTTGGCAAAGCCTAGCAGATATGAATCAGCGTTTACGCGCTTGATCAAAAAATATCGCCACACCCCGTCCATCATCATATAGCGCGATACCCATTCATCCTTTTTTAGCTCGCTTGTGATATCCGCAAGCCGTATCTCGCCAAGATCCGAAATGCGCCCATCCGATGAAAAATGTGCTAAGCTCTCCTGCTCCGCGCCGCGGGCGCGCAGATAAAAAATAGCGTCAAATCTATGAGAAGATTTTACGACATTACGGATCAAATCCGCGTAAAGCTCGCTTTGCGCAGCCTCATGCCTTGCGTCCAAAGAAATGATATTCTCTTTTAGAATTTCAAGCTCGCTAAAAAGCGACTCGTCGGTATTTTTAAGTAAAGTAATCGTCGTGCGCGTCCGCAAATCAAGCTGCGTAGCGATCCTGGTGCGCAAAAAGCTAATCTCGCAAACTACTACAAGCGTAAGTAGCGCAGCGCCTAGGATCAAGGCGGCGTTAAATCTTTCGGTAACGAAGTCTTTTTTGTTTTTCATGCCAAATTCCAAATTTTGCGGGATTTTAGCAAATTTCGTTTTAAAGCCTATTTAAGCTTGTATTTTTGCGCCTTTTGCGCCCAAAAAATGCATAATCAAAAGCACCGCGAAGCTAAAGAGCAGCATCAGCGCCGAATACGCGTGAGCCTGCGCAAAATCGAGCGTTTCGGTTGCTTCGTAGATTGCGATGGAAGCGACCTTGGTCTGCTCGCTCACGCTGCCGCCGATCATCAGCACGACGCCGAACTCGCCCATCGTGTGCGCAAAGCAGATCACCAAGGCGCTAAGCAGGGAGTGGCGTATCGCGGGTAACGCGACGCGAAAAAGCTTGGAAAAATAGCCCTTGCCGAGCGAATCGCACGCCCAAAAAAGCGAGCGCGGAAGCGAACGAAAGCCCGAAACCAGCGGCGAAAACATAAACGGCAGTGAGTAGATACAGCTCGCGATCACAAGCCCGCTGAAATTAAATACGAGCCGAAGCCCGAAGTGTTTGTCAAAAAACTCGCCCAGCACCGAATACGGCGATAGAAAAACGAGCAGGTAAAACCCTAACACCGAAGGCGGCAGCACGAGCGGAAGCGAGATGATCGATTCGATCACGCTTTTGCCGCGGAAATTTTTTCTCGCCATAAAAAACGCGAGCGGCACGCAGATGATAAACAACGCAAATGTCGTTAAGCTCGCAAGCTTTAATGAAACGAGAAACGGCGTGTAATCGAGCCCCTTTAGAATTTCAAACATTTATCCTCCGAGCCGAGCCGCTGGGCCCAAACTATAAAATTTTAAAAGCCTAGCTCTGCTTTAAAATTTAGAGGCAAAGCTGGATAGAATTTGCGCAAACTTCATAGTCATAAGGCTTTGCATAATAGAATTTTGAAAAATTCTGCGCAGAGCTAGAGCTTTAGCAAAATAGAAATTTTGAAAATTCCGTGCAAGCCAAACTGGGCGGAATTTTATAAATTGCTTGGCTAATAAATTCCTTCAAGCGTGCAAATTCCGTCAGGCATTTAAACTCTACTAAGCTGGCAAATTTTTAAGGCCACGAATTTTGCTGAGCTAAATTTCAAAAAGCTTAGCTTAGCTTTAAAACTTGAGCGGGCAGGATTTGTCTGAGCGCAAATTTCACGCAAGATATAGCCAAACGGCATTCTCTGAACAACTTAGTGGAATTACATTGAGCCTGACAAAACAAAATTTTAAAATTTCGCATAAACCCAAAAGACCCGGTTAATGAAATTTTGCCACAGCTCTTATTAAGCGAGTTTAGCACGCAAGCTTCAAACCGTTAGAGCTTTTAAAATTTCAAAGTCACAAAATCCAGGTAAAATTCCAAATCTAAAAATTTTAAGTTTGCGCGAAGCTTCACATTAAATTTTTTACCAAAATCGCATGATAGAATTCGCACAACTCCTGCCAAAAAAGTAAGCTAAAAGCCGCTAAATTTAAAAATAAACCCACCACGCCAATTAATAAATTCAAAGAAGGAATTTAACGGCGCCTGTCTGCGCAAAATCTAAAATTTAAGCTTAACTTCCCCACGCTATCTAGTCTCGAATTGCAGTTTCGCTCTAGTCTGCGTTTAAATTTTGTGTTTCATGAAAATCTAAGCGCGATGCGAATGAAATTTTAAAATCTCACCGTATTTTGCGGGCAAATCTAGCTAAAATTTCGCAAAATCCCTCGTCTAAATTCCATAAAAGCCTGTATTTAAATCTCTAATCTAGTTGAAGTTCTCACCCAGGCGCGCCAAAGCCTGCCTGCAAGTTTAAATTTTACGCAGAGTGATGTTAAAGGCTTTGGCGCCTGTTTTGACCTCGTCGCCTACTTGCAAGCCATCGGCTTCTGCATTGCTTAGCACCACTTCGCACAGCTGGCTACCGATCGCTACGACAGCTACTTTGACCCCGTCGCGTGCTTGCAAATCGACAATCTTGCCCGCGAAAGAAAACTTCTGTGAGCCGCTAGTTTTAAGAAAAATTTCCTCCGGCGTACCGGTGCGGACGATCCTGCCGTCCTTCATCTCATAAACTCGCTTGCAAAGCCTATAAATCTCGCTTACGTCGTGGCTTACCAAAATCACGGTCTGATGAAACTGCCCGTGGATCTTTAGCAAATACTCTTGGATTTTTTCGCGCATCGTAAAATCAAGCGCCGAAAGCGGCTCGTCAAGTAGCAAAATTTCAGGCTCTTGCATCAGTGCGCGAGCAAGTGCTACGCGCTGCTTCTGTCCGCCGCTAAGACCCTCTACGCCGGATTTCGCAAACTCGCTAAGCTCTAAAATTTCAAGCAGCATTGCGGCTTTTTGCGGATCGTTTCTGGCAAAAAGCAGATTGCCTGTCACGCTCATATTCTCAAAAAGTGCGTAGTCTTGAAACAAAAAGCCGATCCTGCGCTTGCCCGCACTTAAGAATTCATTGCCTTCTTGCAGCACACGATCGCCGTCTTTTATGCTACCACTATCTGCGCGCAAAAATCCAGCCAAAATGCGCAGCAGTGTAGTCTTACCGCTGCCGCTGCGCCCATATAGGCACACAAACGAGCCTTTGTTAATCTCTAAGCGAGCATCAATCGAGAAATCATCACTGATTTTTTTCTTACAATCAATCGTTATCATATTTTTCTATATATATCGCAGTGGCGCTAACGTATGCGAAAACCTCGTCGCCCTCGCGTAAAGCAAGCTCCTGCGCAGAATGCGCGCTAATGAGCACATCAAAGCTTATCTTGCCTTCAAACCTGAGCGTGCATAGAATTTCACCTAAGCTTAGGCTCATAATCTTGCCGTGAATTTCATTTTCGCTAGATACACCACTTAGGGCTTCGCGAGATAAAAGCACATCGGTGCTTTTAAAGCCCACGTAAACTTCGCTACCCACCTTAAGCTCGCTACTTAGCTGCAGAAATACGCCACGTAGCTTGATGCCGCCCGCGATAAATCCTACAGAATGGATGCCGTCTTTTTGTAAAATTTCGTTGATTCTCGCTCTAATCATTAAAACTCGTATCCGTATTTAGCAAAGATCTCTTTGCCCTTATCGCTTAGGATAAAATCATAAAACGCCTTAGCTTCGGCGTTGTCTTTAGCGCGGTTTAGCACGACCATGCCTTGGGCTATCGGCTCGTAGAGGCTGGTGTCGACCAAGACGAAATTTTCGCCCTCTTTGCAAGGCTTATCGTTGCAGCCGTCCTTTGCCATCTTAGGCGCATACATCGCACTAGCCGCGATAAAGCCGACGTCGGAAGCTTTAAGCGCTTGCGAAAGAGCCTCGCCGATCGATTTGCTTCTACGATTTTACCTTTAATCTCATCGTAAACTCCCGCTTTTTGGAAGGCCTGTACGCTTGCGGTGCCGTAAGGAGCGGTCTTTGGATTTGCTATGGAAATCGTTTTAACGCTAGGGTCTTTTAAAGCTTCAAGCCCCTTGCTAAGATCTACGCCGCGCACGCTAAACATCGCCACTTTGCCTTTTGCGTAAGTTTTGGCAGGCGCCGTCGCAAAGCCATCTTTATGCAGATCGTCTGCAAATTTCATATCCGCCGCCATAAAAATATCAAACGGCGCGCCGTTTTTGATCTGCATGCTAAGCGCACCGCTGGCGCCCAAGCTCACGTTTAGCGTAGTTTGCGGATATAGCTTGGCAAATTCCGCCTTGATCTCGTCAAACGCATACGTCGTGTTCGCAGCGGCAGCTACGCTGACCTCACCCGCGTTAAGCGCGCCTGCGGTTAAAATTCCTAAAAGCACTGCTTTCAACTTCATTTTATGCCTTTCGTTTCGGCTCTCGCCGAGAATTGAATTCTATCTAAAATTTTAAATTTACGCCTTAAATTTTAAAATTTTGTGTACCCAATTTCACCCTATTACGCGCCAATAATGATCTCGCTAGGCTCGATGATCGCCGTTACTTCATCTCCTACTCCTAGAGCCATCGCGGTGGCAGATTCTCGTGTGATGATCGCGGTGATGTTTTGATGCGAGCTCGTGCCTAGACAGATCTCTGCGTTTACCGCGCCGATTTTAACCTCGCCAATCGTGCCCTTGATTTGATTCGCCGTACTAAGTTTTAGCTTCTCCAAGCTTCCTTTGGCAATGATGACGCTTGGAGCCTTGAATAAAAACAGCACATCCTTGCCCACCTTTAGTCCTAAATTTTTTTCGCTCTCCACGGTTACCGTCGCGCATAAAATTTCGCCGCCTGCGAGCTTAGCCGTGATTTGAGAATTTACAGCGCCCGTTTGAACATCCGTAATCTCAACGCTTAGCTGATTTCGCGCAGAAAGCTTCATACCGATCTTCTCTAAGCTTAAAAGGCTCTCTTCGGTGATCTCGTCAAGCTTTAAAATTTCACTCAAAAACGTCTCGCCCGCGTGGCTGATAGCATCATAAGCGCGAATCAGCTTGTGAGCGTAAGGGGTAAGCTCGGAGCCGCTATTTTTCTTTGTGCCTTGAGTGCGGACGATGAGGGGTTTTTTGCTCGCGTTGTTGATTAAATTTAGCGCGTCCCAGCCGTTTTTATACGACACTCCTACGATCTCTGCGGCCTTTGTAATACTTTTAGTCTCATCTACGGCCTTAAGCAGCTTAATATGCTTGGCTAAAAGCGATATTTCCTTGCCAAGTAGGAATTCCAAAGCAAATTTTGCATCCATTTTCATCCTTTCTTATTTACTTTCGCGTGATTTTATAATATATCCTCTGATATATTTCTTAAAGAGCCGCAGGCTTTATTTTGCGCTATAAAGAGGGAAATTCTATATGAAATTTTACCCTTATTGACAAAATTTCTTTAAATTTGTAAAATCGTCACTTTGATTTATAAAGAAAGGTCACATTTGAAATTTATAAAAATTCTATTCCTGGCTGCGGCGTTAGCATTTTGCGGTTGCTCTCAAAAGCAAGACGTAGCGCCTAGCGATACGGATGGTTTTGACGAGGAGTTCGCGCAACGTGAGGTTTTCGATCCGCTTAGCGGCTATAACCGCGTTATGACGAGCTTTAACGACGTATTTTACTCATACATATTAACCCCCGTAGCCAGCGGCTACGATTACGTAATGCCCGATCCGATCCAGGGCGCGTTTTCAAATTTTTTCTATAATATTTTATATCCGATGAGGCTCGTAAACAACCTATTGCAGGGTAAATTTGAAAATTCTTGGGACGAGACGAAACGGTTTTTGATCAATTCGACCGTCGGCTTCGGCGGGCTTAACGATATGGCGGGCAAATACTACGGAATTCCGCGCCACGACGAGGATTTCGGGCAGACGCTAGGATACTGGGGCGTGCCGGCAGGTCCTCACATCGTCTGGCCGATCTTAGGGCAGAGCAATCTACGCGATACAGCTGGACTTGTCGGAGATTATTTTTCAAACCCGATAAATTATATTAAAGATGGCACTGTTCGAAACTCCGTCAATGGATTTAGAATATTTAACGACTACTCGCGCGATCCGAAATTTTATGAAAAAATGACTAAAGATGCGGTGGATCTATATCCATTTTTACGCGATGCTTACGAGCAAAATCGCGAAAAACTAATAAAGGAATAACAATGAAAATTTTAAAAGTTCTAGCGCTTTGCGGAGCGCTTTTGATTTCGGCGCATGCTATCAGCGATGCGGATATCGAGCCGGTGATGAGCCAAAAGGTCGCCGAGGCCGTAAGCATCATGCGAAGCAGCGCGCCCAAAGACGCAAAGCCTGCGAAAATTTTTGCGCTTTTTGACGGCTATTTTGATTATAAGATGATGGCAAAGCTCTCACTTGCGAAGCATTACGCGAGCCTTAGCCCCGCGCAGATCGCGGAATTTAATAAAGCCTTCGAGGCGCATCTAAAGCGCTCCTTTATCGAAAAGCTTTCGCTTTATACCGATCAGGATATGAAGGTGCTAAGCAAACAAAGCCCGAGCGATAAGCGCCGCGTGCTAAAAACACAGGTCATCGGCGAGCAGAAAAACTACGACATAGATTTTAAATTTTATCCTAACGGCTCTGATTGGCGTATCTACGACGTCGATATCGTGGGCGTCAGCCTAATTCAGACCTACCGCTCGCAGCTAGGCGACGTAACGCAAAGCTTGGGCTTTGATGAGCTTATAAAGCGGCTAAATTCCACCGTCATCAATAGCGGCGAATAGCAGCGCGCCTAAAAGAGCGGTATTTGAAAAAAATTTTTCGCTTAATCGTCGCGTTTCCGAAAATCACGCTCGCGCTGTTTACGGCGCTGGCGCTCTTTTTCGGATATTACTCCACAAAGCTAGAGATCGACGCTTCGAGCCAGACGCTTCTACTAGATAATGACAAAGACCTTCAAATTTGGCGCGAAGTATCCAAACGCTACGAAACGCCGAATTTCTTGGTGCTTGCATACACTCCCGCGGGCGATCTTTTAGCGCCCGAGACGATCCGCAAAATAGCGCAGATGGACGCAGCTTTTTCCAAGCTTGATTTCGTCGCCAGCGTCACGGACATCACGAATGTGCCGCTTTTGCTAAACAAAAGCGAGGGTATGAGCGAGCTGCTTAAGCACATACCCACTCTTACCGACGCAGACGTAAATTTAACCGCGGCTAGACGCGAGCTTTCTACGAGCCCCTTTTATGCGTCAAATTTAGTAAGCGCCGACCTTCACACTACCGCAATTTTAATAAATTTAAAACCGCAGACCCTCTACGAGGAGCTTTTGCGCCTAAGAGACGGAGCCAAAAGCGCTCTAAAGCAAGCGGAGCATGAGGGCAACCGCTCGGGGGCTCAAATTTCACAGCTTAAAGACGCGCTTAAAGTTGCAGAGCAAAATTTTAAATCCTACCGCGACGAGCTGCGCGAAAAGGATCACCGAGATATTATGGCTTTGCGCGCGCTGATCGCGGGCTTTGAGAAGGAATTTGTGGGAGACCGATTGTTTTTGGGCGGACTGAATATGATCGCCGACGATATGGTGGGCTACGTCCGCTCGGATCTGGCGACCTACGGACTCGGCGCCTTGGTGCTTCTGTTAGCGTGCTTTTGGCTCTTTTTTAGACAGGCGAAATTTATCCTGCTACCGCTTATCATCTGCGCGTATTCGGTCGTGCTCGCAGCGGGATTATTCGGCTTTTTGAGCTTTGAGGTCACGGTGATTAGCTCAAATTTCATAGCGCTTCAGCTCATCATCACGGTTTCGGTCTGTATCCACCTAATCGTCGCCTACCGCGAGTTTAGCGCGCGCTTTCACGCCTTTTCGCAGCGCCAGCTCGTCTATGCGGTGCTGCGCGAGCGCGCAAGACCCTGCTTTTTCGCGATCTTTACGACCGTCATCGGCTTTATGTCGCTAATTTTTTGCGATATAAAACCCGTAATTTCTCTGGGAATTATGATGAGCGTAGGCATCAGTATCTCGCTAGTTACGGCATTTGGAGTATTCGGCGCGGTTATGTCGCTTCTAAGGCGCACGCACAATAATCGCAGCTTCGAGCAGCACTTTAAATTTACGCTTTGGTGCGCCGAAACGGCGCTACGTAGCAGAGGCGCGGTATACGGCGTTTGCGCCGCAGCGGTGATCTTCGGGCTTTACGGCATCTCACAGCTGCGCGTCGAAAACAGCTTCATCGGCTACTTCAAAAAAAGCACCGACATTCGCGCGGGTATGGAGGTTATCGATACCAATCTGGGCGGAACGATCCCGCTTGATATCGTCGTTAAATTTAAAAGTGCGGGCGGCGCGGATTCTGCTAGCGAGAGTAAAAATCCCGCGAGCGGCAGCGCAAATTCTAAGAGCGGCGAAAATTCTAATTCCGCGGGGCGAAATTTTGCGGCAAATTCTACTCGGCAAAATTCTATCGCGCAAAATTCCGCCGCTCAGAATTCTACCGCTACGGCGCAAAATTTAAATGATCAAAATTTTTCCGAGCAAGGCTCCGCTGCGGCAGCACAATCAAATGAAGCCGTAAATTCAGATCAAATCCGCGCCGCAAATTTAGAACAAAATTCCACCACGAGCGACGATTTTGGCGATTTTGAAGCCGAATACGCCGCCAACGAAAACAAGCCGCAGTATTGGTTCACATCCGAAAAGATGCGCATCATCGGCAAAATAGATGATTTTTTGAAGGACAAAAACGTCGCGGGGCACGAGTTTATCGGCAACGTAAGCTCGCTCGCATCGCTTTTAAAGCTCGGCAAGCAGATTAATCAGGGGCGCGATCTGGACGATCTGAGCCTTGCTTTAATCTACTCTGAAATGCCCGCAAATTACCGCGAATTGGTACTTTCGCCCTTTGTAAATATCGAAGCGAACGAGGCGCACTTTAGCATCCGCACGATAGATAGCGATCCGAATCTTCGCAGAGCGCAATTCCTAGCCGATCTTAAGCGCGATCTGGACTCCCTGCTCGCTAAGGATAACGTCACGGTGCAGATCAGCGGCATAATGGTGCTTTATAACAATATGCTTCAAAGCCTGATGAGCTCGCAGATAGACACCCTGGGTATCACTGTGCTCGTGCTTTTCGTGCTTTTCGTGATCATCTTTCGCTCGCTGTCATACGCGCTTATCGCGATCCTCGTAAATTTGATCCCGCTTTGCGCCTGCTTCGGCATCATGGGGGTTGCGGGCATTCCGCTGGATATCATGAGTATTACGATATCGGCGATTAGCATCGGTATCGGCGTGGACGATGTCATCCACTATATCTATCGCTACAAGCGCGAGTTTGCGCGCCTTGGCGACGAGGCCGCGGCGATCCGCGCAAGCCACGCAAGTATCGGATACGCGATGTATTATACGTCGTTTGCGATCATTTTGGGCTTTAGCGTGATGATGATGAGCAATTTCTGGCCTACGATCTACTTCGGGCTACTGATATGTTTGGTGATGAGCCTGCTGCTTTTGGGCGCGCTCATAATCCTACCTTCGCTAATAATGAGCCGAAAGGGATTAAAATTTAGCCTCTTTAAAGCTAAATAAATTTTATCTCGCTATAATTCCCGCATTTGGAGAGGATGGCGACCTGGTGGCGTCTGCGGACTTCAAATCCGATAGGAGGGCGGTTGACCGTTTTCCGGGGGGTTCGATTCCCTCCCTCTCTCGCCGAATTCTTTTAAAATTCCATCTTTAAATTTTATCTTTCACGCTTTTAGCCACGTACTTCGCGAATTTATCTCAATTTTCAGCTCTAAATTTATCCGTTATTAAACAGAGACGGGTAGCATTGCTCGTTAACTTTTCTTGAAGGAGCGAGTATGAAATACGCATTAGGTGCTGCGCTTGCGGCATTTATTTTTGCAGGATGCGGCGATGACGATGTGGGGCTTGTGAAAAACTACACTCTGCCAGATTTTGAATATATGAATATCGGTACGGCGATCGAGGGTTCGAAAATCTGCAAAAATATCACCTGGAGTAAAGGGGAAAATGGCGGATTAAAGACGGTTAAGATGGTCTGCGACGTGGATGTAGAGCAGAGGCTTAAATCATATAAGCAAGAGATGTTAGACTCATCTTTAAAAAGGGTTATGACTTTTTATGAGGGCAAGGCTTACGACGCGCAGGGTTTGTTTAAGCTGGCAAAAGAATACTGCAAATTAAACGAAGCTAAATTTCAAGAAACGCTTAAAAATCAAAGGCAAAATAGAATTTTTGAGGAGGAATGGAAGTCGGTCGATTGCGACGACAAATTAAAAGGGGAGATACTAAAAGAAAGCAATACCGAAATCTACATAGACTTTATTATGGAGTGCTTAAAAGCAGCCGTTTATTACTCGCAAATAACGGCAGAGCAGTTGGACGCGAGCTTCGGACATAAAGAAGGTGGATCATCAAAGCTTGCTATCGAGCTAAATTTTATCGTAAATGAGGGTAAAAGCGTAAGTCTGTCTGATAAATTTAAACTTATCACGAACGGTAAAGAAGATCCCGTAAATAAAATGAAGTCAAAAGATGTCATAGCAGGCTTCTACGAAAGATAGTAAGCGCCCTATCTCGCGGCTAAATTTTATGAAATTTTAAAATTTAGCCGCTTTTTTATATCAAAATTTCATTCAAAATTTTATGTGAAGTTTTAAATTTAAAGCGCGGCGGAAGCAATTTCGCCTGCCGCGCCGTGAAATTTTACGCCGAAGATAGGTTTATTTATCGTGTCCTTGTAGATACGCGATCGCGCTAAGTGCGGCAACCGCGCCGTCGCCTGCCGCGCAAACGACCTGTTTAGGCGCATCCTGTCTCATATCGCCCGCCGCAAATAGCCCGTGTACGCTTGTTTGCATCTTTAAATTTACCGCGACCTGTCCGCCCGGCGTGATGTCGCAGATGAACTTGCCGCTTTCGTCTTTTAACACCTCGTTTCGCACGTCAAGCCCCACGAATACGAAGATCCCCGGCAGCTGCAGCTCGCGCGCGGCGCCGCTTGTTTTATTCTTGACGACTATGCCCGTCACGCCGCTTGCATCGCCCTTGATCTGCTCTACGAGCGCATTTGTGATGAGCTCGATATTCCCCTTTTCGCGCACCTTTTGCACGGTCGAGGGCGCGGCGCGAAACTCGTCGCGGCGATGAATCAGATAGACTTTAGAGCAAATTTTAGCTAGATACAGCGCCTCCTCTAGCGCCGTGTCGCCGCCGCCGAGGACGGCAACCTCTTTGCCCTTGTAAAAAAACCCGTCGCAGGTCGCGCAGGTACTGACGCCGCGACCGAAGAACTCATCCTCGCCCTCGATCCCTGCGCGGCGCGGAGTAGAGCCCGTAGCGACGATAACGGCGCGTGCGCGACGTGTTTGATCGCCCTCGAGATAGATCGTAAAATTTCCGTCGCCGTCTTTTGATACGCGCAGCACGCGCACCATCTCATGCTTCAGCCCGAAGCGGAAGCACTGCTCCTGCCAAGGCGCCATAAAGCTCATCCCATCGGTCACCGCGGCGACGCCCGGGTAGTTTTCCATCTCGGAGCTTGAGGTGATCTGCCCACCGGGCATACCCATCTCAAACATCACGACGTCCTTTAAACCGCCTCTTGTAGCATAAAGCCCCGCCGCTAGCCCCGCAGGGCCGCCGCCGATAATTGCTAAATCTAACATTTTTTCTCCTTAATTATTTTATTAAGTAAAGCCGCGAGCGCTAAATTTACGAATTTAATTAATAAAACGGAGGGCGAAGAGAGGAAGGGCGAAGCCGCCCTTTGAAATTTACAGAAGCGAGTTTAGTTTGTCCGCGATAGCCTGTTTCGACTGAGCACCGATCATCTGAGCCGCGATCTCGCCGTCTTTAAAAAACAGGATCGTAGGGATCGAGCGCACGCCGAACTGCACTGCCAAATCCTGCGCTTCGTCGGTATTTACTTTGCAAATTTTAGCCTTGCCCTCGTAGTCATTCGCAAGCTCCTCGATGATCGGGGCGATCATACGGCACGGCCCGCACCAAGGTGCCCAAAAATCGACTAGCGCGACACCCTCTTTAGTAACATCGAAATTCTCCGAAGTAAGCTCTATATACTTTCCCATAATGTTCTCCTTGTGTTAAAATTCCGTGGATTATAGTTCATTATCTTAAATAAATAATAAAAATTCTAATTTAAAAAGATATGTTGGCGATAAATTTTATCTGCTTTGTATAAACTTCCACGACGTCGATCTGCCACGGCTCGTCCGTATCACAGCTCATCAGATAAAATTCCGCCGCCTTTAAAATTTTAGCCATCTTAGCGCCCGTCACGCGCTCTGCGGCGTCATAATCGCCGCTCGTAGCCTTCACCTCTACAAAGTGCAAAATTCCGCCCTTACGCGCGATTATGTCGATCTCGCCGAAGCGGCAGCGGAAATTTCGCTTTAAAATTTCAAATCCTTCGCCGCGTAAAAATTCTGCCGCACGGTCCTCGCAAGCAAAGCCGAAAATATATTCTTTTAAGCTCAACTTAGCTTTCGATCCTGATCATAAAAGGCTTTTGCGTAATAAAATTTTCGCCGCCGATCACGCTTATTGCGCGCTTTATGTCCTTCTCGCAGCACGTATGCGTCGTGAAAAACAGCGTCACTTCCTCGTCCGTTTTGAGCTTAGGCTTTTGCAAAAAGCTGTCGATCGAAAGATCGTTTAGGCTCATAATGTTCGTAAGCTTCGCAAGTACGCCTTTCTCGTCGCGCACGCGCAACCTGAAATAATACTTCGTGCGGATCTGCTCGCTTGGCAAAATTTGCATAAAATTTTCGCTCGGCAAAATTTTATATCCGAGCATCGGGTTTTTGTTATCGCGCGCAATGTCGATGAGATCGCTTATAACCGCACTTGCCGTAGCGCTTCCGCCGGCGCCAGGTCCGTAATACATACTCTCGCCGACGCAGTCTCCGTAGATGCTCACGCCGTTCATTACGCCGTCTACTTTTGAGAGCATTTGATCCTTTGAAATGAGCGCTGGATGGACGCGCAGCTCGACTTTATTATCGCACGCGCGCTTGGCTACCGCAAGCAGCTTGATTATGAAGTCAAATTCGCGCGCAAAATAGATATCCTCCTGCGTGATTTCCTCAATCCCCTCGATTAGGATATCTTCGGGATCGCCGTGCACGCCGTATGCGATGCTAGCTAAGATCAAAAGCTTATGCGCCGCGTCGAACCCGCCGATGTCGAAGCTAGGATCGGCTTCGGCGTAACCAAGCTCTTGAGCTCGCTTTAGCGCGTCCTCAAATTTCTCGTTTTTTTGCATCATATTCGTAAGGATGAAGTTGCTCGTGCCGTTTACGATGCCGATTATTTTTTCGATACGGTTGGCGCTTAGCCCTTCGCGCAGGGTTTTGATGATCGGAATTCCGCCCGCTACGCTCGCTTCAAAGCCAAAAGGCGTATCGCCCGCCAAAGCCTGGAGCTTGTAGCGATGATAAGCCAAAAGCGCCTTATTTGCGGTAACGACCGCCTTTTTGCGCTTTAAAATTTCACTTACGATCTCATAGGGTTTTTCTACCCCGCCCATAAGCTCTACAAAAACGTCGATATCATCGCGCTCGATGATACTCCTAGCGTCGCTGCTAAGCGGAATTTGCACGTCCCTTTTTTTACTCGTATCGCGCACGAGCCCGATTACGGGCTCTATGCTAACGCCTGCGCGCGCAAGGATGATATCTTTGTTTTTGATCAAAATGTTTGCAACTTCGCTACCTACGGTGCCGACGCCCAAAATCGCTACCTTCATCAGATCTCTTTCAAATATTTTTTTATGTTTCTAGCGGCCTGGCGGGTCCTGTTTTCGTTTTCGATAAAAGCGATCCGCACGTAATCGTCTCCCGCCGCACCAAAACCCACGCCCGGGCTTACGGCGACGCGCGCCTTGGTAAGAAGCTGTTTGGAAAACTCCATACTTCTTAGATGCGCTGCAGCCGGCGGCAATTTCGCCCATGCAAACATCGACGCGCTAGGTTTTGCGATCTGCCAGCCCGCGTCCGCAAAGGCGTCGATCAAAAAATTTCTACGCTTCTCATAGCTCGCGCGGATCTGCTCTACGCACTCCTGCGGCCCATCCAGCGCGATCGTGGCGGCTACTTGGATCGGCGTAAACATGCCGTAATCAAACCACGACTTGATCTTTTTAAGCGCGGCCACGAGCTTTTTGTTACCGCTAACAAAACCCACGCGCCAGCCCGCCATATTGTAGGTTTTAGAGAGTGTGTACGCCTCGACTGCGACGTCCTTCGCGCCCTGGGCCTCAAAGATTGACGGCGTTTTGTAATCATCGAAAGCGATCTCTGCGTAAGCGATATCGCTGATGATATAAAACCGCTCCTGCCGCGCCATCGCCACGAGCCGCTCGTAGAAGCTCTTTTGCACGACGACAGTGGTCGGGTTGTGCGGGAAATTTACGACGACGTATTTTGGGCGCGGAATACTCTCGTCGAAGGTTTTTTGCAGATCGATGAAAAATTTATTCTCATTAAAATTTAAATTTTCATCATAGGTAAGCGGGATTTTAACGACGTTACCGCCCGCGATGATGAAGGCTTGAGTATGTATCGGATACGCAGGATCGGGCACCACCGCAACATCGCCCGGATTTACGATCGCGCTTGTTAAATGCACGAAGCCCTCCTTGGAGCCCATCACCGCGACGATCTCGCTTTCCGGATCCAAGATCACGCCGTATTTACGCTTGTACCAATTCGCGCACGCAAGTCGCAGCTTGTAGATGCCCTGACTTACGGAGTAGCCGTGCGTCTTGTCCTTTTGCGCGCTTTCGCAAAGCTTGTCGATTATATGCTGCGGCGTCCTGCCGTCGGGATTGCCCATCGAAAAATCGATTATATCCTCGCCCGCCCTGCGCGCAGCCATTTTTATGGCGTTAACCTCGGCAAAAACGTAATTTGGCAAACGCTCGATTTTTGAAAAACGGATTTCGTCAAACATCTCAAACCTCTTATTTTAAAGTAATTTTCAAGCCATATTTAAAATTTCGCGCCTTAAACGCGCGATCTACACGTACCGCTCGGAGACTAAAATTTCAATCCTTAGCGTCGATGCGGCGACGCTTTTTATATTGCTCGGGCAATTTAAACTTTTACCTCGCTAAAATTTAAAACTGTCAGGACATTGTCGTTTAAATTTAGGGCGTCGCGGCTCTTCGCGGCACTGTTTAAATTTACGTCCGCTCTAAATGACCGAGACCTTCGTTTTGCAGAGCGCCATGGACGACGCCTCTTAAATTTAGCGCTCTACCGCAAGTGCCCGCACCACTTAAAATTTTATCCGCACCGTTAAATTTTACCTACGCCGTTTAAAATTCTATCTAAGGCGGCGCGGTTCAAAACCCTCTAAATTTACGCTCGTGGGTTTATTTTAAGTCGCACTCGCCGCAGAGAGCCGAAATTCTATCCTCGGCGGCGGCGCAGTCCTACGAGCGAAGAGCCACGCGCGAGATCGAGGATTTTACCACTTTTTGCCCTTGTTTAGGCGCAGAAACTCATCTGCTGAAATTTTAGTGATATTACCATCTTTGACGTGGAATTTTTGAGTGTTTCTTTCGCTGAAAGTTACGTTGCCATCGGCTTTGCCGAGCTCAAACATCCCGTGACCGGTAGAGATTAGCAGTTCCTCATCTCCTTGCGAAGCGACGACGTAAGGGGTATTTATGACCATCTCACGCTTCTTGCCGCTTTTTAGATTGATGATGCCGATCCACATCTTACCGCGCGGGCTAAGCACGATATCTTTGCTGGGTGCGGGCGCGCTTTGAGTAGCGTTTCCGTCGGTAGAATTTTCCTCAGTCTTAATGCTCGCACGCTCAATTCTAATAGAGCGGTCCAGCGCGTTTAGCGAGCTTAAATTTTCATCCGCAACAGCGGCTGCATTGGCATCTGACTTTAATGCGAATTTTTCATCTGTAGCGTTGTGCGAAACGACATCGATGCCTATATTTTCAAGCTTTTTTTGAGTGTTATTTACGATTGGGGCGTCCGAGTAGGTGGTTTTGTTTTGCTCCCATAAAAGCGAGCCCAAAAACTCGCCAAAACTTTTATAAAGTCCAAAATAAAAGATTGCGCCTATGATTAGTACCATCGCAAGCAGCCACATAAGCCAACCGCCGCCGCTTTTGTTAGGGCTAACCCTTTGACCATAAACCTGCTCGACTTTAGCTTTTTTAACGGGCGCAAAGCTCGCTTTGGCGCTCTCGAACTCGCTAAGCCAGTCCGATAGATCCAGTCCGAACTCGCGCTCTAAAATTTTAATATAGCCCCTAACGTTAAAATTTGCCAGCTTCTCGAAGTCTTTGTTGATGATATATTCTAAATTTTGTGCGTCGATGCGCGTCGTGCGCGCTATCTCGATCAGATCCATAGATTTTAATTTATCCAGATCGCTGCTTTTTGGCTGCTGCGTTTGCTCGGGCTTCTCGGTTTGTTCCGCCTGCTCGTCCGTATTATTTAACTTCTCTTCTATTTCTTCCATTTAAAATTCCATCGCATAGTATCGCAAATGCCGCGCTTACGTTAAGCGAATCCCAGCCTTCGCGCATCTTTATAGATACCGCGCGGTCGCATTTTTTAAGCGCCCTAGCGGGTATCCCCTCTTCTTCGTTCCCCATTACGAGTGCGTTTTTTGCGCCGAGCTTTAACTCCTTAAAGTTCGTCCCGTCCGCACTCGCGGCGTAAATTTCAAAGCCGCTTTGTTTAAGCTCATTTAGCACGCTAAGCCCATCTGCGACCTTAACGACGTTTAGCTCATACGCTGCTCCCGAGCTTGCGCGCACTACGCCCGCCATATTTAGATTATTTGCGACGACGATCACGCTGTCCGCACCCAAAGCATAGGCGCTGCGCATTATTGCGCCGATGTTTCCGACGTCGGTAAGCCCATAAAGGATCGGCACGAATTTATCGTCTTTGACGCTAGCCAGATCGCCGAAGCTAAACTCCTCCACCTCGGCTAAAAAGCCTTGATGGTTGCCGCCGCGAGCAAGGGCTTGAGCTTTTTTCGCATCGGCGCGCTCAATCTTTACACCGGTCGCGGCGATCTTTTTAAAAATTTCTTTCTCGCACTCCTTTGCAAGGATAATGCGGATAAATTTCTGCGGATGCCGGTTTAAAAGGTGCAAAAACAGCTGCTTGCCGTAAATAATCATTTTGGGATTTTAGCGAAAAACGGTTAAAATATGACTTAGCGTATCAAATTTTTATATATTTCTTTGGCGGGTTCGCCGTTTATTTTTGAGAGTAGTTTCGCTTTTATTTTCGGCGCGATCTCAAGCGACAGAATATCTTCTTGCGTGATTTTTTCAAAGCTTTTCTCGCCCGCGCCGTCAATCACGACGCACCATTCGCCGTTTAAATTTGCGCCGTTTAGGCTGGATAAAACCTCTGCGGCGCTACCGAAAAATTTTGTTTCAAATTTTTTCGTGGCTTCCTTAATCGCAAAAATTTTGCGTTTCGCATCGATCCCCGCGATCTGCTCTATGAGCTTTACCACGCGCTTTGGGGATTCGTAGAGCACGCACGGATAGGGGCTTTGCATTAAATTTAGAATCTGAGCTTTGCGCTGCGCGCCGTCATTATTCAAAAAGCCTAAAAAGCTAAATTCTTTCTCCACTAGCCCGCTTGCGGCGGCTGCGAGTAGCAGAGCGTTTGCGCCGCTAAGCACCTCGTAAGGCACGTCGCTTCGCTGCGCAAATTTAACGAGCGCAATTCCCGGATCGCTGATGCAGGGCATGCCGGCGTCGCTTACGTATGCGCAAACTTTTTCGCGCAGAAGCGCTGCATCAAAGCTTGCGAAAAATTCCGCTTCGTTGTGCGTGTGCAGCGAGTAAAACTGTGAAATTTTAAATGAAATTTGAAATTTATCGGATAATAAGTTTAGAAGTTTTTTTGAAACCCTCGTATCCTCGCAGATTAGGATTTCGCAGCTTTGCAATACCTCAAGCGCGCGGCTCGAGATATCGCTTAGATTTCCTATCGGCGTAGGAATGAGATATAGCAACTATTTCATTCCGTATTTTTGCTTAAATTTCTCGACGCGGCCCGCGCTATCTACGATCTTCTCGCTGCCCGTGAAAAACGGATGGCAATTGGAGCAGATATCGACGCGGATCTCTGGCTTGTTCGAGCGCGTTTTAAAAGTGTTTCCGCAAGCGCAGGTAACGGTCGTTTCGACAAAGTTCGGATGTATATCTTTTTTCATTTTTGATCCTTTTTGATGATTTTAAAAAGTTGCGATTATACAACTTTTTTATCTAAAAAGCAAATTTAAAGGGTTTTTAAAAACTCTCGGCAAAGCGTGGATTTTCTTTTTGAATATGCTTTTTTGGACGCGAAGTTTTAAAATTTAGCCCGCTTTGCGGGTAAAATTTTGATTTACTGCGGCGTACAAATACAGCGCGCAAAGATACGCCGCAGCAATACGCGCAGTACGTCAAGCCGCCGATAAACATAGCGGGTCGCGCAGAGTAAATTTTAAATTCCAAAATTTAAAACGCGCGATCTTTTTAAATTTTAAAATTTGCCGAGCGCTTAAAACATCAATTTTGCGCAAGTTGCGATCAGCGCGGTGTTTGAGCGCAAAATATAAGAGCTATTAAGCGCATAGGCGTTTTTAAATTTCTCCCTTTCGCGCGGCGAAAACCCTCCCTCGGGGCCTACGAACGCGATCTCATCGCCGCCGAAAATATCGATGTTCTTGCCGCCAAAATCGATCAGGCTTACGTTTTTATATCTTTGCGCAAGCTCGTCCGAGCTGCTCAAAACCTCGATCTGCATGATGGAATTGCGCCCGCATTGTTGAGATGAGTTGATCAAAATCCGCTCCATCCTCTGCAGATCGAGCCGCACGTTTTTCTGCGACAGATCGGCATATACCAAAATAAGCCGCCCGATGCCCATCTCGTTTAGCGCAGGCAGGCTCTTTTCGATCACAGCGCTCTCGACGACCGCCCAAGCGACGCAAAAATCGTGGCTCGGCGTAAAAACCGAGCTTTTAAAAACTAAATTCAGAGCCGCACCTTTGCGCGAAATTTCGGCGATCTCATATAGATAACTCGCCCCGTCCTTTAGATTTCGCACGTCTATGCGCTCGCCCGCCCTTGCTCGTCTGGCCTTTAGGTGCAAAAACTGATCATTCTGCAAAACTAGGCTCTGTTCGCCTGCAAGCTTATCGTAAAAATATACCATCAAATAACACTCGCTATCAAAATTATCGCTAAGTTTAGCCCCAAAATCACCCGCATTTTGCGCTGATAGGGCGCAAAGTTTTGGCTTAGATACGCGATTTTTAGCCGCCTGTACGACGTCGCACTAAACGCGATCATCACTAGCGCTGCGGCCGCCATAAAGTAAATTTTAAAGCTCAAATCAAAGCGCAGCACCGGTAGCATCACGCTTCCGCTAATTATCAGCGCCGCGATACACGAATAATAGATCGGCAAAAACAGCCTGATGCGCCTAAGAAATCTAAGCCCAGATCTGCTTTTTTGCTTTAAATTCCCAGCTTGCGGCGCGGAGGCGGCGGAATTTAAAGCCTTGCCGCGAGGGCAAAATTCCGCCGCCGCGTCGATCTTAAGCTGGGTAAAAATCAGATAAATTATCGTTAAAATCGCCGCAGCTAGCGCAAAAAATTTATGAAAACCCAGGGCGCTTTGATACAGATAATCCATTACTTCCGCCGGAGGGTTAAATTTGCAGGATAAAATTTTGCGCGGCTAGAGCCGAAACGACCGAATTTCAACGCAAATTTTTTCGGCGCGAGATAAGACAGACCTGTTCCGCGCCTTTGAAATTTTAAAAACCTTTCAAAGCGGTCGCGGATATTTATTGCGTTAAATTTTACCCCATTGCCTTCTAATCGCGATTTGGCGCAGTGTATCTCGCGCCAAGAATGAAATTTTGCGGATAGAGCTTTATGAAATTTAAAATTTCTTTGCGCAGATCGCACGGGCAAAAAAGACGCTAAAATCGCGCTTACGCGCCGCATACGAATAACGCAAATTTTAAAAATTTTCAAATTTAGGCGCAGATTTTTCAACGCTCCACCTTATTCCGTCACCGGAAGCGGCGGCATATCGGCGTTTATATCGACTTTGGGCTCGCTAGGCGCGATAGGTACGTCCTTTGGCACCTCGCTATCCACCGGCGGCTTTTGCAGGGCGTCCTTTTTCTCATCGTCGCAACCGCCCAAAGCAAGCGCGCAGACAAAGATCGCCCACGCGGCAAAAACGCGCACAAAACCCGCGCCAAATTTAAAGAAATTTCTCATCAGCAGTCCTTTGGATAGATGATTTTTTCGCCGCGTAGCAGCTTTTGCCAAAGCTCAGGTTGCCTCCACTCCTCGCGCACGGCGGGCGAGAATTCTATCTCATCCAGCGCGATCTCGCCCATCTGCGCGTTGTAGGCGTCCTCGCGGAAGCACTGCGCGTAGCCGGTGGCCGTTTCGTGCACGATGACGCTGTGAAGCTTTACTTCGCGCTCACCGTTTTGCATCTGAGTCAGGCTCAAAAGTCGGTCGATTAGAACGAAAAAAATTCTACAAAACTGCTCCGCGCTCGGATTTAGCGGTATCTGTACCCAGCGCGCGCTGTGTTTTTTAAGATCCGCGATGTAGCTGGCATCATCGCGCGCGTAGATCGTCGTGGCGTGATCGAAACTATCGATAAGCTCGCGAATACCGAGCTTCATATAGCCAAAGTCGTAAACCATCCCCGCTTCATCCAAAAAATTTGAGCTAAGCAAAATTTCGCATTTGTAAGAGTGGCCGTGGATGCTTGTGCGACACCGCTTCGAACCGCACAGGCGCACGATGTGAGCGTTTTCGAATTCGTATAATTTCCTGATTATCATACCCCGTCCTTCTCGCCCCAAATTCTAATGTGCAGGCGATCGGAGTAATTATAGCCGTTTTTTAGGCAAAAATCCACGCAAAATTGCGCGGCGCTTTCCAGCTCGCGACGATCTGCGCCGCGCGGCATACAATAAACCTCGCTCTCGCACGCCGCTAAAATTTCGCTGATCTCGGGCTGCGCGTCAAACTCGGGCGAGATGACGAACTTGTAAAAGCTATCCTTTGCGTTTTGTTTTAAATTTCGTAGTGCGGCGAAGTTTAACCTGCGTTCGCGCGGCTCGGCGGAGTTTGAAAGCTTAGGCGAGACCGCAAAGACGCAGCTTTTGTAGGCGGGAAATTTTTCAAAATCTACGAAAATAGTGCCGTTGGTTTCAAAGTGCACCACGTGTCCGCGCGCGAGCAGCTCGCAGACGAACTCGTAAAATAGTGCCTCTTTGTGATGTAACATCGGCTCGCCGCCGGTAATAACGACAATCGGCTTTTGATAAAGCTTAGCGCTCTGCGGCGAGACGGAGCTTTGCGGCTTTAAATTTGAGGAATTTTGCGCCGCGAAATTTAAAGAATTTTCGCTCGTTAAATTTAAAGATTTTTCTGCGCTCTTGCCTGGGCGGAGAAGCGTTTGCGCGGCGGCGGAATTTAACGTATCGCTTTCGGAAAAAGCCTCGACGGCGCAAAAACCCGGCATAGAGCGTGCAGGTGCGGAACAGGACGAATCTGATAAATTTGGAATTTTATTCAAAAGCTGCGCTAAATTTAAAATTTCTTCGTGCTCGAAGTGGCTCGTAAAAACCGCGCGGATCGTATCGCAGCCGCGCAGCATCTCGCCGGTCTTTGGCGAAACGCGCTCGCCGCCGAAGCCCTCGCAGCGCAGATTGCAGCCCGCAAAGCGAAAGAAAAACGCGAGCCTGCCTGCGTATTTGCCCTCGCCCTGAATACTTAAAAAGCTCTCAACAAGCCTCATCCGCCCGTCTCGTAAAATGCGCGGCTTGAAATTTCATTCGAAGCGTCCGTTTGCCAGCGATTTTTTTCGGGCTTATTCGCTAAAATTTTAGCCAAAATTTCGGCGGCTGCAGCGATGTCGCCCTCTTTGACCGCCTTTTTGATACTTAGCGCGTCCTCGAAGTAAAGACAAGGGATCAAAAGCCCCTCGGCGCTTAGTCTGATGCGGTTGCAGCTCTCGCAAAAATCGTGCTTGTGCGGATCGATGATACCGAAGGTGTAACCGTCCCCGAGCGCATAAAGCGACGCGGGCGAGCTCTGCAATTTCGGCAGAGCGGTAAAGATAAATTTACGCCTTAAAATATCTAAAATTTCACTCGATTTTAAGCCTGTAAGATCGCCGGCATGGGTGTTTTCCATAAATTCTATGAAGCGAATCTGGCAATCCTTCTCGCGGGCAAATTCCAGCAAATAAATAAGCTCGTCGTCGTTGATCCCTTTTAGCGCGACGGTGTTTAGCTTGACCTTTAACCCCGCTTCAAGCGCGGCGTCAAGGCCTTCTAAGACGTTATAAAGCACGCCGCGCTGAGCTATAAATTTAGCTCGCTCCGGTCGCAGCGAGTCAAGCGACATATTAATTCGCTTTAGCCCGGCGTCTTTCAGGGCGCGCGCGTAGTTTTTGAGATAATATCCGTTGGTGGTAAGCGCAAGATCGATACCCGGAGCGTAATCCGCGATCATCTTTATAAAATCCTCGATCCCCTTTCGCACCAGCGGTTCGCCGCCGGTGATACGGATCTTTTTTACGCCGCCGTCGATCGCAACTTTGACGAATAAAAACATCTCCTCAAAGCTTAAAATATTCTCTCGCGGCACCCAATTAAACGGCGTGCTCGGCATGCAATATCTGCATCTGAAATTACACCGCTGCGTAACCGAAATGCGCAAATAATCGATCGTTCGTCCAAATTTATCAATTAGCATATTTTGCCTTAATATCAATTTGCGGCGATTATATAAAAAACAAAGCGATTTTGCAAAATTTTATTTTTATATTGCTCTGGCTATTTTCTTACCGAGCCGATGAGCTCTTTAAGCTGATCTAGTAGCGGTCTGATCTGCTTTTCTACCCGCTCGTCGATCATCGTAGGCACTACATCTAGTCTCTGCTCTATCGTCTCGTCGATCACGTCTGCAATCGCGTTTATATCGATATTTGGAGCTACTTTGCCATCCGAATCGATCATCTCTTTTAGCTCCTCGACCTTCTTTTTAAGCAGATAATTTTCCTGCATAGCGTCAGTCAGCACCTGATCGAAGCGTTCGAATTTTTTATCCGCTTGCTTATCCTTAAAATATATGACGAAAAACATCAAAAATATAACGACGCAGAGTCCTAAAATGATGATAGTGTTAAGATCCATAGGAGTTCCTTAAAATAAATTTACAAAAACAAAAGCAAAAAAGGCGATGCCCAAGTAGCCGTTGAGCGTGAAAAACGCACGATCAATCTTGCTAAAATCTTTCTGCACGATCTTATGCTCGAAGTACAGGATCGCCGCGCACGCAGCCACACCAAGATAGGCAAAAAGGCCTAAATTTGCCGCCGCGCAAAACAGCAGCCAAAAAAGCACTGCTACGGCGTGAAAAATTTTGGAGATAAACATCGAGGCTTCCTTGCCGTAAAGCGCAGGGATGCTGTAAAGCCCCGCCGTGCGGTCAAATTCCATATCTTGAAGCGAATACAGCACGTCAAAGCCGCCTACCCAAAATACTACTCCAAAGCACAGCAGCACCGACCAGAGCGGAATTCCTCCGCTAACGGCGATCGCCCCCGCAATCGGCGCAAGCCCCAGGCAAAAGCCTAGCATCAAATGCGCGGTTTCGCTAAAGCGCTTAAAATATGAATACCCGCCCAATGCCGCTAAAATCGGCACTGAAAGCTTAAGCGCCAAAGGATTTATGAACGCCGAAACCGCTATGAAAACCACCGCGTTCGCGATTATGAAAAGCAGCAAATTCCCGCGCCCGATCCGTCCGTCCACGCTGGGGCGCGAAGCGCAGCGCGGATTAGCGCGGTCGATGTCCTCGTCCAAGTAGCGATTTAGCGCCATCGCGAAGCTTCTCGCGCTCACCGCGCATAAAATCCCTAAAAAAAGTAGCTTCCAGCCGAACCATATCGAGCCGTTTTGCAGCTTGCTTGCAGTAATCATCGCCGTAAAGATAAACGGCAGCGCGAAAACCGAGTGTTTAAAAACTATTAATTCGTTGATATCGGATAAAATTTCTTTAAATTTAGCCATTTTGCCCCTTATTTTGGGCACCATTGTATCAAAAAAAAGTAAGAATAGCTCTAAATTTGATATAATTTGAACGAAAAATTTACGAAAGGAAACGCCTTGAGCCAAAATCAAAACTCGCACGCAAGCCCACAGATCGCGATCATCGGCACCACCGCAAGCGGCAAAAGCGATCTTGCGCTAAGCATCGCGCGAAAGATCGGCGCCGTGATTTTGAGCCTTGACTCGCTCTGCATTTACCGGCAGATCAACATCGCAAGCGCTAAGCCTAGCGAGGAGGAGCTACGCGAGATCAGGCACTTCGGCGTAAATTTAATCTACCCAAACGAGTACTTCAGCGTCGGCGAGTTTATCAAAGAATACGCAGCCGCGCGGACTTTCGCGGAGCGTAACGGCGTGCCTTTGATAATCACTGGGGGCAGCGGATTTTATCTAAAAGCGATGCTAAGCGGGCTGGCGCCGAAGGTTCCCGATTTTAAAAGTGAAATTTCAAACGATGAAATTTACGCTCTAGCGCAGCAGATCGATCCGGAATTTGCCGCAAAGCTTAGCGCGGCGGACGGCTTTCGTTTAAAAAAATGGCTAAGTATCTATAAATTTTGCGGCGAGGCGCCGAGTAAATTTCTGCGCGAAAAGACCGCCCCGCCCGTCATTTCGGATATTAAAATTTTTGAGATCGACGCGCCCAAGCAGTGGCTTGCGCAGCGTATCGAAGCGCGCACGAAGGCGATGTTTGAGCGCGGGCTTTTGGAGGAGGCGGAGTTCTTATTCGATCGCTACGGCTCGGAATGTAGGGCGCTAGGCTGCATCGGGCTAAAGGAGTGCGGGCAGCTTTTGCGCGGACAGATCTCGCGGGCGCAGTGCGAGCAGCTAGTGAGCCTGCACACGACACAGCTTGCAAAGCGCCAACGCACCTTCAACCGCTCGCAGTTCGCGGATAAAATTTCGGCGCCGCCGCAAGAGCTGGAGCGTGAAATTTTAAAGCTCCTCCGCCGCGAGATTTAAAATCAAAATTTATCAAAATTTGTGCGCTTGCTAGAAAAAAGTGAGACAAGGAAGTAAAATTTAGATTTAAATTTACCGCGCCGGTCGTATCTTTAAAATTTTGCGGGTCGCGCCAAGGTCTCGTGCGGCGCGGAATTTCGATTAAATTTAATCGCCTTCGCAAATATCAAAGCTAAATTTATCGTTGTCAAGCCTATCAAAATTTTGATTTTCCGCGCTTGCGTCGCGCTTGAAAATAAAGGCGTAGCCGTATTTCTCGAAGTGCTGCGAGCTGTTTTTTAGCCCAACGACGCAAAGCTCGTAAGTACCGCTTTGCAAGCCAAGCTTGAGCGTGGAATTAAATTTTCGTATCTTGCCCGCAACGCCGCTTTGACACTCATAGCCTAGCTCGAGTTTGCCGCTTTTTAGCTTACCAGCGCGATACTGCAAAGCATCGAAGCTCGCTAGGATCACGGAGCCGCCTTGCGGGGCGAAATACAACCTATCGCGCTTGAAAGCTACTTTGTAGCCCGCAGACGGCGTAAAATCCCCGTCCGCGCAAACGAAGATCTCATAGCTGCGCACCGTAAGCGGGTAGAAGGGTAAAGCTTTAGCGCTCTTTACGGCATCATAAAACAGCTGCTTGTGCGCGTCCTAGTAGCTTAGAAGCTTTTTTGTTCTGCATTTTCGCTCCTTTAAAAACTCACTCAAATCGTGCACGTCAGACAGCGCAAAACCGTAGCTGCCCAGCTCACCCAAAAACACATCTCTTCTTTGCTAACAAAGCGCGGCGGGGCCTGCGCTTAAAATTTAAGCTTAATACCCGCTTAAAAAGACAAAATTATTTACCGCGCCAGTTAGGAATTTCACCAAAAACGGCGCCAGTACGCACGCCACGCTAGCTAGCACGACGGCAAATTTTATCTGCACCGAGACCGCGCCCAGCGAGCCGTCAAGCTCCGCGTCCTCTCGCGGCTCGTGCAAAAACATACGCACGATGAGGCGCAGGTAATAATACAGCGCAAGCGCGCTATTTACCGCCATGATGACGGCGAGGGCGAAGTAGCCCGAATTGACCGCGGCGCTTAGCAGATACATCTTGCCCCAAAACACGCTAAACGGCGGAATGCCCGCAAGCGAGAGCATAAAGATCGCCGCGCATAGCGCAAAGAGCGGATGGGTGCGGATCAGCCCGTCAAATTTCTCAAACGGATGCTCGAAGCGAGCCGCGAACTTGGAGCTTTGCGCGCAAATTTCGGCGCCGGGCCCGCAAGTTTCAGTGCCGAAAGGGATCACTTCCGCGCCGGGCTCAGTCGCTTTCAAATTTGACCCGCCTGCTTTAGAATTTTGCTCGGTCGTTTTAAAATTTTGCTCGGCGCAGACTGAATCTTGCCCGCTTGAGCCTAAATTTAACTTGCCGGCAAAGCTCGGCTCGCGATTTTGCGAAAAAGCGGGCTTTGGGTTTGAGATAGAGCTCTCGCCGTTTGCATTTAAATTTAAAGCGGGACTTTGGGTTTTAAATTTTAAATTTAACGAGCGAGCGCACCTTTGCCGCACGCACCAAATGAACGCAAACGCGCCGAGGTTCGCGACGGCATATAGTATCCAGTAGTTGAAAAGTGCGGCGTTTGCCTGCGTCGAGCCGATCACGATCGCGCAGAGCACGAAGCCTGCGTGCGAAATGGAGCTGAAAGCGAGCATCCGCTTGACGTCGCGCTGTACGAGCGCCATAAGGTTCGCTAAGCTCATCGTAAGCACCGCTACAGCGTAGAGCACGATGTTTAGCCACTGCACGCCGATGCTTTGCAGCGCTTCAAATAGCCTGATCGCCACGACAAAGCCCGCGATCTTGGGCACGACGGACAAAAAGCCCGCCATAGCGGAGCTCGCGCCCTCGTAAACGTCGGGCGTCCAGGTGTGAAACGGGATCAGCGAGAGCTTAAATCCTATAGAGACGATCATAAATGAGCAAGCGGCGAAAAGCAGGATATTGGTTTGTAAATTTGAACTCTTGGCGATCTGCGCGATATTTGAAATTTCCATAGAGCCGGTCGATAGAAAAAACATCGTCGCGCCGAATGCGAAAAAGCCCGATCCCAGCGCGCCCATTATGAAGTATTTTAGCGCCGCTTCGACCGATCTGGCGCGGTTGTGAAGCGCGATTAGCGTATAAAGTGCCAGCGAGCCCGTCTCAAGCCCAACGAGGATCATCATTAAGCTTTCGCTCGCGACCATAAACTCATACCCCACGAGCACCAATAAAAACAGCACGAAAAACTCCGCCGTGTGGTACTCGTGCGCGCTTCTTGCGCCCAAAGACAGAAAGATGAAAAATATCGAGCCTGCGAGCATGATAAGCATCGATAGCGTCGCGATTCCGTCCACCAGCATCACGTCAAAAAGCCCGCGTATGCCGCTGTTGTATCCAAAAACGAGCCCGAAGCCCAGAGCTAGCGCTAGTATCGTGATAACGGCGTAAAATTTATACGATAACGTGCGCGCAAAAAGCGAAACCGCGAGCATCAGCAGGGCAAATCCTCCAAGTATCGCCATAGGCGCGATCGAGGCTAAATTTAAAAGATTATTTTGCATCGCTTCTTACCTTAAAATTTGCTTTTTCCATATAAGCGCGAGTCGCGGTTTGCGAGGCTTTGTTAAACATCAGCTCAAGGCTTTGCGTTACGCTGGGCTCGATACTCTTTAGCATCAAATTCGGCGCTACGCCAAGCGCTACCACTAGCACGCAGATCGGGATGATAGAGCAAAGCTCGGTTCTATTTAGATCGCTTAGCTTCTTATTCTCCTCATGCACTAGCGCGCCGAAAAAGGTCTTTTTATAAAGATTCATCGAATAGATCGCGCCCATTATTATGCCGAGCCCGCCCAAAAGCGCGTAGCTAAAGCTTATTTTAAAAATCCCCGCAAGGCTTAGGAATTCTCCCACGAAGCCGATCGTAAGCGGAAGGCCTATCGAGCCTAGCAGCACGACGCAAAAGCAAAACGCATAAAGCGGCATCACCCGCGCAAGCCCGCCGAATTCGCTGAAAAGCTTCGTGTGCTTGCGGTCGTATAAAAAGCCTACGAGCATAAAGAGCCCGCCGCTTACGATACCGTGGCTTATCATCAAAAATACCGCGCCGCTCATTCCTTCGCGGCTCATTGAAAAAATTCCTAGCATTATGACGCCCATATGCGCGATCGAACTATACGCGATAACCTGTTTGATGTCCTTCTGCGCAAAGGCGATGAAGCTCGCGTAGATGATCATAACGATCGCTACGGCGCACATCATCCCGCTAAAATAGACGCTCGCGTCGGGAAATAGCGGCAGCGAAAATCGTACGAAGCCGTAGGTACCCATTTTAAGAAGCACGGCGGCAAGCAGAACCGAGCCTATCGTAGGGGCCTGCCCGTGCGCGTACGGAAGCCAGGTATGAAAAGGAAAGCAAGGCGTCTTGATCGCAAAAGCGACCGAAAATGCCAAAAATAGAGGAATTTGCGTGCTAAGCGGCAGCGATAGGCTCTGCCAGTTTAGGATATTAAAGCTATACTCGCCCGTAGCCTCGTGATAGAAATAGCTCATCGCTACGAGTCCAACGAGTAGAAACATCGAGCCCAGGAAGGTGTAGATGAAAAATTTTACCGCGGCGTAAATTCTCTTGCCGCTGCCCCACGCGCCGATGATATAGAGCATAGGAATGAGCGAAAGCTCCCAAAATATGTAAAACAAAATCGCATCCAGCGCCACGAAAACGCCCACCATCGTCATCTCTAAAAACAAAATGCAGATGATTAAATTTTTGGCGCGCTCTTTGATACTTAGGCTAAGTAGCGCTAAAAAGGTAACCAGCGTGCTTAGGATCACTAAAAACAGCGAAATTCCGTCCACGCCGATAAAGTAGTTGATGCCGTATTCGCTTATGAAAGGATGCAACACGCTAAAAGCGATGCCGTCCACCGGCTCGTAAAGTATCCACAAAACAAGCGAAAGCACGAACTCTATAAAGCTCATCGTAACGGCATAGGTCTTAATGCTCGCTTCGTCGATCAAAAAGCCTAAAACCGCAGCTACCGCCGGAAAAAATATAACCAAACTTAAAAAGTATTCCATGCCCACCTCACAGCGCAAACGCCAAAATCAGCAAAATGAAAGATCCCAAAACCATCCACCTTAAATTTGCGCTCAAATCTCCGCTATTGCTTACGCGATCCGCTCCTTCGCCGCTTTTTACCGCGATGCGAGCGATCAGATCGACACTGGCGTCTATGATCGCGCCGTCGCATTTAGCGCAGATCTCGCTAAGCTTAGCGTATCCGCGCACGATCACGCGCTCGTAAATTTGCGGGATAAAATACTGCGCGATCAAAATTTTATAAAATTTGCAGTTCTTTAAATTTTGGCTAAATTTACCTTTGCCGTATGTCCAAATCGTGCCGATCGCTACCGCGCTTATCATCGCTAGCGTTATGGCGATCAAAATTACCTCCACGCCGTGCGGGATTGAAATTTTAAAGCCCGGCAGTATGTTAAGCACAAACTCCGCAAAGTCGTGCTCGAAAAAGCCAGCGATCACCGCAGGCACGGCTAATACGCCCATCGCAATGAGGGCAAAGCCTTTCGCCTCGTGCGGATGGTGGGTAAAATTTTGCTTGCCGAAAAACACAAGCATTATCAGACGCACGCTGTAAAACGTCGTCATCGCAGCGCCCGCAAACAGCAGCGCCCAGATAAAATACGCGTCCGCGCTCCACGCCGCTTCCAAAATTTTATCTTTTGAAAAAAAGCCCGCGAACGGATAAAATCCGCAAAGCGCGAGCGAGCCTATGCACATCAAAATCGCCGTAGGCCGCATAAACTTATATAATCCGCCCATATTTTGGATATTTAGATCGTCTTTCATCGCGTGCATTACGTTGCCCGCGCCCAAAAATAGAAGCGCTTTGAAAAACGCATGCGTCGCCAGATGAAATAGCGCGATCCAATACGCCCCGAGCCCCGCGGCTACGAACATATAGCCGAGCTGCGAAAGCGTGGAGTAGGCGATGATCTTTTTAAGATCGTTATGAACCAGCGCCATCGATGCCGCAAAGACCGCCACAAAAGCGCCCAAGCAGACGATAAAGCCGCTTACTTCCGGCGCGAGCGCGAAAATCGCGTTTGCGCGGATTACCAGATAAACGCCCGCCGTAACCATCGTCGCTGCGTGAATAAGCGCGGATACGGGCGTTGGACCCGCCATCGCGTCGGCAAGCCAGGTATGGAACGGGAACTGCGCGCTTTTGCCCATCGCGCCGATAAATAAAAGCACGGCGATCAGGGTTAGAATTTCAGGCTCCAAGCCCGCCGCGTTCGCAAATACTACCTCGTAGCGCAGCGAACCGAAATTTAAATAGATCAAGAAAATTCCAAGCAGCATCCCAAGGTCTGCGATGCGGTTCATTATGAAAGCCTCGTTAGCGCACCAACTGTAATTGCTCCTGTCGTACCAAAAGCCTATTAGCAGCCACGAGCAGAGTCCGACCCCCTCCCAGCCGATGAAAAGCCCTAAAAAATTATCGCTCGTTACCAAAACCAGCATCGAAAAAACGAAAAGCCCCAGGAAGCTGAAAAATTTAGAGAAGTTTTCATCATCCCACATATAGTAGATCGAATACACGTGCACGACGCTGGATACGATGCCTACGACTACCATCATCACCGCACTTACGCTATCTATGAGAAAGCTAAATTTTGCGTCCAAAAATCCCGTGCTTATGAAATCGGCTAAATTTACGCTGATTAGGCGGTTGTCAGAGATGAGCTCCATCAAAGCAAGCGACGCGATAGTGCTTAAAATCACCAGCGCCGAGCAGATTACGCCAATAAACATCTTGTCTTTGGCGCGAATGAAAACGCCTGCGAAGATCGCCGAGGCGAGCGGTGCGAAAAGGGCAATTAAAAGCCACACAAAAACGGTATCAAGCATCCGGTCCATCCTTGGAAGGATTTTTAAAATTTACGAAGCTGTCAAGTTCTATGCTGCCCGTTTTCTTATACCACAAGATGAGCAGCCCAAGCCCCACGGCCATCTCGCTCGCGGCGATCGCGACGATGAAAAGCGCAAAAATTTCGCCGTTTATATTGTCGTAAAATTTCGCCACGGCGACGAGGGCTAAATTTGCGGCGTTTAATAAAATTTCGCTCGAAAAAAAGAGCATTATCAAATTTCTTCGCTTCATCATACCCGCAAGCCCGAGCCCAAATATCATCGCAGCGACAATCAGATAGTGATTTAGACCCATTTTACCCCTCGCTCTCTTCGTAACTCAGGCTTGCGTCCATCTGCTTATGCGCAAGCACGATAGCGCAGATCATCGCCACGAGCAGCATTACGGCTGCAAGCTCGAAAATCGCCAGATATTTCGTAAAGATAATCATCCCAAGCGCCTCGGTATCGTCGGTGTTTAAAATTTTAAGCGTTTCTACGTTGTTCGCAACCACCGCGCCGAGCACGATAATCACGAGCAAAAATGCGATCGCGCCGCTAAGCGCGAAAAATAGCCTTGCCCCCTTTTTCGGCTCGCTTACGTTTTTATCCGCGCCCAAAAACATCAGCGCGAAGCCGTAAAGCACGATCACGGCGCCCGCGTAAACTATGATCTGCACTACGCCTAAAAACTCCGCATCCAGCAAGAAGAAAAATCCGCTCATAAAAACCATGCCGCCGGCCAGCGCGCTAAGGGCGTAAAGGACGTTTTTGCTAAAAACGCTGATGCAAAAAAGCGCCAGACAAACCGCGCTGAAAAAATAAAATGCAAGCGTTTGTATCATTGCTCATCCCCCTGCGCGGCGGAATCCGGCGCGGAACTTTGCGTAAAATTCTCAGCGTCCGCGACGGAATTCTTTTTAGAATTTGCCTTAGATTTTTTACCTTGCCCGGCAGAATTTCCCGCGTCTTGCATGGCGGAATTTTCTTTAGAATTTTCCGCAGAACCGCCGTCCGTAGCAAGACCGCCCGTGGAATTCTCGACGTGCGGCACAACCGAATTCTTTTTAAAATTTTTACTTTGAACGGCGGAATCTTCGGCGCTCTGCGGAGCAAAATTTTCTTTAGAATTCTCCGCCAAATTTATACTATCCGTAGCGGAATCTTCGGCGCTTTGAGAAGCGGGGTTTTCTTTGAAATTCCGCGCCGAATCAGGCGCGGAATTTCGAGCGTCCGTAACGGAATTTTCTTTAGAATTTTTGGCGTCCGAGGTGGAGCTTTCCTTTAAGCTTGCCCGCTTGGCGTCTTGCCGCTCGGCTAAAATTTCGCCGCTTAAGCCAGCACCCTTTGAAAATAGAATTTTATCGCTAGCGGCACCCTCTTTTTTAGAGCTTTCCACGGCGCTGCTTTTTAAATTTGAATCCGCGCTTTTTAAGCTTGGCTCGTCGCTTGCAGCGTCGCTTTTTATATAGGCGTTCGGCGTCATTTTGATCCGCGCGCCCGCGTTTTCATCCAGGCTGCCGTAGCCCGCAAACTCCTGCGCCGCGCCGTTTAAGCATAAATTTTCACCACGAATCAAAAGATCCTCTTTGAAGCCGTAGTATGCCCGCTGTTCGCTCGCAAGCTCGTACTCGCAGCCGTGCACGATAGCGATCTCGGGGCAGACGTCCGCGCAAAGCCCGCAATAGACGCAGCGCCCTAAATTTATCGAATAGTTATCTACCTTTTTGCGGCCGTCGGCGCCGAGGCTTGTCTCCATCGCGATGCAGTTCGCCACGCAGATCTTCTCGCACAAGCCGCATCCGATGCAGCGTTCGCTGCCGCTTTCGAGCAGGCGCATAAGCTTGTGCACACCGCGGTATCTAGGCGGCATAACAAATTTTTCCATAGGATACCGAAGCGTGTGCGAGCCGCCGCGCTTAAACATATTTTTTAGCACCACCCACAGCCCCACGAAAAGCTCGCCGTTAAAGGTGCGGGCTAGGAATCTGCAAAGCTTATCGCCGCCTGAGTTAATAGGGGCTCGTTTATCGATCTGGACGTATCTTGCCATCGTACCCTCCTTAAACGATCGCTAGCGCGGTAATTAGCACGCAAGCAAGAGCTAGCGGCATGCAGACTTTCCAGCAAAGCCCCATCAGCTGATCGGGGCGCAGATGCGGCCACGCCGCGCGCGCCCATAGGAAGCAGAAAAACACGAGGCTTGATTTTAATACCATCATAATGCCGCCGGGGATAAACCAAAATGCGTTAAATCCGCCCAAAAACAGTAGCGTCGTAACGACGGAGTAGGTTATGATATTGGCGTATTCGCCGATAAAAAACATACCCCAGCGCATGCCAGAATACGCCGTACCGGCGCCCGCTACGATCTCGGTTTCGTTTTCGGTAAGACACAGAGGCGTGCGGTTGCACTCTACGAAGGCGGCAATCAGAAATAACGCGAAGCAGACAGGCTCTTTCCAGATAAACCACTTATCAATGCCGCCGCTTTGCGCGCTTACGATGTCGATGAGCGAGAGCGAGCCAGTGATCATCACGATAGGGATTAGGCTAAGCCCGTTTATCACCTCAAAGCAGGTGATCTGCAAAAACGCGCGAAACGCGCCTATAGTGCCCCATTTATTGTAGCTCGCAAGCCCTCCGATCAGCAGTCCGTAAACGCAGGTGCCGCTAGCTCCGAGCAGGAATAAAATTCCCACATTTATATCGCTTAAAATTGGCTGGATCGTCCGCCCGCCGATCGTAAACTCCGGCAGCAGCGGCACTACCGAAAGCGCCACGAAAGCGCCCGTAGCCGATATTATCGGCGCGATTTTAAAAAGAAGCTTATTCGCCCGCGTAGGGATCGCGTCCTCTTTAGTAAAAAGCTTTATCATGTCCGCGCCAACCTGCAAAAGCCCCGCAGGCCCGACCATAGAGGGTCCGATCCTGCGCTGCATAAAGGCAAGCACCTTACGCTCGGCATAGGTCGCAAGCCCCGAGAGTAGCGCGATGACGGCTAAAATCACAAGCGCCTTTAAGACGGTGGCTACGAAATAAAATGCACTATCGCTCATCTGCCCTCTCCTTTGGAATTTGAAATTTTCTCTATTTTTACGCTTGCGTAGCGTGAGGTTTTGAAAAATATCTCGCCGCGCAGCTTCTCGTCAAAATACGGCAGATACGCCCCGCTAAAGCCTGGATCGATCTTTACGCTAGCGACGATTTCGCGGTTTAAGCTTACGAACTCAGTCGCACCGCTTTCGCTATTTTTATTACCGGCGGCATCGGCTTTACGCGCGCCGCTTGCACGATCCACTTTTTTCGCATAACCGGCGCCGCCCTTGTCACTTTCATTATCAGCAGCGCCAGTTTTGCCTGCGCCGCTAGTTTTTTCATTATGGCCCGCATCGTCCGCTTGGTAAATTTTAACGACGTCGCCTGCGCTCACGCCCAAGCTTTCGGCGATGCTAGGGCTTAGATACAGCGCGCCCGCTTCGCCTAGTCCGCTGCTTGCGCCGCTAAATTTATTAAATTGATGCAGCGGATTTGCCTCATAGATTAAAATTTCGCCCTCGCCTGCTCTAAGCGGCGCGGAAGGCGAAATTTCAAACTCCTCCTCGCTAGCGGAGAACTTCTCATTTCGCAGCTCATATCCGCGGTGATTTGCGCCGCCGTTGTCGTAAAAATTTTCTAAATCATCAAATTTAACCTGCTCAAAATCCGCGCCCAAGCTTGACGTATAGCTGATCGCGTGCTCCGCGCAAACTCCCAGCGCACAGGCGATGTCGTTTAGCTCGTATCCGCCGTAATCAAGCGCCGCATTCGTAGGCACTACGCGCTTGTCGTAGTTCGTAAACGTGCCCTCCTGCTGCACCAAGCTAGGCGCGTCCAGATCCGCTTCCAGCACGCCGAAGCTTATATCGCCCGCTTCGTTGTAGCCTAGCGTCTCACCCGCGCTCATTTGCGCGCTAAGCTCACAGATGAGCGCGACGCCCAGGCTGTTCGTGCGCGGCGGCACCACTAGCACTTTTAGCGGCGTGTAGCGCTGCACCAAACCCGCTAGGCGCGCGAGCGTGGTGCTATTTGGCGTACGGATAAAATCCTCGCCGATGATGAGCGAAAAGCTCTCCTTTTTAGCCAAAAGCTCATCCACTTTCTGCTCGTCCAGCCCGAGCGCTGCGGCAAAATTTGAAATTTTACTTTCCGCAGGATTCTCAAAATTCTGCGCGGAATTTTTTGCGGGATTTTCAGTGCCGTCCGCGCTTGCGGAATTTTCGGCACCGCTCGCACTCGCAACGTTCTGGGCGCCATTTGCCTCCGCAGAATTCTCAGGATTTTGCGAACCCGCAGATTTCTCGTCTAAATTTTCCTTCGCCGCGGCGCGCGAAATTTTAAATTCCGCCGCGAGTTTCTCATCCAACCATCCAGGCAGATCGCGTCCGAATTTCTGCAAGATCCAAAGCAGGATCTGTGCCTCCAAGCCCGCGGCGTGTGGCTGATGGATGAAATTTTTACTAAAACCCTTAATGCCCTCGTCGCAAAACGGATGAAAATAGATCCCGCTTGCCTTATTTAGCTTGCAGGCGCTGTTTACCGCATAGCCCAGATTTGGCGCGTCGCTGCGTAAAAACATGCCGCAAACAACGATGAAATCGCTGTTTTTAACCGTCTGCGAATCCGCATTATAAAATTTCGTGCCGCTAAGCTTAGAAAATTCGCGCAGGAATTTTTGATACGCAAGCGCTTCGTCGTTGATCAAAGCGAGTTTAAATTTTTGCCGCAAAAGCTCTAAAATTCGAGCTTCTTCATTGGTGATGAAGCTATTAAATTTGATATTTTTGATCTCGCCGTCCTCGATACTGCGCACGATACGACTAAAAACCGCTTCGTTTTTGCTCGCCCGCTCGTTTGAAAAATCCCAGCCGAAGCGCGCTGCGGCGTGCAGGACGCTAAAATTTATGTCGCTGCTAACGCGATAAATTTTTTCACGTGCGTCGCCTATGCCGCGGCGCTTGATCTCGTAATAAAGCAGTTCGCAGTCGCTACTGTGCGGGTTGGAAGCGGGGATTTGGCGCAGTTCCCAGGCGTTTGAAACGTATTTAAACGCGCGCTCTACTAGAGCCCCCGTCGGGCAGACTGCCGCGCTCTCGCCGTAGTTTACGCAATCATCATTTTCATTTACCCGCGCGATTAGGCTTTTTTGCAGCTTGTTCCACACGGCGTAGGCGTCTTTGGGCATCGCGTCCTTTTGCTCCTTACTTAGCGCATCTCCGCCGCGCGGGACGAGCTTAAAAGCATCTACGCCCAAGCGGTCTTTTGCGGCGGTGATACAGCGCTCGCAGACGATACAAAGGCTAGGATCGTAGCTTAAATATCCCCAATCCTGCACCTCGCGCGCCGTATCGCGGATAGCGTAGCTTTGGGTATTTGTGCGCATCAGATGGGCTAAATTTTGAAGCTCGCACTCGCCGCTTTGATCGCAAACCCCGCACGCCATCGGATGGTTGATACAATAAACCTGCGTGATCGCCTCGCGCTCGGCGTCAATCTCGGGGCTGCGGCTGTAAACGACCATGCCGTCTTTGGCTTTGGCGTTGCAGCTATAGACGCGCTTGCCGTCCGCTTCAACCATACAAAGCCTGCATGCTAATGTCGGCGTACCGCCGCTTAGATAACAAAGCGCAGGGATGAAAACGCCGCAACGACGCGCGACCTGCAAGATATACTCACCCTCGTCGCACTCGCAAGCTTTACCGTCGATCGTGATCTTTGCCATTTTAAACCTTAGAAATTTCTGCGAGTTCGAAATTATAACCGCCAAAGCCATGCCCGCCCGAGCCCAAAAGCGCGATCGTGCCCTTTAGCTCCTCATCCAAAATAAATTCTTTTTCTAAATTTAAGTGCGGCGTTTTGATACGGACGCGATCGCCGTGTTTGATCTTAGCGACCATGCTAAAATACCTTCCGCCGATTAATCGGTCGTCCGAATCGTGTTTGAAAACCACGGCGCCGTCGAAATTCTCAGGCTCTTTTAGAGGACTTAAATTTGCCCGCCCTTGCGCGTCCAAATCCGCTCGCTCGCCGCGTAAGCTTAAAATTTTAACCCCGAATTTTGCCGCTATGATAGATATAAAAGCTTTGATATTTTCGGCGTCGGGATGAGTTTTAATGAGCGCATCGTCGATCAAAAGCGCGTCGCAGCCGCTTTGCAGAAACTCCGCGATCTGCTCGATCTCCTCCTCGCCCACGCTGCTTTCACCGCTTAGATACTCCAGATCCAGCTCCGCGAAATAGGGCTCGTCGCAAAAACTAGCGCAGATTAGCGCCAGCACGAAGCTTTGCGCGCCGATCTCGCATTTTATCAGCTCGCCTGGAAGATGTGGGTCTTGCAGCGGCGATACGCTTAAAATTTCAGCGCTCTTAAAACCTTCTGCAAGCGCGGGATTTTGCAAGCTAAGCAGCGACGCGAAATTTAAAATTTTCATCCTCTCCCCTTTTTGGCGACGACCATCCAATCGACTTGGTTATAACGAATCGAGCTTAAAAGCGTGGAATTTAGCCCCTCTACCAGATCTGCGCTTTTTTGAACCGCGCTGAAATCGCCCATCTCAAACATAAAGATCATCGTCTCGCCGCGAGCGGAATTTTTTAAAATTTCGCCCATGCGGTTTAAAAATTTATCGCCCAAATGCCTCAAATCGTAGCGCTTCATCGATCCACCTCACCTAAAATGATATTCGTGCTGCCGATTATCGCCGCAGCGTCGGCAAGATACTGCCCGGGTAAAATTTCTTCATAGACCGCGCAGTGCCAAAAGCTCGGCGTGCGGATCTTAAGGCGGTAGGGGCGGCTTTCGCCCATCGAACGGATATAAAATCCAAGCTCGCCCTTAGGACTCTCGCTCGCGGCGTAAATTTCGCCCACGGGCGGGCGCAAGCCCTGCGTAACCAGCACGAAATGCTGCATCAGCGAGTAGTTTTGCGTCATGATCTGCTCTTTGCTGGGATTTACGTAAGCGGGATCGATCGCTAAAATTTGCAGATCGCTTAGCGGATAGTGCTTCGCGCACTGGCGCAAAATTTTAAGGCTCTCGCGCATCTCCGCCATATAGCACTTATAACGCGCGTAGCAATCGCCTTCGATCGCATACGGCACGTCAAAATCAAGCTCGTCGTAGATGAGATAGGGCTCCTCTTTGCGGATATCCCAAGCATGCCCACTAGCGCGGAGCGTCACGCCGCTACAGCCGCAGCTAAGAGCCGCTTCGTGCGAGATCACACCCACCCCTTCGGTTCGCATTAGCCAAATTCTATTCGTATCGAGCATATCTTCAAATTCTTTAATATCACTCGGGAATTCGTCGCAAAATTTCAACATCTCTTCTAGCCAGCCGTTAGGTAGATCCAAAAATACGCCGCCGATTTTGATATTATTGTGCGTAAGGCGCGCGCCGCAGTATTTCTCTATGAGATCAAGTATGTATTCGCGCGAGCGAAAGCAGTAGAGAAATACCGTCATCGCGCCGATATCAAGCGCGTGCGTGCCCAAAAACAGAAGGTGCGAGCTAATGCGATTAAGCTCCAGCAAGATCGTGCGGATGATCTGCGCGCGGCGCGGCACTTCAATGCCGCAGAGCTTCTCAACCGCGGCGCAAAAGCCGTAGTTGTTCGAACCCGATGCGATGTAATCGATGCGATCCGTCACGGGGACGAATTCTGCGTAGATCATATTTTCGGCCATCTTTTCGATGCCTCGGTGCATGTAGCCCACGCCCGGGCGGGCGCGCACGATTCGCTCGCCGTCAAGCTCCAGCACGAGCTTTAGCTGGCCGTGCGCGCTTGGGTGCTGCGGACCGAAATTTAAGATCATATTCGCGCCCTCGCGCTCGTACTCGATGTTTTCGAAAAACGGTCTTAGCTTGCTTGGATTTTGCATTATTTTCTCTTTGTGATGATCTTGTAAATTCCGCGTTTAACGCGTTTTACGAAGCGCACGCCGCCCTCTTCCTGATACTCTTGTAAAATTTTCTCTTGCGGGCGCGGCTCGCCGCAACCGCTCTCGTGATAGAGCCGCGCGAAGTTAAAGGTATCTTTTTCATCCACGAATGCGGAATTTCGGTTTTCTTCGCCGATCCGCGCGCGCGCGCCAACCCCAAAAATTTTATCCACCTCGTACCACTTAGCAAACTCGTCTCCTTGCAGCGGATAGGACTTCAAAAGCGGGTGTCCGAACCAATCATCAGGCATTATTAGGCGCGCCAAATTTGGATGATTTTCAATCCAAACGCCCATCATATCGTATAGTTCGCGCTCTGCCCAGTTCGCGCTTTTGTAGATGCCCGCAGCGCTTTGCAAAAAGCTCTCATTCGGCACGAAGCACTTTAGTCGCGCGCGGCGCGCCCTTTTGATATCCAAAAGCTGATAAAAAACCTCGATGCCGCCGCGAGCCTCGGTAAAATCCACTCCGCTTAGCTCGCATAAAATTTCATATCCGGCGCTCTTAAGCGCACGCAGCGCCGCTAAATTTTGTGCAGGCTCTACGTAGAGCACGAGGGTGTTAAATTCCACGTACGAGTTTAAAATTTTAACGCCTTCAAGCGCGTCCAGATCGTCTTTGAAATCGCTTTTGGCTACCTCCAACTTCGGCGTTTCCTCGGGGATGAAAAATCTGTCTTTGTAGTAATTCTTTTTACTCTGATCGCCTTTGGGATTAAATTTTCTCATCAGATCAGCCTTTTTGCCTTTTGTGCGCGGCGCGGAGTTTGGGTGCGGATCTTTTTTTGCAGCACCATCAGCGCAAACTGTAGCGTCTCGGGACGAGGCGCGCATCCGGGCAGATAGATATCCACGGGCACTATGCGATCGCAGCCCTGCACCGTCGCGTAGGTATTAAACATCCCTCCAGTATTGGCGCAACTGCCCATACTGATGACCCATTTGGGCTCTGGCATAGCGTCATATAGGCGGCGCGTAAACTCGGCGTGCTTTTTGCTAAGCGTGCCCGCGATTATCATCACGTCCGATTGCTTGGCGCTTGCGCGAAATATCGTACCGAAGCGGTCAAAGTCAAATCTGCCCGCGCCCGCCGCCATCATCTCGATCGCACAGCACGCAAGCCCATATGTCATCGCCCACAAGGAGTTACTCCTGCCCCACGCGATCAGTTTATCGACGGTGGTGAGAACTACGGGAAGCCCGTTTTCGCGCGCGTAGTTTATCTTATGCTCTGCCAATTTAGCGCTCCTTTTTTCCAGGCGTAGATGAAACCGATGCCTAATAATACGATGAAAAACGCCATCTCTACAAGCCCGAACACACCTAAAATTTTAAAATTTACCGCCCACGGAAACATAAAGATAATCTCGACGTCAAAAAGTATGAAAAGCACGGCTATCAAAAAAAAGTGGGAGTTCATTCGGTTAGGCTGTTTGATGGCCTCGGGTCCGCTTTCGTAAATTTCACCCTTTAGCCGCTCGTCGCGCCTGTCTGCCAAACGCGAGCCTACCAAAGAGGATAGTTTAACGATGAGCGAAAAGACGCAAAAAGCCAGGATTAGCATTATGAATATTCCGAAATATGGGCTTTGCAGCGGAATTCTAGACATTTTTCGCCTCGGTTTTAAAATTTAATGCGGATTGTAACGAAGTATTGATTTAATAAAGCTTAGCGCGCGCCACTAAATTCGCTTTTAAAATTAAAATTTATATACCTCGCCCGTGCAATTTAGTGGGGATTAAGGCGCGTGTGGTAAAATTTCGCGGATTTTAAGGGAGAGCTATGAAATCTAGCAAGATAAGTCTCATTTTCTACGGCATATTCTGTGGCGTAACAATCTATTTTCTTATCTGGGGATTCGGTTTTATAGGAAGCGGCGATAAAATGCTATTTTTAGTTTCGGTATTTTTGGGCATCTTTATGGCCTTTAATATCGGCGGAAACGACGTGGCAAATTCCTTCGGTACTAGCGTCGGAAGCGGCACTCTTAGCATCGCGCAAGCCCTTTGTATCGCGGCGGTATTTGAAGCAAGCGGCGCGGTAATCGCAGGCGGCGAAGTAACTTCGACGATTCGCAGCGGCATAATCGATCTTAGCAAAATGGACGTACATCCGAGAGACTTTATCTACGTAATGATGAGCGCGCTTTTTGCGGCGGGCGCGTGGCTGCTTTTTGCCAGCAGAAAGGGTTTGCCCGTATCCACTACGCACGCTATCATCGGCGGTATCGTGGGCTCGGGACTTACGCTAGGCGCCCTGCTTAATATCGCAGAGGCTTCCGCGCTGTGGCTCGTGCAGTGGGATAAGATCGGCAAAATAGCGATTTCCTGGGTGCTCTCGCCGATTTTGGGCGGAGTGATCTCCTTTGGAATTTTCTGGCTTATCAAACATTATATTTTGGATTACAACCGCTACGCTCAAATAAAGATCGACCGCATAAAGCGCGAAAAAAAATCTCTCCGCAAATTGCATAAAAAGACCTTCGAGACCCTGGACGACATTCAAAAGATCGCCTATGCAGAGGCGCTAAATCACGATATCTATGCGATGCGCGATCCAGATTTCGACCCAAGCGAGCTGGATAGCGAGTATTATAAAAAGGTGATCGAGCTTGACGCGAAAAAAGAGAAGCTCAAATCCCACAAGGCCCTAGAGTACGGGATTCCTGCCGTAGCGGGTATCGGCGCTTTCGTAATCTCGGCGATGTTGATATTTAAGGGGCTGCATAATCTAAATTTCGGGCTTACGAATTTTTACAACTACCTAATCATCGGTATGTCGACGCTGATTACCTGGCTTTTGATGTTTATTTTCGCTAAAACCCTACGCCGCTCAAATTTAAACAAATCCGCGTTTTTGATGTTTAGCTGGCTGCAGGTACTCACCGCTAGCGGCTTTGCCTTTTCGCACGGCAGCAACGACATCGCAAACGCCGTGGGTCCGTTTGCCGCCATCATCGATACGATGGCTACGAATAGTATCAATCCCTCCACTCCCGTGCCGCAGCAGATTATGATAATGTTCGCAGTAGCCCTCATAGCGGGGCTTTGGTTCATCGGCAAAGAGGTAATCGCCACCGTAGGCACCAATCTTACAAAAATCCACCCGGCCTCGGGCTTTAGCGCCGAGCTCGCAAGCGCCGTCGTCGTCATGGCGGCATCGGTGCTGGGGCTGCCGATCTCCTCGACCCACGTGCTAATCGGCGCTATTTTAGGCATCGGCTTGGTAAATCACAGCACGAACTGGTCGCTAATGAAGCCGATCGGGCTAGCGTGGATCATCACCCTGCCCGTCTCGGCGCTACTTTCGGCGTTTGCATTCGTGCTTTTGCGCCACGTATTTTAGGCTAAATTTAAAAATCCGCTCTCTAAAATTTTAAAATTTCGCAAAATTCTACGTAGGCTAAATTTTAAAATTTCATGGTGCCGAAGCGAGCAAATTTTACAGCTCCTCTTACGACGCGCTACAGCGCAAAACCCGCTCGCAACGGCGCAGATCCCGCCCGCACGCCTTTGAAAATTTAATAAAATTTTAGCTAAAATCGCGCTTTTAAATTTAGGAAAGCTATGAGTAAAATCGAAATTTTCAGATCCACCCTCGCCGTGATGATGGGCTACGTGCCGCTGGGGCTGGCATTTGGTATCTACGGCATCAGCCAAGACCTGCCCGTATGGGCGCTGGCGCTAACCTCACTGCTAATCTACGCAGGCAGCGTGGAGTTCGTGCTGATCGCCTTCATCGTAACTCACGCCTCGCTCGTAGATACCTTCGTCGTGGCGTTTTTGCTAAATTTTCGCCATTTTTTCTATACAATGTCGTTGTTGGACGAGCTGCGCTTCGTGCGTCATAAAATTTACGCCGTATATGCCCTTACGGACGAAACCTTTGCACTGCTAAAAGCGCGCGCTTTTTTGCGCCCCGAGGAGCTTGGCGGCGAGCGACCCGTAACGCCGCAAAGACTAAAAGAGCTTGATCTGCTCTATAATCTAACGGCAGTTTTAAATCAATCCTACTGGGTTGCGGGCGTCGTTACGGGGGCTGTTTTGGGGGCAAGCTTAAAGCTTGATTTTAGCGGGGTCGAGTTTAGCCTGACGGCGCTTTTTGCGATGCTAACCTATGAGGTTTTTAAAGCAAATCCGCAGTACAAAGTGCTATTTCTGGGCTTTGGCTGCGCGTTTGTGGGGCTTTTTATCTTTCCTGCAAAATACTTTTTATTCGGCACTCTGATTTTTGGCACTGCGGTACTGCTGCTCTTTCGCAAATACTTCGAGCGACCTTCGCGCGCGGGACGCAGACTGCGAAAATTCTTAAAAAGGAGTAGGTAGTGGAAATTTTGCCCTATATCTTTCTAGCCTCGCTCGCTACGATTTTGACGCGATTTTTGCCGCTGTTTCTTTTTAAGAAAAAGACCGCGAGTCCAAATCTGGCGTATCTGCAGAAAAACTCCGGACTTTTGATAATGGTCGTTTTGACGATCTATGCACTTAAAACGATGCTGCCTAGCTTCTCAGGCGAGCGAGCTTTTAGCGCGGACGCGCTGCAAACGGCGACGCTGCTATCTTGCCTGATTATAGCGTTTGTCGTGCATGCTAAATTTCGCAATTCGCTCGTTACGATAGCTCTTCCTACGCTAATATATATGGCGGCGCTACGCTTTTTATTGAATTATTGATAAATTTATAAGTTAGTTTTCGATAAACTTCAAAAATTAGTTTTTAAGTTTAAAAAAGGTTAAAGTTTTATGAATTTTATCAGTCAAATGGTGCATAGCTTCGCCAAAAAATATGCCGCCGACACCATGCAAAAATTCCTCTACAACTCCCTCAGGATCGACATCACGCAGGAAAATATCGCTAAAATTCCAAACCCCGATAAAAAATATATGCTCTACATGCACGTACCCTTCTGCCACACGTTTTGTCCCTACTGCTCCTTTCATAAATACGCCTACGAGCGCGGTACGTGCAAGGCGTATTTCTGCGCGCTACGCACCGAGATGCAGCACACTAAAGACGCAGGCTACGACTTTGAGACGCTTTATGTGGGCGGCGGCACGACGCTCATCGACGAGGATGAGCTAGCGCGCACGCTGGAGCTTGCAAAGTCGCTTTTTAACATCAAAGAGGTCTCGTGCGAGAGCGATCCCAACCACATCGAGCCTGAGAGCTTGCTGCGATTTCGCGGGCTCATAGACCGCTTAAGCGTGGGGGTTCAGAGCTTTGATGATGATATTTTACGCAAAGCTTCGCGCTACGACAAATTCGGCTCAGGCGAAATTTTGCAAGAAAAGCTATCTCGAGCGGTCGGAATTTTGCCGATTTTAAGCCTGGATCTGATCTTTAATTTTCCGTTTCAAACTCGCGAAATTTTACTTCGCGACATCGAAGCGGCAAAGGCGGTAAAACCGGAGCAGATCACGCTGTATCCGCTGATGAAATCCCCTTTGATGCGCGATCAAATAGCGCGGAGCCTCGGCGTTAGCAATGTAGATCACGAAGAGGAATTTTACTCTATCATCTGCAAGGAATTTTCTAGCTGGCACCGCAGCAACGCATGGGCTTTCGCTCGCGAAAAATCAAACATCAACGACGAGTATGTAGGCACAAACCACGAATACGTAGGCATCGGAAGCGGCGCGTTTAGTTTCTTAGGCGGCAGGCTGCTCATAAATGCGTTCAACCTCGAAGAGTACGCAAGCAGGGTGCGCAAAAACGAAAGCACCGTCATCGCCACTTGCGATTTTAGCAGATCCGAGCGCGCGAAATACCTCTTTTTGACCGAGCTTTTCAACGGCGAGATCGATATCGCTAAATTTAACTCCGCAAACGATTTAAGCCTGCGCCGCGAATTGGGCAGAGAGCTTAGCCTGCTAAGGCTAGCAGGAGCCGTGCGGATCGAGGGTGAGATCATCCACACGACGGAATTTGGCGCGTATTTGTGCCTTGTTTTGATGAAGGAATTTTACACCGGCATGGACAAGGTGCGCGCGGTGTTTCGCGACGATGCCAAGATCAAGCGCGCAAAACAGCTCATCATTATGGACGAAAGCGAATCCGCCGCAGCCGGCGCGGCAAAAGGCGAGATAGCGTCGTAAATTTTGCGCCTGACCGCTACTACTAGCGCTTAAGCGCACCCGCGACTTGAGCGCAAATATCGTCTGGCATTTAAAACACAAACGAATTTTTTATTTCAAAATTTAGGAAACGCCGCAATGAAACGCAGAATGATCAAGCTATTCATTTTATTTCTGTTTTTTGTCCTTGTATTTGAGCTCGTCGGCAATCTTTTTAATTTCGGCCGCTTCCCGTTTCATAAGAGCTGCGAGCCGTTTATGATGATAAACCGATATGGTAGCGGCGATTCAAACGATAGGTGCATAATGCAAGCTTATGGATGAAAATCGAACGGGCGATCTTTTCTTATATTACTTTAAAACCAAATTTAATCACGAGGAGCCATTGTCTGAACTGGATGAAAAAGCTATAAAATTTTTAAATATTCCGAACTCGAAGATAATCACCGTAAATAAAGATGGCTTGGAAAAGAAATTTTTAATAAGCGATTAAATTTAAATAGCAAAGAAGCCCTGCTTCAATTGCAATATCAAAGCCCAATGGATCGGGAATTTTAAAATTTATAAAATTAAAGGAGGAGCAATGAATAATCTAAAACTCATACAAAACTGGTATGCTTCCAAATGCGACGGAGAATGGGAGCATGAATATGGCCTTACGCTAGAAACGGTCGATAATCCCGGTTGGTTGATTAAAATCGATGGCGAGAGCGGGAAAAAGCCGATCAAAATAAATATCGATAGAGATGACGAGGATTGGTTTTTCATCAATGCCACGGAAAACGAACTCAAAGGAAGTTGCGGAGCTGAGAATTTAGAGGAATTATTGGAGTATGTGGTAAAATGGCTAACGGATTAAAATTTAGCGAAAGCATTATGAAAGAGCTATATAAAATTTATCTGAAAGATAGTAAAAAGAGCTTCGTAGCTACCGGAAATACTACTCATTACGACGGCAATAAAATTTTGCCGCAGCCGTTTGCTTTAAGCATCGTTCAATATGACGGCGATAGCGGATTTTATCTGTTCTATCTCGACGAATCGGGGAAAGAGCAAACCGATACCTATCATGAAAGCATAGAGGGTGCGTTTAAGCAGGCCGAATTTGAATTCGGCGTAAAGAAAGAGGATTGGAAAAATTTAAATTAAGCGAGACAAATAAAGGTGCTTAGATGATCGAAGTCGAGATAAAAAACGAATCTTACAAAAAGACCGAAGTTATGCTTGCAAATATCGAAATTGTTAAGGACGCCGTAAAGGAATTCGCCTATAAAAGCTTTAAGGGCAGTTATCTGTTTTTTGATATTTACGGCGAGATAGATAGGGATTTTCGCGTGCTTGGAGCAATAGGCGAAGGAGATGAAAACAATATCGGAAAAATAGATCTTAAAAAATATGAAAGAAGCTCTGTAGGCGCCACCGACATATCGCAAGATATACAGGGCGTGGAATTCTGCACCTATTTTAAGCTGGATCAAAGTGAAATTTTAAAGCAAATATTATATTATATAGCCTATGAAAAATTTGAAGGCGGCTATTACGCAAAGGGTAAATTTATAGGCAAAAATAGAGACGATTTTATTTTTATCGGTATCTGCGGCGATGTAAAAAATTGCGCCGAAATAAAGAGCGTCGATTTAGATGAAATAATAAAAAGTATGCCCAAGCTCTCGGAATCAAATAATTTTTATATTAACGAGTTTATGAGATCAACCAAACGGATCGATGAGGTAAATTCTATCGGCAACCGATTAAATTTAAAAAGGAGATACTATGAAATTTAAAATTTTGAAACCGAATGAACTATACGGCTGGGTTTTTAACAAAGATGAAGAACTTTATAAGGCTTTAGGATTTGATTGCTGGATGGATTCGTTTATTCGCATATTAGCTCAAATTCCCGGTACCAGAAAAAAAGATATTTTGGATTACCTTGAATATGAAATCTTTGATTGGTACGAATGGTTTGAACTATATGGGATTATCCGAAGCGACTATATGCTAGCGGACGAAGATGATCCTGAAATTTCAGCCTATCCGACATACGCGGGAGAATACTTCGGAGTAATGGGTCAACTATTTTTAGGGGGTATGATAGACTTCGGCGTAGAGGGCGAAAATTTAAGAAATAAATGGGCTGACTTCGATACGAATTTATCCAAGATCGATCTAGGTATGTCGCTTTATGAAAAGTGGGTCTATTTTAGAGATAATTTCTTTTTTGGATATAAATTTTTAGAGGAGGAGAACATCACTCCCCGAGCAGAGATAACTTGGAAAAATCCCGATACCTGGAGTAGATTTAGCCACTGGATGTGTATGACTAAGGCGGGCAAAGAGTATCGTGATAAAATTTTAAAGCCGAGGCTTTATGAAAAGTATAAGGATGTGGTTATAGAGGTGTGAGGGCGAAAGGGTGAATACAGCATTGATGGCTAAAATAGATATTTTATTAAATTTGATAAATTTTACTAACGATATGCTTAATGAAAGTATGCCCCCGACAACAAGCTACAGCCTAATGGGGCGCTATTCAAACAATGACAACTATCTCAAAAAAGCCATAGGAATAAAAAATGAGCACTAGGATAGGTTTAATACTTTTGGGCGCATTTTTTGTATTTGAAAGTATTCTTGGCTACTTTAGCGGAAAGATGTATTTTAAATACGGAGGCTGGAGCGCAGTTGAGCCGGTCTATATTATCAAGATTTTTATCATCGGCGTATTGTTTACTTCTGCAGGAATTTTCATAAACAAAAAAATAGGTAGAGTGATTAATGCCTTGATAGGCTTAAACCTTTTAATAATATCTATAGAAATTTTTACAACGGAAGATCCTGCAGGAATACAAAGCAAAATCGGATATCCTTTTCTTATCTCTGGATTTTTGGTTTTACTTATTAGTATCTCGTTTTTTTACCTCGCCCTCCATCCTGAAAAGAGCATAAAAAGATATCCACAATATATGTGGTGCAAGGACTGCTTTAAATTTTACCTGTACGAGGACGTCAAAGATACCGATCAAATTTGTTCATACTGCGGCAAAAAGCTAACAGAGTATAAAAATGACGGCGTGTATCGACAAGGAAACGCTTCCGAGCAAAACGCTAAAGCTCCGAAGATCAAAAAGCGTAAATTTAAAAAGCGATGAAATTTACAAGACGACTTTCTTTCTTTACCCTTGCTCTTTTATCGGCTACCGCCCTATTTCCCGATACTCCGTCGCTTTGTAAAATTTCAAACGTAAGCGCTAGATATACGCGCATTCAATTGCCGCACGAAATTCTAAAACTCCACGTGAAATTTTAAAATTTCAAACTGTTTGCGTATTGCGAAATTTCAAATTTCGCGGATTAAACTCCGCGTTAAGATTATCGTCTTAAGCAAACAGGCTCCAAGCGCGACAAACGAACCTCTAAATTCCGCCGCGCGCCCGCTTTAATGCAAGCAGCCGCTTCGCGCGAGCGGGCACTTTGCGCGCAATTTAGACTACGCAGGCGGCAGCAAAACAATTATAAGCAGATATGGGGAGGAATTTACGCCAAAGTCTCGCCGCGAGCTTTATTTCAGCACCTTACCCAAAATCCCCGCACCTTTGCCGACGGCGCTGCCGCGAAGCGCGCTTTCTTTTTCCCTCATCACCGTAAATAGCCCGTCCAGCGTCTTTTGCGTTATGTAATCATTCAAATCCTCGCCCTGCTTAGGCAGATACTCGCTCGCGCCCAGCCCGCGCGCGATGTTTTGCACCGCTTCATTGCCCGCGATCTTGCTTTGCGCGAAGGAATTTAGCCCGTTATACGCCGTCGCGAAGCTGTTTTTGCTCATCATATCGCTTACGATCGGTCTAAAAACCGCCCGCAGCTTCGCGCCCGATTTGCTCTGCAAATACTCGCTAAGCGCCGTGTCGCCGCCGCCGATGAGCTTTTTAACGTCGGCATCGCTCATAGATTTCAGATCTTGCAAAAATATCTTGCTCGCACCGCTCACCGCCTTGGTGGCGGCATCGTTCATACTCACGACGAGCTCGCGCTCCCATTTATCGCCGCCCACCTTTCTCGCAAGCTTCGCAGCCGCCTTAAGAGAAGGGGGAAGCTCGATTTTAGCGGTCTTGCTGTGGATGTAGCCCTTGGCGAGCTCGGCTACGGCGCGGTTTGTGGCGGAAGCGAGCAGCTCTTTGTAGTTTCCGCTATGAGTCGCACCGAGCACGTCCGCGCCCTGCTTCAGGATATCCGTAACGTCTGCATGCGCAAGCGACAGCGACGCAGCGGCGAGTAAAACTATAAATTTTTTCATATTGCAACCTTTGGATAAAATTTGCGCCATTATGCCAAACTGCGGTAAACGCTCAGCCTGCGCTCGGTTTAAATTTACGCGCTGCGTGGGCGAGCTGAGATAAAATTTTAGGCTAAATTTGAAAGCGGCTTCGAGTTAAATTTTAAACGTAAAATTTCAAAGCTAAATTTTAACGGGCAAAATTTACCCGCCAAATTTAAAGATAAAATTTGGCAGCGGGAGCTTTGCGCACTTGCGGTTAAATTTAAAATCGGCTCTGCGATGACTTAAATTTAAAACCGCGCCGATCGAGCGCCATTTAAAATTTACGCAGCGCACAAGATGCCAATGTAAGACGCACAGAGTAAATTATAGCGATGAGCGGCTATCTCCTCGGCACAAACGATTGGAATTTTATCAAAGCAATCAAAAAGCTTGCCGTAAATTTAAAGAGTTTAAATTTAAAAGCGAGCTGCGACTTTGGGCGCGATAAGCAGGCCTAAACCAGCCCTTGATCCAGCATCGCGTCGGCTACGCGGCGGAAGCCCGCGATATTCGAGCCCAGCACGAGATTGCCCTCCACGCCGAATTCCTTCGAGGTCTCGTAACTAGTGCGAAATATGTGGCGCATAATCTCGCGCAGCTTGCTATCGACCTCCTCGAAGCTCCACGACGCCATCTGCGCGTTTTGCGCCATCTCAAGCCCGCTCGTAGCCACGCCGCCCGCATTCGCCGCCTTCGCAGGGCCGAAAAGAAAGTCTTTTTGCGCGAGCATAAAATCGATCGCCTCAAGCGTGCTTGGCATATTCGCGCCCTCGCAAACCATGCGGCATCCGTTGGCACAGAGAGTCTTTACGTCTTGCAGATTAAGCTCATTTTGCGTAGCGCTCGGAAACGCTGCGTCGCACGGCACGCTCCACACGCCGTTACGCCCCGCGGGATAGGCGTTAACTGGGATAAATTTTGCGTTAGGACGCTCCTTGATATATTCGCAAAGCCCCACGCGCAGCTGCTCTTTTAGCTTTTTAAGAAGCGCCACGTCGATTCCCTCGGCATCGTAGATAAAGCCCGTAGAATCGCTCACGGTGACGGGCTTAGCCTGCATTTGATATAGCTTTTCGGCGGTGTAGATCGCGACGTTGCCGGCGCCTGAAATTGTGCAAATTTTGCCGTGCAGCGAATCGCCTCTGGTAGCGAGCATCTCGTTTGCAAAATAGACCGATCCGTAGCCCGTAGCCTCGGTGCGCGCGAGGCTGCCGCCCCAGCTTAGCCCCTTGCCCGTAAGCGCGCCGTCGAATCTGCGGGTGAGCTTTTTATACGCGCCGTACATATAGCCGATCTCGCGACCGCCCACGCCGATGTCGCCCGCGGGAACGTCGGTATTAGAGCTGATTAGGCGGTGAAGTTCCAACATAAAAGCTTGGCAAAATCTCATAATCTCGCCGTCGCTCTTGCCCTTGGGATCGAAATTTGCGCCGCCTTTTGCGCCGCCGATATTAAGACCCGTGAGGGAATTTTTAAAAATTTGCTCAAACCCTAAAAATTTTAAAACGCCCAAATTTACGCTCGGATGAAAGCGCAGTCCGCCTTTGTAGGGGCCCAGGGCGGAGTTGAACTCTATGCGATATCCCGTATGCACGCAGGGCTCGCCGCCGTCGCTCATATAGACGACGCGAAACATCATCGTGCGCTCGGGCGCTAAAATGCGCTCTAAAATTTTATTTTTCACGTATCGCTCGTCGCGCTTTAGAAGCGGTATGAGCGAGTATAAAATCTCGGTCGATGCTTGGATAAAGACCTCCTGGCCGGGATTGGCGCGCTTTAAATTTAGCAGCAAGCCGTCGATGTAAGATTTCATAGCTCCTCCTTTTGAACCGGATTAAATTTTAATTTTTTGGCTTTGGCGATAAATTTTTTCAGCGCCAGCTCCTCGCGGACGCCGATCTCATAATCGATAAATTTCAGATAATTTAAAATTTCGCGCTCTTTTATGCCGCGCGAAAGGGCGTAGCTTTGCAGGATATATCTTGGAATTTTAATGCGCGAACGCAAAAATTTCGTCGCCAGGCGCGAGTAGGTTTTTTCGTTTTTCACGCAGCACAGCCGCCCGAAAACGAAAGGTAGGCCCGTGCGCTGCTGCCAAATTTCGCCAAGATCGTAGAATTTATCCCTGCCCTGCGAAAGCAGCGCCTTTAGAGCATTATCGCCGATCAGCACCTCGCCGCTAAGATCCAGCACGCGGGCTAGCATATTTGAGCTCATCGATGCGGGATCAAGCCTGGGCGCCGAGTTTTTGCGCACGAGTACGCTTAGTACTTCACGCTTTGCGACGATTCCAAGAGGCAGTTTGGAGTATTTTGCGCGGCGGCTTTCGATGCTCGAGATCACCGCGGCATCTATCCTGCGGCTATAAAGATCGGCGCAGAGTTTGCTCGGTACCCCTTTTTTAAATTCTATCGATTTTTTAACATAAGACGGCAGCGGAAGGGATTTTAAAAATACGTGAAAAGGGAGCAAATTTAGATAATCGATTTTGCCTAATAACATAACTTTCTCCGAATTTAGCGCAGGAAAAAAGGGTTAAATTCCGGCGCTAAATCGGAATTTAACCAAAAATTTTAAAGTTTATTTGACCTCGGTGATCGGGATGGATTTGTATTTGCTAAACTCCACTATGCCCTCACCTTTTTTGAAGTGGATGCTCACTCCGTCTTTGTTCTCCATATAGATGCCGTCGGCGGCACGCTCGCGCTTGAGGTTGTAACTTTTGCCGCTATCGTCCTCTAACACGGCGGTATTAAAATCGTCGTTTGAGCTAAGCGATAGCTTTTTGCCCTGCTCATCGACGAAATAGAAGGTCTTCGCATTCTCTTTGGTTATGGTTTTTTCGCTCTGTGCTTGCTTATTCATAGCGCTATCCGGGGATTGGCGGAGCTGGTTTGAGCCGCATCCTAGTAAAACTAACGCCAAAGCGGCGCACGATAGAACTTTAAACATATTTTTCCTTTAAATTGAGGTTGCACTCGTTGATGAGTGATTTTCGGATATCCCAAAGCTTTTGAGAGAGATCCACTTTGTAGCTCTGCGGATGGACGTTGCGAAGGTGCTCAAGCCAAAATTTGCTCTTCTGCTCCTTGCTAAAACGCGCGATCTCGCTTACCGTGCGGCGCACGCCTACGAATTTGCCCTCCTTAAAAACGGGACGCAAGAGCTTATGCGCGCTGAAATTCGTTAAAATTTTACGCTTGTAGGTGTAAAGAGGGTGAAAAATTTCAAGCGGCGCGCTTTCGTCTATGCTCTCTCCATCAAGCGCGATCAGATCGGCAAGTGCCATGCCGTTATCTTTGTCATAGAGTCTAAAGACCTGCTTGTAGCCGGGATTATTGATCTTGCGCGGATCGTTTGAAATTTTGATCTTAGCTATGATCTCGCCATCTTTTTCGATACCGCTTAGCTTATACACGCCGCCGAGGCTCGAACTATCTCCGCCGGTGATGAGCCTCGTGCCGATCCCCCAGCTATCTATTTTGGCGTCGAAAAGCTTAAGCTGATCGATCGCGTATTCGTCCAGATCGTTAGATGCGGTGATCTTTGCGTTCTCAAAGCCCGTAGCATCGAGCATCTTACGCGCCTGCTTGGTCAGATACTCCAGATCGCCCGAATCTATGCGGATTCCAAGCGGCTCATGACCGCTGGCGCGAAGCTCTTTAAAAACCTTGATCGCATTCGGCACGCCGCTTGCGAGAGTATCGTAGGTATCGACAAGCAAAAGCGTGCTGTTCGGATAAATTTTAGCGTAGGCGCGAAACGCCTCCAGCTCGCTATCAAAGCTCTGAATCCAAGAGTGCGAGTGGGTACCGATCGCGGGCACGTCAAATTTCTTTGCGGCAAGCACGTTTGACGTAGCGCTGCAGCCGCCTATAATCGCGGCCTTTGCGCCGTAGATGCCCGCACTTCGCCCCTGCGCACGGCGCAAGCCAAACTCCATCACCGAATCACCTTTGGCGCTAAAGCTTATGCGCGAGCTTTTCGTGGCGACTAGAGTTTGGAAATTTATAGTGTTTAAAATCGCCGTCTCGATGAGCTGCGCCTCCATGATATTGGCCCTCACGCGGATTAGCGGCTCATGCGCGAACACCACTTCGCCCTCGTCCATCGCGTAAATTTCTCCGCTAAATTTAAAGCCTCTTAAAAATTCCAAAAATTCGGGCCTGAAAAAATTTAGACTTTTTAGATACGCGATGTCGTCGTCGCTAAATCTGAGATTTTCGATATAATCCACGACCTCGCTTAGGCCGCAAAATATCGCATAACCGCCGCCGCTTGGGTTTTTGCGATAAAAAACGTCAAAAACCGCCGTCTGATCGGGCTTTGTAAAAAAATAGCCCTGCATCATACTAAGCTGATAAAAATCGGTAAGTAAAGCCAAATCTTTCATTTACGCCTCTTAAATTTAATCTCGCCTCGCGCAGGAGCAAAAAATCATAGCTTTTTGGCTTCTAAGCTTTTTTTATAAGCCGCAGCGTCAAAGTCTTTGACGCGAGCGACGCCGTCATCTACCGCAGCTTTTGCGACCGCCGTCGAGATCACGGCAAATACGCGCGGATCGAAAGGATTTGGGATCACGTAGTCTTTGCCGAATTTTAAGTTATCCTTACCCAGCATCTTGCGGATTTCTTCAGGAACCTCTTCGCGAGCAAGATCTGCCATCGCGCGAGCGGCAGCAATTTTCATATTTTCGGTAATCTTTTTGGCTCTTACGTCAAGCGCGCCACGGAAGATATACGGAAAGCCCAAAACGTTATTGATCTGATTTGCAAAGTCGCTTCTACCTGTGCCTACGATCGCGTCGTTTCGTACTTCCTCGACCTCGCTTGGATAAATTTCGGGTACCGGATTTGCAAGCGCAAAAATGATTGGATGCGGCGCCATAGTCTTTACCATCTCTTTAGTTAAAACGCCCGGCTTGCTAAGACCCAAAAACATATCCGCGCCCTTCATCGCGTCCTCTAGCGTACGATCTGCAGTGTCTAGGGCAAATTCTTTCTTCTGCTCGGTAAGATCGGTGCGGCCCTTATGGATCACCCCTTTGGAATCGAGCATTATGATATGTTTGGCGCCTAAATTACGATACATCTTTGCGCACGCTATGCCAGCAGCGCCCGAGCCGCTGACTACGATCTTCATATCCTCGATCTTTTTGCCGCTGATGAGGGCTGCATTGATTAGCCCTGCGCCCGTAATCATAGCGGTGCCATGTTGATCGTCGTGCATGACTGGGATATCGACGGATTTTTGTAGCTCGCGCTCGATCTCGAAGCACTCGGGAGCTTTAATATCCTCTAAATTTATACCGCCGAACGTAGGCGCAAGCGCTTTGCAAATTTCAATTATCTTTTTAGGATCTTTTTCGTCAATCTCGATATCGAAGGCATCTACGCCGCCGAATTTTTTGAACAAAACCGCCTTGCCCTCCATTACGGGCTTTCCGGCGATAGCGCCGATATCTCCGAGTCCTAAAACCGCCGTGCCGTTAGTGATGACGGCTACGAGATTGGCTTTATTCGTATATTTAAACGCGGCTTCGTGATCACCTTCGATCACTTTGCAAGGCTCCGCGACGCCCGGTGTATATGCAAGCGCCAAATCCTCCGCCGTAGCACATGGTGTTTTTACATTCGTTCCGATTTTACCACCTATGTGGTACTTCAAAGCTGCTTCAACGTTTACTTTAGCCATTTTATAATCCTTTTTTGATTAAATTTGAAATTCTCGTTTTAACTTCGTCGCTTCCTAAAATTTCACAAATTTCAAAAATCGACGGACTAACGCTGCCTCCCGTGATCGCAACGCGCAGAGGCTGGGCAAGATCCTTTAGCTTGGCGCCGTTTGCGTCCAAAAACCCCATCGTCTCCTCCTCGCACTCCTTTGCATTTAAATTTGCGCTTAGAGTATCCGCAAATTTTGCGAGTAAGCTTAGCGAACTTTCGGTTACAAATTTCTTATACGCCTTCTCGTCATAGCAGCTCGGGCGATTTAGAAGGATTTTAATGCCCTCGGCCATCTCCACTAACGTCTTTGCGCGCTGTTTGTACTGCTGGGCGATGAGATGTTTTTTCGCGTGCGAGCGGATATCGATGCCGAATTCCACAAGCTGCAAGACAAGCTCATTGTCGTCAGAGTTTTTAATATAATGCGCGTTTAACCACTCGAGCTTGGTTTGGTTGAAGGTGCTACAGCTCTTGCTGATATGGTTAGGATCAAAGTATCGCTTCATCTCCTCCATGCTAAAAATTTCATCATCCCCGTGACTCCAGCCCAGGCGCACTAAGAAATTTAGCAGAGCTTGGGGCAGATAGCCCATGCGCTTGTACTCCATCACGTCGGTAGCGCCGTGACGCTTACTTAGCTTGCTGCCGTCGGTGCCGTTAATCATCGCGACGTGGTAAAATTTCGGGATTTTAAAGCCTAGCGCATTATACAGCACGATCTGCTTCGGGGTGTTGCTTAGATGATCGTCGCCGCGGATCACGTCCGTGACGCCCATCAGCGCGTCGTCGATCACGACCGTGAAGTTATACGTAGGCGTGCCGTCGGAACGCGCGATGATGAAATCGTCCAGAATATCGGCGGCATTAAATTTTATCTCGCCCTTGATGCCGTCACTAAATTCTATCGTACCGCTAAGCGGGGATTTGATGCGGATTACGGGCTCGATCCCTGCAGGTGGCGTACCGGTAAAATCGCGATAGCGGTTATCGTAGCGCGGACGCTCTTTTCGAGCTTCTTGCTGCGCGCGCAGCTCATCCAGCTCGTCCTTACTCATATAGCATCTGTATGCCTTGCCCTCATCTAGCAGCTTTTGGACATATTGTTTGTAAAGATTAAAGCGCGAGCTTTGATACACGATCTGCCCGTCATAGTCTAGATTGCACCACTTAAAGGCTTCCTCGATTGCCTTAGCAGCCTCCTGCGAATTGCGCTTCAGATCAGTATCCTCGATACGCAGCAGGAATTTGCCGCCGTTTGCCCTAGCGTAAAGATAACTAAAAAGTGCCGTTCTAAGTCCGCCGATATGTAAATATCCCGTAGGACTCGGCGCAAAACGAGTTACTATCATAAAAATTCCTTTGCAAAAATTACCATTTAATGTTATAATCGTGATCTTGTAATTATAAAGCAAAAAGACTAAATAAAGGTTAAAAATGATAAAGAAACTGCTTTTTTCCGCAATGATATGTGCCGTTTGTGCAAATGCCGAAGTAGTAAACGGCGTCATCGCCGTGGTAGATAATGAGCCGATCACCGGCTACGAACTAGCCAAAGTTCAAAAACTAACGGGCGCTTCGCCGCAAGCCGCGATGGAAATTTTAATTGGGCAAAAGCTACAACAATCCGAGATTAAACGTCGCGGTATCGCGGTAAATGATGAGGAGATCGACGCGAGGCTCAAAGCGATCGCCGATCAAAATAAGCTTAGCTTAGACCAGCTCAAAACCGCTGTGCAAAAGCAAGGTATAAACTACGATGACTTTAAAGCAAATATCCGCCGCACACTGCTTGAAGAAAAGCTCTATGGCTCGATATTCGCAGACGTACAGCACCGCACGACCCCCGAAAATGTCAAAAAATTTTACAGCCAAAATAGTTCATTATTCACGACTTTCGATAGCATCACGCTCACCCGCTACATCGCAAAATCTCAGGCTTCACTCGATAAGATCCGCGCAAATCCAAAGCTCCGCCCAAGCGACGTGTATGTGATGAAGGGAACCCTCAAGGCCAATCAAATGGACGAGGGGCTCAAATACATCGTCACGAACGTCGAGCAGGGCAAATTTTCGCCGATAATCCCTACGCGCAACGGCTACGAGATGTTTTACGTAAACGACAAAAAGGGGCTTCGCACGCTTGATTTTGACAGCGTGCAAGATAGGGCGATCGAGGGCTACGTAACCTCCGAGCGCAAAAAAGCGGTCGCCGAGTTTAACGACAGGCTCCGCTCAAACGCCAATATCCGCATCATCGAGCGCCCGCAGGCAAAAGCACAAGGCGCAAAAACCGCCCCAAAAGTTAAAGTGCAAAAAAGGCGGTAAATTTTAAAATCCGCCGCCGTGCATTAAATTTTATAGAATTTAACGCCGATAACGCAAGGGCAAGCGCGCAGCTTATCCGCTCGCGCGTAAAATTTTGATAAAATTTAAAGGCTTCGTGGTGATAACGATCAAAAATTTTACCGAACTTAAAAGTGATCCTAGAATCGGCGTCATAAGCGCTGCGGACTTTGGCGCGAGCAAATTTTACTCCCACATCGATACGGCCTTTAAGCTTATCGCCATTTGGAGCGACGAATATGACGGCGAGGAGCTAAATTTTAAAATTTATATAAATCTGCTTGGAACAAATTTACTTTTGATGCATTGCTTAAAGCCTCATTTACCGAGCCTCATACGCGATTTGCAGTGCCCAAACCTTATCTTGCAAATCCTTGCGTTGCCTATCTCCACTCATTTAATAGTATCTCCTAAAAAATTTTATGCATATAAAATGGGGATGCTACCGATAAAATTTAGAAATTCCATGCTCTAATTTTCACAGTAGAATTTCGCTTCCTAAAATTTCATCGCAGCATGGTGCCGGCGGAGGCCTGCTCGCGCTACTTGCCGCTTAGATACTCCTGCAGTGTTTTAACTTCAAGCGCGGATTCGTCCTTTATCGAACAGATCGAGCGCGTAGCGGCGATCGCCGCCTTCATCGTCGTAAAATACGGCAGCCTAAAGCGCAGCACGCTCTGGCGGATCTTCGCGGCGTCGGTAGAGTTTGATTTACTATCGCTGGTATTGATTACGAGCGAAATTTCGCCGTTTTTGAGCTTGTCCTCGATATTTGGGCGACCCTCGCTGATTTTATAGACAAACTCGCACTCCACGCCGTTTTTGCCCAGTAGCTTGTGAGTACCGCTCGTAGCGGCGATACTAAAGCCCGCGCCCGTAAGTGCGCGTGCAAGCTCTACGGCTCGCAGCTTGTCGTGATCGGCTAGCGACAAAAATACCTTGCCGCCGCTTGGAAGCGCGTTGCTAGCGCCGATTTGAGATTTAGCGAAGCTTTTGGCAAAATTTTCGCCGATACCCATCACTTCGCCGGTGCTTTTCATCTCGGGTCCCAGGATCAGATCCGCGCCCGCAAGCTTATTGAAAGGAAAGACGCTCTCTTTGACGCAGATATGGTTTTTAATACGCGGCTTTAAAATTCCATTCTCTTCGACCAGCACGCCGAACTCGTCGTAAAATTTCAAAGCCTCGCGCAGACCCCCTTGCCACATTACGCGGGTAGCGACCTTTGCCATCGGAATTCCCGTCGCCTTGCTTACAAACGGCACGGTGCGGCTTGCGCGCGGATTTACCTCGATAATGTAAAGCTCGTTTTCAAAAATCGCGAATTGAATATTCATAAGCCCCACGACGCCGAGATTTAGCGCGATCTCTTTAGTTTGGCGGCTTACCAGATCGATCATCTCCGCACTTAAGCTAAGCGGCGGCAAAATGCTCGCGCTATCGCCGCTGTGAATGCCCGCCTCTTCGATATGCTCCATTATCGCGCCGATATATACATCGCGCCCGTCGCAGATCGCATCGACGTCAAGCTCGGTCGCGTCAAGCAAAAATTTATCTATCAGCACGGGCGAGTGGTTGCTCACGCGCACCGCCTCGCTCATATACTGCCTAAGCTCCGCTTCGCTATGCACGCGCCTCATCGCGCGACCGCCGAGCACGTAGCTAGGGCGCACGAGCACGGGGTAGCCGATCGCGGCGGCCTTTTCGATCGCTTCGGCTTCGCTTACGGCGGTGTCGTTTTTCGGCTGCTTGACGCCGATACTTGCGATGAACTCGCTAAATTTTTTACGATCCTCCGCTACGTCTATCGTGCGCGCGCTCGTGCCGATGATCTTGGCTCCCACGGTACTTAGTCGTTTGGCGAGCTTTAGCGGCGTTTGGCCGCCGAAATGCACGATCACGCCGTCGGGGCTCTCAGCCTCGATGACCGCTCTAACGTGCTCAAAATCGATCGGCTCGAAGTATAAAATATCGCTCGTGTCGTAGTCGGTGCTGACGGTTTCTGGGTTGCAGTTATACATTATCGTGGTGATCCCCATATCGCGCAGAGCGTAGCTAGCGTGCACGCAGCAGTAGTCAAACTCAATGCCCTGCCCGATACGGTTCGGACCGCCACCGATGATGAGGACCTTTTTATTATCTTTTGAAATTTTACGGCTTGCGATGGCGGGCGTTATGTTTGTACTGGAATACAGATACGGAGTAAGCGCCGCAAACTCGCCCGCGCAGGTATCTACTTCGTTGTATTCAAGGTCGATGCCCTGTCTGGCGCAGGCAAAATGGATATCGTTTTGCGTAAGGCCCAGACTATCTTTTTTGTTGATCAAATTTGCGATCATCTTATCGCTAAAGCCCCAGCTCTTGGCCTGCCTCAAAAGCGCCGCGTCGTTGATGATCTCCATATCGATGCGCTCTTCAAATTTTACGATCTGCTCGATCTGGCTCAAAAACCAGCGATCGATCTTGCTAAGCTCGTAAATTTGATCCGCGCTCATGCCCGCTCTAAAGCCCTGAGCGATATATAAAATTCTATCTTGCTGCGCGTTGCGAAGCCCGAAGATGAGATCTTTTTCACTCAAATTTAGCTCCACGAATCCGAAATAGCCCTTCTCCAGCGAGCACAGCGCCTTTTGAATGCTCTCTTTAAAGCTGCGCCCGATCGCCATCACCTCGCCGATACTTTTCATCGCAGTACCTAGATACGGGTTTGCGCCTGGGAATTTTTCAAACGCAAAGCGCGGAATTTTAGTCACGATATAATCGATCACGGGCTCAAAGCTCGCAGGCGTGCCGGTGATGTCGTTTTTGATCTCATCCAGACGAAAGCCTACCGCTAGCATCGTAGCGACCTTAGCGATCGGATAGCCCGTGGCTTTGGATGCAAGAGCCGAGCTACGGCTTACGCGCGGGTTCATCTCGATGACGATCATGCGACCAGTTTGCGGATTTATCGCAAACTGCACGTTACTGCCGCCCGTATCCACGCCGATCTCGCGCAAAATTTTAAAACTCGCGTCGCGCATCGCTTGGTATTCTTTATCGGTGAGCGTCAGAGCGGGCGCAACCGTGATGCTATCGCCCGTATGCACCCCCATCGGGTCGAAATTTTCGATCGAGCAGACGATGATGCAGTTGTCCTTATGATCGCGGATCACCTCCATTTCGAACTCTTTCCATCCAAGTAGGCTCTCTTCGATCAAAATTTCATTTATAGGGCTCACGTCTAGCCCGTTTTGCGCGACCTCTTTAAACTCGTCGATATTGTATGCCACGCCGCTGCCTGCGCCGCCTAGGGTGTAGCTAGCGCGGATAATGAGCGGAAAGCCGATCTCATTTGCAGCAGCCATCGCCTCTTCAATATTGTAAGCGTACTTGGATTTAGGCAGATCCATTCCGATCTTAATCATCGCCTCTTTAAATTTTACCCTATCCTCGCCTTTTTTTATCGCTTCAGGCTTGGCGCCTAGAAATTTTACCCCTGCTAGCTCGCCGCTTTCGTAAGCCTGCATCGCGACGTTTAGCGCGACCTGTCCGCCCATCGTAGGCAGGATCGCATCGACGCCCTCGCGCTTTATGATACGCAAAATGCTCTCTTTGGTGATCGGCTCGATATAGGTAGCGTCGGCAAAATCGGGATCGGTCATAATGGTAGCGGGGTTTGAGTTTATTAGCACTACGCGGTATCCGAGGCTCTTTAGCGTCTTGGCAGCCTGCGTGCCGCTGTAATCGAACTCACACGCCTGACCGATTACAATCGGACCGCTGCCGATCAGCAAAATCGTCTTAATATCATCTCTTTTGGGCATCAATTTTCCTTTGTAACGACATACAAAAACGCCGGCATCTCGGAGCTCACATAGGGCTCTACGACGGCGCTTTTGTATAGCTTCCCGCTTTGAATTTCTTTAACCTTCCCTACCGGCACGCCGGCAAAGAAAATTTCATCTTTCCCACTCGTAAAGACCTCGTCGCCTACCTTGGGATCGAGCCATTGCGGGATATATCTAACTACGAGCTCGTTATTTTCGCCGCCTGCGACGCCAGGAATTTGAGCATCTCCTATGAAAACGGAGAAATTACTCTTCTCGTCGCGCTGTAAGATCGCAAGCGGGCGCCCGTCTTTATTTACTAAAATCCCTGCGGTTTTACCCTCACTGATGAGGCCGTAAATTTTGTTTGGGTTAAAATTTTCAAAATTTACGAAGAATTTGTTGTAGTCGTTTAGATTTGCATAGCTCAGCGCCTTTACGAGCTGGACTTTGGGCTCATAAATGGAGCTGTTTTTGTCGATCAAAATTTTATTTAGCTCGCCCGCGAACGTACTAAGCAGCATCGCCGATTTTTTTAGCTCGGCGTTTTCTTCTCGTAGAGCTTTGATCGTCTCTGCCTGGTTAAAATGCTCGTTTACAGCGCTTTTTACCCGATCGCTCACGCCGTAATAAACCTCTAAAATTCCTCCCGCAAATCCGATAAATTTGCCGTGGATATACGAGCCGAACGTAAGCGAAACGGCTACCAGCAAAACCGCGACGAGGAGGAGTTTGAGATTAGTCATTTGCCGCTTGTTTTAGCGATTTGATCTCTTCTAGGGCTTTTCCAGTGCCGTTTGCGACGCACAGCAGCGGCTCGTCCGCGACGAAAACCGGAAGCTTTACGGTGTCGCTTAGATATTTATCTAATCCGCGAATGAGCGCACCGCCGCCCGTTAGCACGACGCCGTTTTCGACGATGTCGGCGGCGACTTCCGGCTGAATGCTCTCAAGGACAAATTTCAGCGCGTCCGCAATCTCTCTGATCGAGTCTTTGATCGCCTCTCTAACGTCCTCGCTCGTAAGATCGACCGAGCTTAAAAGCCCGCTGATCTGGTCTTTTCCTTTGACCGTGTAGGTAAGGTCTTTTTGCTGTTGCACCGCCGTGCCGATCTTGATCTTAATCTCCTCGGCCGCACGCTCCGAAATAAGCAGGCTATATTTTTCTTTGACGTAATTAACGATGCTTGCGTCGATCTTATCGCCCGCGACGCGGACGGATTTGGCACTGATGATACCGCCTAGCGAGATGACGCCGATCTCGGTGGTACCGCCACCGATATCTACGACCAGCGAGCCGCGCGCTTCATTTACCGGAAGCCCCGCACCGATCGCCGCAGCCATCGGCTCTTCGATTAGATAAACCTCGCGTGCGCCCGCTATCATCGCACTTTCGCGCACGGCTTTGCGCTCGACCTGAGTTAGCCCGTAAGGAACCGAGATGATAATGCGCGGGCTTACGAAAAAGCGGCGCTTGTGGGTCTTTTCGATAAAATATCTAATCATCTTCTCCGTCATATCAAAATCCGCGATAACGCCGTCCTTCATCGGGCGCACCGCTTCGATGTCGCCCGGAGTGCGTCCTAGCATCTCTTTAGCTTCGGCGCCCACGGCGATGATCCTTTGCTTGCCGTAGCGTTCGTTTTGCACCGCTACGACGCTCGGTTCGTTGATGATGATGCCTTTATCTTTTAGCAGCACAAGCGTGTTTGCCGTGCCTAGATCAATACCCATATCCCTAGAAAATAATCCTAGAATCGAATCAAGTAACATTTATCCCCTTTATGCAGTTAAATTTTGTTTTACAAGTATAGGCTTAGAAACGCCATCTACGACCTCTTTCGAGATGATGACATCATAGCCTTTAAGCTCAGGCAGATCGAACATTATATCGACCATGATCTCCTCGATTATACTGCGAAGCCCGCGTGCGCCTGTTTTGCGCTTGATCGCAAGGCTCGCGACCTCGTTTAACGCGTCGTCGTCAAATTTTAAATTTGCCCCGTCTATCGCAAAGAGCTTTTGGTATTGCTTCAAGATCGCATTCTTCGGCTCGGTTAAAATTCTAACCATCGCCTTTTCGTCGATCTCATTTAGCGTAGCCACTACGTGCAATCGCCCGATGAGCTCGGGGATTATGCCGTAATGCACCAGATCGTCGGCCTCGACCATGTTTAGTAAATTTAAACTCTCTTTCTTACTGCGCTTTGTTTGGTTAAACCCTAACACGTTTTGCCCAATGCGGCGGTTGATGATCTCGTTTAGCCCGTCGAATGCGCCGCCGCAGACGAATAGGATATTAGTAGTATCGATCTGGATGAAGTCCTGATTTGGATGCTTGCGGCCGCCCTTTGGAGGAATATTTACGACGCTTCCTTCGATGATCTTAAGAAGCGCTTGCTGTACCCCTTCGCCGCTTACGTCGCGCGTGATGCTGCGGTTTTCGCTCATTCGCGCGATCTTATCGATCTCGTCTACGAATACGATACCGCGCTGCGCCTTTTCTACGTCGCCATCCGCGGCCTGCAAAAGGCGGGTGAGGATATTTTCTACGTCCTCGCCGACGTAGCCCGCTTCCGTTAGGCTCGTAGCGTCGCTAATGGCGATCGGCACGTCCAAAAATTTCGCCAAGGTCTGCGCCATAAGCGTCTTACCGCTGCCGGTAGGCCCGATAAGCAAGATATTTGATTTTGAAATTTCGGTATCGTCGCCCTTCGCGTCGGTCTGCCTGAAAATTCTTTTATAGTGGTTGTAAACGCCGACGCTAAAAATTTTCTTAGCGCGCTCCTGGCCGATGACGTAGCGGTTGAGAACCTCCATCAGCGCCTTTGGCTTGATAGCCTCGAAATCGATCTCTTTATTTTGATTTTGTATCGCCTCATTTTGGCCCTCGCTGCCGTGGATAGCGGCATATGCCATATCGATACAATAGCTACAGATAGCCGCCGTACCATCGTCGTTAGGATAGATACGACGCCCGTCCGCGCCCGTTTCACCGCAAAAACTGCACTTATTTGCCATTAAATTTTACCTTTATCTAGCGGAATTCCGCGTTTTGTGTTGATTATAAACTCGCACATCTTGCGCACGTTTTGATCGCTCGTTTCGTTTAATAAAATTTGCGCCTGCTCCTTTAAACCCCCGCCTTGGTTGAATAAAAATTTATACGCCCGATTTATCGTCTCGACCGTCTCTTTATCGAAGCGGCGGCGGATGCCCGTCAAATTTAGCCCGCGAATATAGGCGCGGTTGCCCTCGGCTAGACAAAACGGCACCACGTCCTGACTAAGCGCGCTAGCCCCTGCGATCATGCAGCTCTCGCCGATTTGGACGAACTGATGTACGGGGGTAAGCCCGCCGATAACGGCATAATCGCCCATTACGACGTGGCCTGCGAGCGTGGCGTTGTTGGCTAGAATTATGTTGCTTCCTAACACGCAATCGTGCGCGATGTGGCAATACGCCATCATAAATAGATTATCGCCGATGCGCGTAAATCCGTCGCCCTTATGCGAGCCCGAGCTAATCGTGCAAAACTCGTGAATCGTAGCGTTTTTGCCGATGATTAGCCCCGTGCGCTCGCCATCTTCAAAGCTCATATCTTGCGGAATTTCGCCCACGATCGCGTATGAAAAAATTTTAGAGTTCTCGCCGATTTGCGTATCGCCGATGATGCGCGCCCCCTGCTTGATTGTGCAGCCGTCGCCGATTTTAGCCTGCGCGCTTATGAAAGCATACGGCTCGATCACAACCTCGGCTCCGATCTGCGCGCCGTCCTCGATGATCGCCGTGTGGTGAACTTTAGCCATCATTTATCCATTATCATCGCTTGAAGTTCAGCCTGTGCGGCCAGTGTGGCGCCGTCGTTGATGTAGGCTTCGCCCTTTAGCACCCAGATGCGTCCGCGGTGTTTGATTACGCTGATGCGATACTCAAGCTTGTCGCCGGGGCGGACCGGGTTTCTAAATTTAGCGTTATCGATACTCATAAAATACACGACTTTGTCGCTTAGATCGACGCCGTCTTTCTCCATGCTCTTAAACGCCAGCACGCCGCCCGCCTGCGCTAAGCCCTCGATTATCATTACGCCAGGATAGATCGGGTGGCCTGGGAAGTGACCCTGAAAGATCTGCTCGTTATAGGTTACGTTTTTATAGGCTTTGATGCTTTCGCCTATGCTGAGCTCTTCGACGCGATCTATCAGCAAAAACGGAAAACGATGAGGTAGGATGGAGAGGATTTCGTTTATATCTATCATTGATCTGCCTTTTTTAGAAATTTTAGAATCTTATCAAATTCTTACTAAAATTTCCCTAACGTCTAAAAATATGCGCGAGAGCCCGTAAATTTGAACTTTGGCGGCTCTTATCTCGTCCGTGACGATGATCGGCGAGAGCGAGCCAGCAGTGCACAGGGCGGCGCGAGTTTTATTTTGGCGCGCGAGACTCGGCGGGTTTTTTAGCATTTCGGATACGCTTTTGAAATTTGATCTTGAAATTTCGTTAAATTTCGCCAGGTTTAAAATTTTAATCTCGCCTTTGTCGCTGCAAAAAATTTCGCACTCGCGCTCTATGCTAAACTTCACGTTTTCGCGCGTAAAATGCGAGCCAAATAGCACAAACGAAGGCGCGACCTTGCCGTCAAATTTAATCCATGCACGGAGCAGGCGGTAATTTAAAAACCGATCGCGCAGCACGCTAAATTTAACCCCTTTTCTTTCGATAGCACAAAGCTTTTTGTAAAATTTCAACTTCTCCTCTACCGAAGCGGGCAAGATTTGCCTATCGATCGGCGACATTAGCTCGTAAATTTCGGCATCGCAGGCTAAATTTCGTCTCAAATCCGCCGTCAAACTTCCGCCCGAATTTCGTTCAGCCCTTTGCTGATCATTCCGCTGCGCCGCAAGCGCATAGATGCAGCCGCAATAGTTTTGATGATAGAGCGCGTCTTTTTTCGCGAGCGTAAACTGCTCGTTCGTGCCGCCGTTTTTGCGAAAATCGGGCGCGATAAACTCCAGTCCGCAGCGCTCGTAGATGCGCTGTAGCGAGGCGCAAAGTTGAGAGTGCGATTTTTTGGGACTCATAAGAAGAGTCGTGGTAATTTTACGCTCGCACAAACTTAGCGCGAGCTCGGCTGTTTTTTGCATGCGAAAATCAAAGCAAAACTCGCAGCGCGCGCCTTTCTCGGGCTCATTTTCAAGCCCGCGCGCGCCGTCTAGCCAGCCCTGAAAATCATACTCGCCCGGGATAAATTTAATCCCTAAATTCTCGCAAACCCGCTTCGCGTCGTGCATTCTAAGAACGTATTCGCCGTAGGGATGGATGTTTGGATCGTAAAAATAGCCTATTAGCGGCTCTTGCGTGAGCTCTTTTAAGCGGCGCAAAAAATAATCGCAATCGACCGAGCAGCAGATGTGGACCAGCAAATTTTAACCCTTTGCACGAAATTTTTGGATATAATTTTACGCTATCAAAATTAATGAGCGGAAAAATGAAAAATTTTTTTATAAAACACTGGCGTAAGTTTGCTTTCGGCGTAAGTGGATTTGCGCTGTTTTACGTGCTTGCGGGCTTTTTCGGCGTGCCACTTTTTATCGAAAAGGCGCTGCCTAAAATTTTAGAGGGCAGAGCAAGCTTTAGCGTGCAGGACGCTAAATTTAACCCCTTTACCTACGAGCTAAACGTCACCAAGCCGGAGCTTAGTACCTTTAAGCCGCTGTTTAGCGCCGATGAGATAAATCTAAAAATCGGTTTTTCAAAGCTTTTTAAAAAGACTCTCGCGGTAGAAATTTTGCACCTAAAATCGCCTAAATTCCACGTCGAGCGCGAGCAAAACGGCACCTTCAATTTCGAGCCGCTACTTTCGGAGCAAAAGAGCGAAAGCAAAGATGAAAACTCCAGCTTCAACGTCACGCTGAATAATTTTAAGATCGAGCGCGGCTCTCTGGGCTACGTCGATAACTCCCTGAAAAGGCCGTTTTCGCTCATCTCGACCGAGCTAAATTATGAGATCAACGGGCTAAGCTTAAAGGACGAAACGATCGGCGAGCACGATCTAAGCGCCGTTTCGCGCACATACGACTCGCTGAGTTTCGATGGAGCCATCGATCTGGCGCCTCTGCGCTTGCACGGCAAAATAGATCTTAAACGGCTGAAAATCGATCCGTTTTGGCTATCATACCTCGATCCTAGCGGCGTGCGGCTTAAAAACGGCTTTCTTTCCGCCACGCTGAATTACCGATTGAGCCTCGATGAAAATATAAAATTTGCGCTTGAAAACTCAAAGCTCGAGCTGCAAAACTTAGAAATTTTGCAAGATCAAAGCTTAATTTCTCTTGGCTCGCTAAAAATCCCGAGCTTCAGCCTAAATACGGACGTTTCTGATGAAATTTCTGGCGAAGTAGCGATCCCGCAGATGCTGCTTTCGGGCGCAAAATACGATATGAACGAAACCAAAATTTCCACGGGCTTTGAAGGGGCGCAGGTCGCGGATTTTGCGCTGGATTTTAATAAAACGGGCGCGAACTTGCGGCTAAACTCAGCCGTAAAAAGCGTAGATCTAAACCGCTCAAGCTTTGCAAACCCGCTAATTTCGGTCGTTTCAAACGACACTAAAATCACGGAAAACTTCTTAAAATTTAACGCCGAAGGTAACGATACAGCCCTTCATACGGGCTTTGGCGCCTTTAATATCGCGGACACGCAGATTACGCTAGCGCGCAGCGATAAAATTTCGGTCGCCGCAACCGAGCTGGGCGCGTTTAGCTATGACAAAGAGGGCATGCAAAACGGCGCAAGTCTGAAGTTTGCTAAAATTTCAAACTCCAAAATCGCAAACAAAAACGGAATTTTTAGCGGATTTGAAAGCTTCAGCGTACAGGGAGTGAAATTTAACGTCGCGGATTTAAATCTTGGCGTGGATAAAATTTTGCTAAACGCGCCGTTTTTCAACTCGGAGGTGGGCGTTAGCGGCGCCAAAAGCATAAACGATCTGGCGATTTTAAGCGCGATCTCTAAAAATCCCGCAAGCCCCAAAAAAACGGCGAGCTCTAGCGCCACAAACCAAGCGGATGCAAATTCTACGGCAAGCGGTGCAAATTTAGATTCTAAAAAGCCCTCCAAAAGCCCCGCTTTAAAATTTAAGATCGGCGAAGCCTCCGTAACGGGCGCAAAGGCTAAGATCGGCGAGAGCTTTATCGTCAAAAACAACGTGCACGAGATCAAGGATTTCAGCGCCACGCTAAGCGGGCTAAGCTCGAATTTCGCCGAGCCTTTCGGTATAAAAGCAAGCCTTATCACGGGCGAGATCACCGCTAACGCGGACGGCAAGGCTAGCATCGCGCCGCTTAATATAGGCGTGAACTTCAGCCTAAACGCGCCGAACTTGGGCGTCTTTAACAAATATGCGGCGGAATTTATCACGGGCTCCATCGCAGGCGAGCTCGCTATGCAAGGGCAGCTGAAGCTTTCAAACGCATTATCGCTCGAAGCAAAGCTTTCAGGCAAGGGCTTGGCGCTAAGCTCGGGCAGGGATAAAATTTTCTCCCTTGCGTCGCTGAATGTCGCGCAAATCACGCTAAGCCCAAGCTCTCTCACGCTAAATAAGATCACTCTTGGCTCGCCCGCGGCAAATATCTCGCTAAATAAAGATAGGCGTTTAAATTTAACTTCACTGATAAAGCCCGCCGCGCAGCTAAAGCAGACTGCAAAGCCCGCCCAAGCTGCGCCTAGAAGATCCGCAAAAAGCAAGGCAAACTTTGCGTGGAGCGTAAAAAATATCTCGCTTAGCGGCGGAAGTTTAAATTTCACCGATGAGAGTCTAGCAACGCCCTTTAAACTACGCATCAGCGATATGAAGGCAAGTATCAGCGAGATCAGCCCGAAGCGAGCGGCGGATATTAAGTTTAGCTCGCTCGTAAGCGGAAGTGGGCTAGCGAGCATCACGGCGCGCGCCTATCCGATGGACTTTAAACGCAAAAGCGACATAAACGTCGTTTTAAAGGAGATCCCGCTTGCGCCCGCATCGCCCTATACCGCCAAATATATCGGCAATGAAATCGCGGGCGGCAAGTTAAATTTAAAACTTGCCTACAAAATCGACGATGGCAAGCTAAACGCAAACAATGATCTAAATTTAGACCGTTTCGAGCTTGGTAAAGAGGTGCAGAGCAAGGATGCGCTGAGCCTTCCGATCGGTCTAGTGGTATCGATCCTAAAGGACAGCGACGATCAGATCGATATTAGCTTGCCTCTAAGCGGCACGCTGAGCGATCCGAAATTTAGCTATGGCGCGCTCGTTTGGGGCGCGGTCAAAAAGCTGCTCTCCGACATCGTGTTAAGCCCGTTTAGATTTATGGGAAAGATCGCGGGCGTAGATACGAAAAAGCTCGAAAGTATCGATTTTGAGGCGGCGAGCAGTGAAATTTTAATCAGCGAAAACTCTAAAATCGATGATTTAGCCAAGGTTGCAAAAGCCAAGCCCGAACTCAAGATCATCCTAAACTCTGCGTATAACGAAAAGCTCGATACTCACGAGTTTAAAAGGCGCTCGCTTCAAAACACGCTTACGCTGATGTCTAATAAGCAGGGGTTCTCTACGGATGAAGCCATAGCGGCGCTTAAGGTCAAATACGGCATCAAATCCGGCGGCGATGAGGCGATGGAGGAGCTGATAGCAGCGCAGAAATTTACCCGTTCGCGTCTTGATGAGTTAGCCCTTGCCAGGGCGACTGCCGTGCAAGCGGCACTCGTGCAGCGCGGCGTAAGCGCCTCTCGCATAGAGATCAAAAAACCGAGCGAAGCGGAGCTTAAACAAAATAGCTTTATCCCGCTAAACCTGGGTCTTGAAAAATAGCGTAAGCAAAATTTAGCTATACTAAGCGGACTAAATTTAAAGGAACGGCGATGATAAATATAGGAATTCACGGCGGAAGCGGCAGAATGGGCACGATGATCTACGAATGCCTGAAAAATTTCGATCAGGCGCGGGCAAGCGTAATCTACACGGTCGCGCCGCTTGATTATACGCCGAGCTGCGCCGTGACGAGCAGCTACGACGAGCTTTTTAGCGGCTGCGACGTCGTGATAGACTTTACGATCCGAGACGGCGCGATAAATTTAATAAAATTTGCGCTTTCGCACCCAAAGCCGCTTTGCATCGGCACGACGGCTCTGGGTGATGAGGGCGAGCGGCTACTGCGCGAATGCGGCGCAAAAATGCCCGTACTACACGCTACGAATATGAGCCTGGGCGTCGCGGTGCTAAATAGACTCGTAGCGCTTGCCAGCAGGAGTTTGCGCGATTTTGACTGCGAAATTTTAGAGATGCACCACCGCCACAAAAAAGATGCTCCGAGCGGCACGGCGATGAGCCTCGCGGAAAGTGCCGCAAGCGCGCGCGAACTAAACTTAAAAGACGTGCGCGTAAGCGGTCGCGACGGGCTCATCGGCGAGCGCAGCAAGGACGAGATCGCCGTGATGTCGCTACGCGGCGGAGACATCGTCGGGCGCCACACCGTGGGATTTTACGGCGAGGGCGAGTTCATCGAGCTAAATCATACGGCAACTTCGCGCGCGACCTTTGCCAGAGGTGCGATAAAGGCGGCGGTATGGCTAGCATCGCAAAATAGCGGGCTTTACGGCATCGACGACTGCTTAGGAATCTAGGCCTTTACGGCTAAATTTAAGAGGAAAAGATGCCTACAAAAGATGAAATTTTAAATTTTCTGCGCGAGCTAAAGCCCGAGCTTGAAAGCTTTGGAATTTACAAAGTCGGGCTATTCGGTAGCTACGCCACAGGCGGAGCGAATATCGCCGAGACGTTTAAAATTTCAGCCGATCTATTTGATGAGGCGCCGGCAACATGCCGGACGGCAAGCCGTCAATGATAAAACAAAATATAGATAAATTTCTAAAAAATAAAATTTAAGAGGTTAGAAAATGTGCGCAATCGTGGGAGTCATAAATTCCGAAGGTGCGGCTAAAACCGCGTATTACGGGCTTTTTGCCATGCAGCACCGCGGCCAGGAGGCAAGCGGCATCAGCTCGAGCTTCAACCATCATATAAAAACGATCAAAGCCACGGGGCTCGTGACGGAGGTTTTTAGCCCCGCGAGTTTTGAAATTTTGAAAGGCAACATCGCGATCGGCCACAACCGCTACGGCACCGCGGGCGCAGACAGCCTAAAAGACGCGCAGCCGGTAGCCGGTAACTACGCTCTGGGGGAGATCTCGATCGTTCATAACGGAAATTTGATCAATAAAGACGAAATTCGCCGTAAGCTCGTAAGCGAAGGGGCGATCTTTCAGTCCGGCATGGACACCGAAAATATCCTGCACCTAATCGCCCGCAGCAGGCAGGAGCATCTAAAAGACCGCATCGTCGAAGCTCTGAATCAGTGCGTGGGTGCGTATTCGCTTCTGATTTTAAGCCGCTCGAAGATGTTTGCTGTGCGCGATCGCTACGGCGTGCGTCCGCTCAGCATCGGCAGGCTTAAAGACGGCGGCTACATCGTCGCGAGCGAGACCTGCGCGTTTGATCTCGTAGGAGCCGAGTTCATCCGCGACGTAAAGCCCGGCGAGATGGTGATCTTCGAAGAGGGTAAGGATGAGTTTAGCTCGCTTGAAATTTTAAAAGCCGCGGAGGCTAGAATTTGCGCGTTTGAATACATCTACTTTGCGCGCCCAGACAGCGTCGTAGAGGGCAAAAACGTATATGAGGTCAGAAAAAAACTGGGCGCTGCGCTCGCGCGAAAATGCAAAGAGCTAAAGGCCGATCTCGTCGTGCCCGTGCCTGATAGCGGCGTGCCGGCGGCGCTTGGTTTCGCGCAAGAGAGCAAGCTGCCCTTCGAGATGGCGATCGTGCGCAACCACTACATCGGTCGCACCTTCATCGAGCCGACGCAAGAGGTGCGAAATTTAAAGGTCAAACTCAAGCTAAATCCGATCGGCGCGGCACTGCACGGCAAAAGCGTCGTCGTCGTGGACGATAGCATCGTGCGCGGCACTACGAGCAAAAAGATCGTCGAGCTTCTGCGCCATGCGGGCGCAGCGCGCGTGCATATGTGCATCGCAAGCCCGGAGCTAAAGTATCCCGAGCGCTACGGTATCGACACGCCGAGCGTACGCGAGCTGATTGCCGCAAATATGGGCACGGATGAAATTTGTAAATTTATAGGCGCCGACAGCCTCACGTTCCTTAGCGTGCCTGAGCTCGTAGAAGCGCTTGGGGGCGAGCGCAAGTACTCGCTCGTAAGCTTCGACGGCGATTATTTCATCAAAGATTAGCAAATTTAAAGGAGCAAACTATGACAAAATTTAAAATTAAGCGCGTCTATGAGAGCGCGGAGGAAGAGGATGGTTTTCGCGTGCTTTGCGATAGGCTATGGCCGCGCGGCATAAAAAAAGACGCGCTGGAACTTGATATGTGGGCAAAGGACATAACGCCTAGCACCGAAATACGTAAGCTTTTCGCGCATAAGCCTGAGAATTTCGCCCATTTTAAGGAGCTTTACTTAGCTGAGCTTGAGCAAAATCCCGCCGTAGCTGAATTTTTGAAAAAGGTTAAAAACGAGCCAGTTGTCACGTTGCTATACGCTGCAAAAGACGAGCACTGCAACCACGCGATGATTCTGCGTGATTTTCTGCAAAGCAAGGTGCGCTAAAATTTTGCGCTCAAAGTGCACTGCTCGCCATATTTTAAAGCAAATGTAAAACCGCCTCGCTCGCCAATCCACTCGTAAAACCGATGCGCGAGGCGTAAAATTCAGCGAACAGGCGTAAGCGGAGCGCTCTTAAAGCCTTATCGGGCGCGATTTGAGATAAATTTTCTATCCGGATGTACACTTCGCAGATGCGCAAAACAAACGCTAAATTTTGCGTCAGAGCTTTAAAAAACGCAAAATTTTATAAAAAGCAAATAAAATTTCAAGGAAAATAACTCGATTTAATATATGTAAATTTAGAATTTCATCTATTTTTTAACGCTATTTTTCATAATGCAAGCTAGGAATTTAAAAAGTGGGCTTAATATAAATTCGCAACAAATTAAATTAATTTCTTACACGCAGCATTTTTAAATTTCATTTAAGGATTTGCCGCTAACATTGCTCGTAATTTTTTACAAGGAGAAACAATGGCAATCAGTGCTAGAAATCAGCTTCACGTCGTAATCGGCGACGTAAAAACAGGTGCGGTAAATTCGCTAATCACAGCTAAAACCAGAGGCGGCGACGTGCTAAAAGCGACCGTGACGGTTGATTCTGAAAAAACTTTGGATTTAAAAGCAGGCAAAGAGGCAGTATTTTTATTCAAAGCCCCGAATGTCATCATTTCAAAGGGAGAAAATGATCTTCGTCTAAGTGCTGCAAATCAACTAAAAGGCAAAATCACCGCCGTTAAAGAGGGCGCAATCAATGCTGAAATCGATGTCAGAACCGCAGGCGGTGAGAATCTAAGCGCGATCGTCACAAACGGCTCCGTTAAAAATTTGGCGCTAGCAGTCGGCGACGAAGTAACCGCGATCATAAAAGCTACTCAAATCATCGTCGGCGTAAAATAATCCTGCATTGTGCGAACCGATGTGCACGCTTTAAACATCGCAAAATAAAGGAGCGAAATTTTATAAATTCTGCTCCTTCCTCAAAAATCTTTTTTGATAAATCAAATTTCGTAGCAGCTCAAATAGCGCCGCAAGCGGTCTTTTCTCTCATGCGCGCAGATACACCCCGCGCGACATCCAGCCCCAATCACACCAAGAGCGGTCTTGCCTCGGCTTTTATACGGCGCGAAGCCCGCGCGCGAGACATCTAGAAAAGCAGACCTGCCTTTGCCCTGCCCGCTCCGCTTATAACGATGTGCTTTCATATTTTGCGCGCTCGCGACGCGCCGCCGCTTTGCGCAGTAGCGACCGATCCTCGCACATATGTCCGTACCGAGAGTGAGCGATCTAGATCAAAGTGGCACGTGCCCGCCGATAGATAGCAGCACGGACAGATCATCGAACCGCTCGCCTTGCCCTAAACCCGAACGGTTTTTTAGCTTTTGCCGATCGATTCGTTAAAAGCGGCAGTTTCGCGGCTAAAATTCGCCCTCATAAAATTTCGGCTCGTAGCCGCGGGTAGCGGGTATTTGCTTTACTAAATTTGATACTCGCCGGAGCTCAACTCGCCTCGCAACAGCTTACCAAAGCGTGCGGTTGCAGCCTCTACGGCATCGTCGCCAAACTCGCCTGGCTCAAACCCGCTGCTGACAAACGGCACAGCAAAGTCCATCCCGCAGTAGTTTGCTGCGATCTTAAGCGGTGTTAAAATTTCATCCAGGCTAAAGCCGATAGCACCCTGTTTGGAGTACTCGCCAAGCGGGGTGCTGACGCTTAGCGCAAGCTGCAAGACCTTGCCCTTAAGCGCGCCGGAACCCACCAGCTCGTGCGAAAAGACGATGTCGATATAGGCTTTTAGCATAGGCGGCACGTTTAGCCAGTACATCGGGTACAAAAATACGATGCGGTCGGCGCCCAATAGCGCGTCTTGCTCTGTGCGAGCGTCGATGCGCGCAGTATCAGTGCCGTAAAGTCCCTCCAAATGGCGTACCTCCACGCCGGCAGCGCTCTTTGCGACCTGCGATAGGGCTTTGTTTACGCGCGAGGCGGCGAAATTAGGATGCGATAAGATAACGAGTGTTTTCATATTATTTCCTTTGTTAAAATTTGCAGAATCATATCGTTAAAAAGCTAAAAGTAGATTAAGAAGGGTTGTGAAAACGAGCGTTATTTTGCTTGTGAGGAACCTGGATTTGCGTGGCACGATAGATACGAAGCGCTCTCGTACCATACTGCCTCAAGGCATGTGCAACAAAATGTTTTTACGCGTGCCGCAAAGCAAGCCCCTAGCTCGCCCTCGTCTAAAACGATCTCGCTTGCGATCCACCCGATCGCGTGCAGCCGCGGCGCGGAGCAAAATTTTATCCAAGCAAGGATAAATTTATGAAAAAAGATTAAAATTTAGCCGCAACTTGGGCTACGAGCCCGAAAATTTCAAAAAAAGGACACGATATGCAGAGAAAAACACAGATCGAAGGCGAATTTAGCGCAGAGGATCGCGAGCGCAAAATCACGCTGCAAGCAGGAGACGTAGCGCCCGCCTTTACGCTGCAAAACGCCGACGGAGCGAGCGTCGCGCTAAAGGACTTCGCGGGCAAGAGGGTCGCGCTGTATTTTTACCCCAAGGATAACACCCCCGGCTGCACGACCGAAGCGTGCGAATTTAGCGCCGCGTACGATGATTTCATCGCCGCAGACTGCGTGATCGTAGGCATCAGCCCTGACAGCGCCAAATCCCACGCGGGCTTCATCGCCAAGCAGAGCCTAAAGCACATCCTGCTGAGCGATCCGCAACACGAGGTAACCAAGCTATACGGCGTGTGGCAGGTGCGCAAAAACTACGGGCGCGAGTATCTGGGCATCGTGCGCTCGACCTTTCTGATCGGTGCGGACGGCAAAATTTTAAAGGTCTATAAAAGCGTCAAGGCAAAGGATCACGCCGCTAAGGTGCTCGCGGATCTACTGGCTGCGGGGAAATAAAGCGCCAAGCAAGCGTTTTGAAATAGGGCTCCGGCGCATTTGGGTGCTAAGCTTTAATTATGAAATTTATGCACTGAAATTTATTATGGAATTTCGGCGTCAAATTTAAGCGCCGAAGCTTCGGCATTAAAATTTCGCCTTAAAATTTTGCCTCAGAATTCCGACGCTAATTTGAAAATAAAATTTCAAAGCGGGGCTATATCTGCGATTTTAGCGGCAAATTTTATTGCCCCAAACCAAAATTTTAAAGGAAAAATATGAAAAACTTAATCATTCTAGCTCACCCCGACATTAAAAATTCGGTTATAAACAAGCGGTTTTTGAAAGAGGCTGCCGCGCAAAGCTTCACCGTGCGCGACCTAGCGCGCGAGTATCCTAGCGGCGAAATAGACAGCGAGCGCTAGCGCGCGATAATCAAAGCCCACGACGCGCTGGTGCTGCAATTTCCGCTGCATAATTTCTCCTCGCCCGCGATTTTAAAAAGCTGGATCGATGCGACGATGACGTATGGATTTGCTTATGGGCGCACAAGTGAGGGCATGCGCGGGCGCGCCGTGGCGCTGGCGGTGAGCGCGGGCATCAAGCGCGCCGACTACGCGCCTAACGGGCGGTACCATTTCACGATGGAGCAGATTTTAGCGCCGTTTGAGCCGGCATTCCGCTACTATTTTCATGCAGACTGGCGCGGATTTTTCGCGTTTTACGGCGCGGAAGAGACGCCGGGCGTGGATTATCAAAGCAGCACCGAACAGATAGAAAAAGGCGCGGCGGAGTACGCGGAATTTTTAAGAAATTTAGGCGCAAAGGGCGGCGCGGGTAAAGAATTTTAAGTTAAAAGCAAACTCAATTTTGGGGCTAAATTTTAAATTTAGGCTTTTTTGGGGGGCACACATTGCGCCTTTAGAATAAAGAGGGCTACGATGAAATTTTAAACGGGATGTTTAAATTTGACCCTCTCTGCTGGCTGCAAGAATAAAATTCCGCCAGAAAATACAGCCTATTTTGCGGCTCATCTAAATCATCGAAATATAAAATTTGCCGTAGTCTGACGCGGCAAGCTGCAAAAATGAGCGGTCGCACCGTATGCAAAGAGCATTAAAGACGCGACAATAAGCGGGCTGTAAAGCACGGGGCGCGGCAAAATTTTACAACGCGCCTTTTTGAACTTGCTAGGCCGCGCGCTCGGTAGGGCAAAGCAAAATTTCATAGCCGCCTGAAATTCCGCCCAGTAAAACAAAATTCTGCCTTGCTCGGCAAAATTCCGTCCGCTAGATAAAATTCCGCCGAGCAAAGTAAAATTTCGCGGCGGAATGAACGAATTAAATTTAAAGCCAAATCTGCGCGCGGAGTAGAAAGCGCCCGAGCTAAGCTTGCGCCTCTTTTGCCGCTAACGTTATGATCCGCTTAACCACCTCGCTCGCCGCTTTTAAAGAGCCTACGGGCAGGTATTCGTAGATCGAGTGGAAATTATGCCCGCCGGTAAAGAGGTTCGGGCACGGCAGCCCCTTTGCGGAGATGACGGCGCCGTCGTAGCCGCCTCGCATAGGCTTGATCTTGGGCTCGATATTTAGGCTTTTAAAAGCCTGTTTCGCAAAGCGTATCGCCGGCGCGTCGTCGTTTTTCAAAAAGTTATAGACGTTTTTGTAGCGGTCGTTTAGCGAAATTTCGATCCGATCGCCCCAGATCGCGCGAAGCCCGTCCGCCGTCTTTTGCAAAAACTCCATACGCTGCTCGTATCTTTTCTCGTCAAATTCCCTCACATCGATCTTTAGGACGGTCTTTGCGCTGTTGCCGCTAAGCTCCTTGACCCAAAAATAGCCCTCCTTGCCCTCTGTGTATTCGGGCGCCTCGCCCGCAGGCAGCAGCGAGATAAACTTATGCGCCAAAAGCAAGGAATTTACGAGCTTGCCCTTGGCGTTCATCGGATGAGCGGACTGGCCTTTGAAGGTAACGACGCAATCGCCCGCATTCCAATTCTCGTAGATAAACTCGCCGATGCCGCAGCAATCAAGGCAGTAGCCGAAGTCCGCGCCTATCTCGCTTATATCCAGCGCTTTTACGCCCCGCAAGCCCTGCTCCTCGTCCGGCACGAAGCAAGCGATTATCTCGCCGTGCGGAATCTGCGGGTTTTGGACGAAAAATTCCAGCGCATTTACGATCGCGGCGATCGCCGCCTTATCGTCGGCGCCTAGCAAGCTAGTGCCGTCCGTTACGATAATCTCGTCTCCTTTATAATCTCGCAGCTCCTCATTTTCGCTCTCTTTAAGATAGATCTCTAGCTCTTTATTCAGGCAGATATCGCCGCCTTCGTATCTTACGATCTGAGCTTTAGTATCATTCGTCTGCTCGGCACTGGTATCAAGGTGGGCAAAAAACGCCACGCTCGCAGCGGGCGCGTCTAAATTTGAGGGAATTTTAGCGATTAAAATCGACTTCTCGCTAAGGCTGATATTTTTTATGCCTAGAGCTTCGAGCTCGCCTTTTATGAGGCCTGCGAGCTCGAGCTCCTTGGGGTTTGAGGGCATTATGCCCGCAGCACCCGCGGCTCTATTTGTGGTGGTGTTGATCTTGGTGTAGTTTAAAAACCTCTGCACGATATCCATATTAAGCTCCTTTTACAGAATGAAAAATGCGATGACGCAGACGGAAAGAAACATACCCAAAGCCGTTCTTTTAGCGATCTGAATAGGGCTTACCATCGCAAGTCCCGCGCAAACGATGCAAGCGCCTGCGATCGGCGATGCGCTCCTGCCTAGCGCGCCGCTTATCGCAACCGCCATACCAAGCTTATCTTGTTCAAAACCTAACGCGTCGGCGTGTACGGTCACGGCGGTGTTGAACGCCATCGACGCCGCATCTCCCGAGCCTGTCACGACGCCCATAAAAAACGGCACGAAGGTTCCGCCGAATTTTACGTAGCCCTGCTCGTTCTTAAGCCACTCGATTACGAAATCGATCGCTCCGCACGCGCTAAGACCCGCAACGAAGACGCCCGCTGCGATGATGATACCTATGATCTCGGCATACGCGCTACCCATGCCTTTGAAAAATTCCTTCGTGATCTTTTGAGGGTTGCTCAGAGTAATGACGATGGTGACGATAGCGCCTAGTAGCATCGCCTCCGCAACGCCCATCTTGGTCCATTTAAGAAAAGAGATTGTGTTGAGCTTGGACGTACCGCCGATGATTAAAATCACCAAAGGTACTAGCGGCATAAGCGCGTATAAGACGTTTATTTTTTGAGGCTGCGCATCTAAATTTGAACCGGCGGCGGAATTTGACGCAACGGAATTTGCGCCGCTCTCCTTTTGAGCTAGATAATTCACCCCCTTGGTGTAGTCTTTGCAAACTATCGCCGTTATGCTAATTACGATCAAAACTACGATCAAAGCGGTAATCGCGCTGGAAAACTGCACCCCGATAACGTCTTGAACCGTGTAGGAGGGGTTGTGCGCCTTTACCATATCGGCTACGAATACGTTGTGCGCCGAGCCCGGGCTTAAAACGCCGCCGAAAGTGCCCGCAAATACCGCAGCTCCCGCCATTTCCGGCTTAACGCCTGCAGCCATCATCACGGGGATCAGCGTAGCGCCGACCGCAGCCGAGCAGCCCGCAGCGGAGGGGATCGCGATATTGATGAAATACGTAAGCGCTACGACGAGCGGGATCAGTAAAAATCCGATATTGCCGAGGGGTCTAGTGAGTAAATTTACGAGCGCGCGGTCGCAGCCGGTAAATTTCATCACGAAGGCAAAACCCATACTGGCGCATATCGCCTTAATAAGACCTGCTTTAGTCATATACGAGGTAAAGGCATTTAGCCCGTCCAGCGGCTTTAGACAAAGCACGCACAGCACCAAACCCACGCCGATAAGCACGGTTTTAGTATCCTTTTTCATGATTAGCAAAGCGACGACTGCGACGATACCCGCAAGCGCCAAAAATAGCCTAAACGTCTGCACGATAACTCCTTTTAAATTTTAAATTTACTTCCCACGGCGATGCGCGAGATCTCTTTTTTATACTCGAATTTCAGCACGTCCGCATGCCCCATCACCTCGCACTCGTTTCCGTTTATCAAAAACGCGCTACCCTCGGGCATAGCATAGACGCTGTCGTTTTGATTGACGATCAAAAACTCCTCCAGCCGCTCCTCCCTACTCTCGCCGTTGTGGTTTGAAATTTTACCGCTTATGAAGTGCGGATTGATCTGATACGGGAAGATCCCCAGAGCTACCGGCGAGGGCGGAAAGACGATCGGCATATCATTGGTAGTCATCATAGTCTTACCCGCGACGTTTGCGCCCGCAGACCAGCCAAAATACGGCGTACCGCTATCCACGGCGTCTTTGATCACGCCTAAGAGATCAAATTTATAAAGCTCATTTAGCAACACGAAGGTATTGCCGCCGCCGACGCAGATCGATTTGGCATTTCTAACGGCGGCTTTCATATCGGCGAATCGGTGGATCGATCTGATATTGTTACTCTCCAAGCAGTCCGCGACCTTCTGCTCGTATTGATCGTTCGTGCGCCTAACGCCCGCAAACGGAATGAATAAAATTTCATCCTCCCAAAGACTTCCTAAAAATTCCTTGATCCACCCCTTGCAGTGGTTCAGATAACCGCTGTCTTTGTAACTGGAAGCGCTTAGAAGTAGTGCTCTTTTCATCTCATCTCCTTTAAACTTTGCCATTTAGCTTATACGCGCAGCGCAGATACACGTCCACCCCGGCAAGCAACGAGTCCTCGTCGAAGTCGAATTTGGCGTTGTGATGTCCCGCCGCAAGCGTCGTGCCGATCATCAGATATCCGCTCTTACCGCCCGCATCTTGCACCGAGCGCATAAAATGTGCGAAGTCCTCGCATGCGCCGAAATTTAACTCCCTTACGATTTTATCATCGTCGATAAACGGCGATGCCTTCGCCGCATCTTCGTAAAGCTGCGTGGTAGCCTCGTCGCTATCGCCGCCCGCGGTGCCGCCCGTAACCTGCACGTCGTAGCTGACGCCGTAAATTTTAGAAACGCCCTCCACTATGTCCATGCATTTGGCTTTCATAAACTCATTCAGTTCCGTGCTCTCGCCACGCGTCTCGCACGCGAGATAGCCGTTAGGCGCGATGACGTTGCGCCCTTCGCCCGCGCGCAGCACTCCGACGTTGATACGCGTGACGCCGTCTGCGTGTCTAGTGATGCCGTGCATATCAAGCGCCATCTCGGCTGCGGCGAGCAGGGCATTGGCTCCGTTTTGCGGTGCGCCCGCGGCATGAGCGGACTTACCTTGTAAATTTACGTCAAATTTAGTGGTCGCAAGCAGCTTTTTGGTACCGCAGATGATGCCTCTCATAGTGCTCGCCTGAAAGCCGATATGACCGCCAAGTAGATAATCCACGCCCTTGGTAACGCCCGCAGCTTCCATACCCACAGCGCCTCTGGTGCCCTCCTCGGCGGTTTGGAAGATAAATCTAAATTTACCGCTAAAATCGTCTAGGCTCTGCGCGATCAGCTTTGCCAGAGCAAGCCCCATCGTGATATGCCCGTCGTGCCCGCATGCGTGCGTGATGCCGCTAATGTCGGAGCGAAAGCCTTCCTTAAAAGGGCGGTGATCCGCGTCCGTGCTCTCGGTCACGTCTACGCCGTCTATGTCAAATCTAAAAGCGACCGTCTTGCCCGCGCGCCCCGTGTCTATTTCGGCCACGAGACCCGTTAGCCCATCCTCCATCGCATCAAGAAATTTTATCTGATCTGCATTTAGCAGCCCTTCGGCGCGCTGTTTCGCCTTCTCGCAGGCATCCTTGCCGCCTACGCCCTGCCTCGCTTCAGCTTTCACCACTTCGCGACCGAGCTTTATCTCATAGCCCAAGCGCTGCATACGATCTGCGATAACCGCGGTCGTAAAAAAGGTAAACCAGCCCGTCTCGGGATGCGAGTGAAAAAACCTGCGATCCCCGATCATCTCGCTTTTTAGCGCCTCTACTTTTTGTGCGATAGCATCCATTTTTTCTCCTTTATTTTTTGGCTAAGCTTAACATCGCCGCAGCTAGAACCTTCGTAGCGGCAAACGCGTCGTGCCAGTTTATACTCTCATTTACGTTGTGGCTGATGCCGTCTTTGCACGGCACGAAAAGCATCCCCACGCGATCCGCAAGCTCCGTCATATTCATCGCGTCGTGTCCCGCGCCGCTAGGAAGCCTCAGGCTTGGAATTTTAAGCTCGCCGGCGCAGTTCTCAAGCAGAGCGATCATCTCTTCGCTTAGCTTTACGGGGCGATCTTTGATGAGATTTTTTAATTCAAATTTACACCCTCTGCGAGCGCAAATTTCATCTATCGCGGCGCAAATTTTATCATCCGCCGCCCTGAGCGCATCCTCGTCTATATCGCGTATATCAAGCCCTAGCGTGCAGGCGCCCGGGATCACGTTTAGCACGCCGGGTAGCGCGTTTGCATAGCCCGCCGTCGCGACCGTGGTTTTGCCCATCTTTGCGATCCTCTCCGCGCTTAAAACGATCTCGCTAGCGCAAGCTAGGGCATCGCAACGCATATCCATCGGCGTAGCGCCGCTGTGATCGGCTCTGCTCTCGATCCGCAGCTCGTATCGCACGGGCGCGGCGATACCCGTGACGACGCCCACTGGGATCCCTCGCCGCTGCAATACCGATCCCTGCTCAATATGAAGCTCAATATAGCTATGAAAGCTGGATTTTGGCAGGACGCAGCTTTTTAAATTTGTGGGATTTAGCCCGAAAGCCTCCATGGCGTCAAATAGCGAAATTCCGTCCCCATCCTTTAGCTCGCCTAGCCGCTGCCGCGAGAGCTTGCCGCTGATTATCTTACTGCCTACGGTCGCCATTTTAAAGCGGCTTGATTCCTCGCAAACAAAGACGATGAGTTCCAGCGGGCGCGCAAGCTCCTCGCCGCTATCTCGAACCGCTCGGATCGCCTCCAAAGCAGCCATGACGCCTAACGTGCCGTCGTAAAAGCCGCCCTGCGGCACGCTATCGATATGCGAGCCAGCGCTAACTGGCGGCAGATCTGGATTTTTAACGCCTCCAAATTTAGCGAAAATATTGCCCGCATCGTCGATTTTGATCTTGAAATTTTCTTTTTGAAGTAGCGATATGAGGAAGTCGCGCGCCTCTTTATCCTCGCGCGAAAACGCAAGCCGCGTAAGCCCGCCGCCCGCCAAAGCCCCAAAGCGGCTTATCTGCTCGAACTCGCTTTTAAGACGCCGAGTGTTTATCTCCATAAATTCTCCTTTTCTTAAAAAATTTATGTGTACGGCATTTTAATATTAAATTTATATAACAAAGCTGAAATTTACTTTTCGCGGCGGCGCATACCAACGCTAAACCGCATGGACAAAAGCGAATATTTGCGGTAGCCAAGACACGTATTCTAAATTTCAACCGTCGCGGAACGTAAAATTTAAACCGAGTCCAGCATTAATCTCGCTGTAAAACATATAAGCGGCAACAATGGCGTGCCTCGCGCCTCACCATCTAGATTTAGCGGTAAATTTAATAGCAAAATTTAAAGCATATCGCGACGGGATTTTAAAGCAAAATTTCAAGTAGATTTTTAAATGTAAAATTTCAAGCGGAATTTTAAATGCAGAATTTCAAATAAATTTTAAAATTCCAAGAGAATTTTATCCCTTGGAATTTTAAATTTAATGCTTGGCTAGGTAATTTGTGTCGTAGTTATTATCCACGAAATCGGGGTTATTCATCATCCTAAGATGAAAATCGCGCGTCGATTTTATGCCACCGATGATGAGCTCATCTAGCGCGACTTTCATCTTCGCAATCGCACGCGCGCGGTCCTTGTCGTAAACGATGAGCTTGCCGATCATGCTGTCGTAGTAAGGCGGCACCGAGTAGCCCTCATAGACGTGGCTATCCATACGGACGTTTCTGCCGCCCGGAGCGACGTATTTTGTGATTTTGCCCGGGTTTGGCATAAAGCTTTTGGAGTCCTCGGCGGTGATGCGGCACTCAAGCGCATGCCCGCTAAATTTTATCTCGCTTTGAGGTAGCAGCTTCTCGCCCTGTGCGATACGGATCATCCACTCGATCAGATCGAGCCCGCTTCGCATCTCGCTTACGGTGTGTTCGACCTGCAAGCGGGTATTCATCTCGATGAAATAGAATTTCTTGTCCTTGCTATCGTATAAAAACTCAAACGTTCCCGCGCTTGCGTATCCGATCGCCTTAGCGGCTCGAACCGCCGTTTCGTGCAGGCTCTTTCGTGTCGGCTCGTCCAAGATCACGGCCGGGCTTTCTTCGATCAGCTTTTGATGGCGGCGCTGCATCGAGCAGTCGCGCTCGCCGATATGCACGACGTGTCCGTGCTCGTCACCCAAGACCTGAACCTCGATGTGGCGTGGGTTTGTGATATATTTTTCCATATACATCGTGCCGTCGCCGAACGCGCTCATCGCTTCGCTCTCTGCCGACCAAAAGAGCTTTTCGATATCCTCTTCGCGCTCGACCACGCGCATTCCGCGCCCACCGCCACCGGCTGCGGCTTTAATGATGACCGGATAGCCGATTTCGGCGGCTAGCTTGCGTGCCTCTTCGACGCTTGCGATCGCACCGTCGCTGCCAGGCACTACAGGAATGCCCGCGCGCATCATCACTTGCTTAGCCTTGCTCTTATCGCTCATTAAAGTCATTGCCTCGACGCTCGGGCCGATAAATTTAATGCCGTGCTTAGCGCAAATTTCTACGAAATTTTGACTTTCGCTCAAAAAGCCGTATCCCGGAAATATCGCGTCAGCTTCGGTTAGCTCGCAGGCTGTGATGATCGCGGGGATATTTAGGTAACTATCGCTACTGCGCGGTCCGCCTATACAGACCGACGCGTCGGCGTATTTCACGTAAAGCGCGTCCTGATCGGCGGTGGAGTGCACGACGATGGCTTGCTTGCCCATCTCTTGGATCGTGCGAAGCGCTCTAAGCGCTATCTCGCCGCGATTTGCGATTAGAATTTTCTTAAGCTCCCTCATAGCTTCTCGACCTCAAACAGCGCCATAGCGTATTCGACGGGCTGTCCGTCTTCGACGAGAGCTTTTTTGATGCGGCAGTCGAATTCCGCTTCGATCTCGTTCATAATCTTCATCGCTTCGATGATGCCGATCGTATCGCCCTTATGCACGACCTGGCCTACGCTTACGAACTCTGCCGCACCGGGACTTGGCGCTTTATAAAAAGTACCTACCATCGGGCTGTCGATCGTATCCATCGCGCCTTTTGAGGCGGGCTTATCACCCACGAGCACATTTACCGCAGGCGCAGCAAGCTGCGGGGCAGGTGCCGGTGCGGCGAGCTGAGGCGTGCTCCCACCGCATGGGCCATATTTTTTTATCTCGATCTCAAAATCTTTATCTTTAATTTTTAGCTCGTTAATGCCCTGCTTTTCGCCGAAAAAATCCATTAACTCTTTGATTTCTGCTTTTGTCATAAATTTCTCCTGAAAAAATTTGCGAAATTTTAGCTAAATTTTTATAATTGTTTCTTTAAATGGATTTTTGAGGGAGCTTTTAAAAGGCGCGGCACGGAATTTGCGGCGGATTTGCGGACTGATTTTAAGGATTTATAGGCTGCGATTTGCCTCGTTCATTTTAAGCTCGAACTTTGCAAGCGAAACACGAAATTCTGCCGCAAGAGCGCAGGATGATTTTAAATCCTTTAAAAATTTAACGCTTAATTTTACGACCGAAATTCTACGCCCAGGCTCAGAGGGCGAAAATTCCGCGCTTTGCTTTTCTTTAAAATTTTATGCCGAAATATTATTTTAAAGCCTCGCGCCGAAATTCTATCCACGCGAAGCCCTATGTGTTAATGTGTCGCAAAAAGGCTCTGAATTTTCGCTTTATCGCTCGTTTTGCTAAGAGCCAGCATCAGCAGCACGCGCGCCTTTTGCGGATTTAGATTATCGGCGGTTAAAAAGCCGAGCTTAGCGTCGTCCACCTCTGAGCCTACGCTAGTTGAGCCGCTGCCCGTGCGGCTTGAGCGCACGACTATCACGCCCGCTTCGCTAGCTTTTGCAAGCGCAGCCTCCGTATCGGGGTATAAATTTCCGTTTCCCATGCCGGCGACTACGATGCCCTTAGCGCCCTTTTGCACCGCTGCATCGACCAAATCGCCGTTATCTTGCGCGTGTCCATAGATGATATCGACGCGCGGCAGAACCTTAATATCTTTGATATTAAAATCGCTGCTTATGGTGTGTTTGCGAAGCGGTGCCATATAAAAATTTACGACTCCGTAATTCACGGTGCCGATTTTGCCGGAATTCGGCGAGGCAAAAGCCGCAACATTAGTAGTATTTGTTTTCGTAACCTCGCGCGCGGCGTGGATGTCGTCGTTCATCACTACAAGAGCGCCCTTTTCGCGAGCGTTTTTATCTGCCGCGACGGCAACGGCGTTGTATAGATTAAGCGGTCCATCAGCACTCATCGAGTCTGCGTTTCGCATCGCGCCCACCAAAACGATCGGTTTTTTAGATTTTATGACCAGGCTTAAAAAATACGCCGTCTCCTCCATCGTATCGGTTCCATGCACGATGACGACGCCGTCTACGTCGTTTTTAGTAAGCAGTTCGCTTACGCGGTTTGCGAGCTTGAGCCAAATTTCATCGTTCATATCCTGCGAGCCGATATTTGAAATTTGCTCGCTTTTAATCGTAGCTAAATCCCCCAGTTGCGGCACTGCCGATAAGATATCTTCTACACCCTTAGAGCCTGCGGTATAGTTGCCCTCCGTGGCACTTGCGCTGCTTCCCGCGATCGTACCGCCGGTAGCTAAAATATAAATATTTGGCTTCGCAGCAGCCAAAGATGACGCGATAAAAAACGTAATAAACGCAAATTTCTTAAGTAGTCCCATAGTTGCTCCTTAAAAAGTGATAAAATTTTTATAATTTAAGCAAAATTCTAGCATAAAATTTTTATTATATTTTATTTTGCTGCTATAATGCGCGAAAAATTTTGATTATTTTAAGGAAATTTTATGGGACTGAAAAGCGATAAATGGATCAGACAGATGTCGCAGCAGCACGATATGATAGCGCCCTTTTGCGAGGAAAATATCGGCCGCGGCGTCGTTAGCTACGGGCTTTCGAGCTATGGATACGACATACGCGTAGCGCGCGAATTTAAAATTTTTACAAACGTCGGCGGAACGGTCGTCGATCCTAAAAATTTCGACGCAAAAAACGTCGTGGACTTTGAGGGCGACGTCTGCATCGTGCCGCCGAACTCCTTCGCGCTAGCGCGCACTATCGAATACTTCAAAATGCCGCGCGACGTGCTTGCGATCTGCCTAGGCAAAAGCACCTACGCGCGCTGCGGCATCATCGTAAACGTAACGCCTTTTGAGCCGGGCTTTGAAGGGCACATCACGATTGAAATTTCCAACACCACGCCGCTGCCTGCAAAAATTTACGCGAACGAAGGGATCGCGCAGGTTTTGTTTCTGCAAGGAGATGAGCCGTGCGAGGTGAGCTACTGCGACAAAAAGGGCAAATACCAAAGCCAAAAGGGCATCACGCTGCCTAGAATTCTAAAGGATTAAACAATGAAAAATTTAATCATCGTAGAATCTCCCGCAAAAGCCAAAACGATCAAAAATTTCTTAGGCGACAATTACGACGTAATCGCGTCTAAAGGCCATATCCGCGATCTGCCTCAGAAAAAATTCGGCATTAAAATCAAAGATAAAAGCTTCGAGCCCGAATACGAAATCAGCGCCGATCACGATCAGATCGTAAAGCAGATAAAGACGCTCGCCAAAAAGGCGGATCAAATTTACCTCGCGACGGATGAGGACCGCGAGGGCGAGGCGATCGCCTATCATATCGCAGCTTCGATCGGCAAGCAGGCGCAGGAGCTGCCGCGCATCGTATTTCACGAGATCACCAAAAGCGCGATCTCAAACGCGCTAAGCTCGCCGCGCAAGCTCAATATCGCAAGCGTAAACGCCCAACAAGCGCGCCGCCTACTCGATCGCATCGTGGGCTACAAGTTAAGTCCGCTTTTAAATTTAAAGATCCAGCGCGGCTTAAGCGCAGGTCGCGTCCAAAGCGCCGCGCTTAAAATCGTCGTCGATCGCGAGCGCGAAATTTTAAATTTTAAGCCGGTAGAATTTCACAGCATCGACGCGGTTTTTAAAAAGGACTTAGAAGCCGAGCTCGTGGAATTTCGCGGCGAGAAGATGGAAAAACTCTCGATCAAAAACGCAGCGCAGGCTAGCGAGATCGTCTCTGAGCTGCAAAAAGACAGATTTAGCGTAGAGAGTATCGAGAGCAAGTCGCGCAAGACGAACCCCTACCCGCCGTTTATGACCTCGACGCTACAACAGGCGGCGAGCACGGCTCTGGGCTTTAATCCGCGCAAGACGATGAGCCTTGCGCAGAGCCTTTACGAGGGCGTCAATACCAAAAACGGCGGCGCGATCACCTACATGCGAACCGACTCGCTAAATATCGCCAAAGAAGCGATCGCGGCGGCTCGCGAGCTCATAGAGCAGCGCTTCGGCGAAAAATATCTGCCCAAAAGCGCGAATTTATACGCCACCAAGAGCAAAGGCGCGCAGGAGGCACACGAAGCGATACGGCCTACCGATCTAAAGCTTACCCCCGAGCTCGCGCAAAAAACCCTGCCTCGCGACGAATACCGCCTTTACGCGCTCATCTACAACCGCTTCATAGCCTCGCAAATGAGCCCTAGCGTCTCGCAGATCCAAACGATCATCGTGCGCGGCGAAGCGGGCGCGTTTAAGATCAGCGGACGCAAGGTGGAATTTGACGGATTTTACAAGGCTTACGGCGATCTGGATAAGGATAAAATTTTACCGAACTTCAATGCGGGCGACGCGATGAGCCTGCAAAGCCTAAGTTCGCAACAGCACTTTACTGAGCCTCCGGCGCGCTATTCGGAAGCAAGCCTCATCAAAAAGCTCGAAAGCCTCGGCATCGGCAGGCCCTCGACCTATGCGCCTACCATCTCGCTGCTTACTGCGCGCAACTACGTAAATATCGAGCAAAAGCACCTGGTGCCGAGCGAGATCGCCTTTAAGATCACCGAGATGCTGGAGCAAAATTTTAAAAATATCGTAGATAGCGAGTTTACCTCCAAAATGGAAGAAAAGCTCGACGATATCGCCGAAAACAAAGCGGACTGGCAGCAAATTTTGGCGGATTTCTACTACCCTTTTATGGACGAGATCTCCAAAGGAAAAACCTCGATCGCAAGCCAAAAGCTAGCCGAAAAGATCGGCGAAGCATGCCCGAACTGCGGCGGCGAGCTACTTAAAAGGCAGGGCAGATTCGGCGAGTTCATCGCTTGCTCGAACTATCCGAAGTGCAAATATTCACGCAACGCGGACGCCAGCGCCGATGGGGCGAGCGAGGAGAAGGCGGCGCCCGAAGTGCTAGATGAAAAATGCCCGCAGTGCGGTAAAAATTTAATCAAGCGCAAGGGCAGATACGGCGAGTTTATCGCTTGCGAGGGCTATCCGAGGTGCAAATACTCGCGCAAAATCGAGGGCGCGGCGAAGGAGAAAAAACCGCTGCTCTCCACGGGCGTTAAGTGCCCAAGCTGCGGCACGGGCGAGATCGTCGAGCGCTTTTCCAGACGCGGCAAATTTTACGGCTGCACGAACTACCCAAAATGCGGCTTTGTGAGCAACTACGCGCCGATTGCGCGAGCATGCCCGCAGTGCGGCAACTCATACATGCTCCGCAAAGAACTGAAAAAAGGCAACTTCGCCGAGTGCCCGCAGTGCAAGCTTAAAGAAGAGATCGATTGATAATAGGCGTCATCTCGGACTCCCACCCTGAAACGGAGGTCGCTGCCAGCGCCATAGAGTGGCTGCTCGCGCGCGGAGCGGATCTGCTCGTGCACGCAGAGGGCATCGTCGCGATCGAGACGCTGCGGCTTTTGCGACAAAGCGGCAAGCCCTACTTCGCGGTTTTAGGAAACAACGACGAAGCGCTTGCTGAGTTTAAAAATGAGTTTAACCTGCACGACGAGCCCTTCTGCACGGAGTTTGCCGGGCTGCGACTAAAAATAATGCACCATCCGTTTTATCTCTTTGACGAAGAGCCCGCAGCGCAAAATGAAGCCGACGGATTAAATTTAAACGCGGATTTAGGTGCGGGTGCGGATCGCGCGGCAAATTTTCGCAAGGATTTCGGCGCAGACCTAGTCAAAAATTCTAGCTTTAACGACGAAGTAAGTTACGGCACGAATTTAGGCTCAAACTGCAGAGCAGATCGCGGGAAAATTTTAGTTGCAAATTCTAAAGCAGCGGATCACGCAATAAATTTAACCGCACCGAGCGTGAGCTTAAATTTAACTGTAAGTTCAGGCTCGGACGCAAACGACGAAGGCAAAAATTCCGTCCGAAATTCTAAATCAAATTTCTCCGCCACAGATTTAGACATAAACCCATACTCGGGCGCTACGCGAAATTCTATGCCGATACGAGTCGCAAGCGGCGTGGCATATCAAAGCTCCGTCACAAAAATAGGGGCTGTAAATCCCGTCGTAGATAAAAATTACCTGACGGCGGCGTATCGGGGCTTTATTACGATAAGTTCGAGCTACGACGCACAAAATTTTACCCTTTATTGCAGCAAAAATTCCGACCGAAGCCAAAACGAAAATTCTGCGCCAGCAATCCTTAATCAAATCTCAGGCGCTCTTATTGCGAGCAAAAATTTCTCTCCGAGCTTCGCCACACCCAATCTAAAATCTGCGCTACGCAGCGATAAGAATTCTATCCAAAATCTCAGCGGGAATTCCGTTCAAAATTCTAATTCTGCAGCTCAAGCCACGCAGGATTTAAACTTTGCGGCGGCATATCAAAGCTCTATCCTCACGGCACCGAGCGCAAAATCCGCTTCACTTCAAAATTCCGTGCTGCCTCAGAATTTTACCTCCTCGCAAAATTCCGCCTCATCGCAAAATTTCGTCCTACCGCCAAACTCCGCGAGAGAGGGCTGCGAAACGCCACTCGGATACATTAAAATTTACGATCGCGTCCGTTTTTTCACTGCAATAGCGGATTATTGGGTTACATCGATGGATTACCAACGATACGGCAGCAGCGAATTGAAGCGGCTCATCAATAAGTCGTCGCGGAACTTATCAAAAAATGACATATCAGTAGGTCATCTCGGCGTGACGATAGATAAAAACGCTACGGTGGAGTATCGGCAATGTGCGGCGGTGAGTTATTACCACATGGCAGTGAATCAAAACTCTTTAGCGGCGCAAAATTTAAATTTACGGCGCGCTCGTGCTAAATCCGGGCGAGATTTGCGGGCGCAAAAAGAGGCTTTTCGAGTTTGCCTGTATTATGGTGCAAGAGCGGAAATTGCGCGCATCTCGTCTCCGTTCGCAGTGCAAAGAACTATAAAGCGACCGAAAGGAAGTCTTGAAATGATACGAAAAGCCCCTGGGCAGCCAGAGAAAATGCTAGAAAGATGCGAAAAAATTCTAAAACAGCGCGGGAAAAATCTAAAAGGGTGCGAGGCCAAAGCATATGAATGAAATTTACGTCCTAATCGCGCTATCGTTTTTGATCTTTGCTTCGCCCTTTTTGGCTAGCCTAGCTAGAATTCCGCTCTCGCCTATGGAGATCATGCTTGGCATCATAGCCGCAAATTTAGGGCTTTTGCCGCCAAGCGCGACCTTCGATCTAGCCGCTCAGATCGGCTTTTGCTACCTTATGTTTTTGGCGGGCTGCGAGGTGGATTTCCGCGCGCTGCTTGCGATGCCGCGCAAAATTTTGCGGCTAATCCTAATCTTTTTGGCGCTACTTTATATCCTAAGCGCGCTTGCGGTTTGGGTGTTTGAACTGCCGCAGATGCTTATCATCGCCGCACCTCTGATGAGCGTCGGGCTGCTTTCGGCGCTGTATAAGGAATACGGCAAGGATCAAGCGTGGCTCAATCTCGCGATGCCCGCGGGCGTGATCGGCGAGCTCATCAGCATCGCCGCCCTCACAGTGGGCGGCATCTACCTTAAAAACGGCTTCGGCGTGGAGATGGCGCTTCATATCGGCGCGCTTTTGGGCTTTTCCGTGGCAGCCTTGGCGGTTTTTAAAGGGCTTGAAATTTTATTTTGGTGGTTCCCCGCGCTAAAAACGGTCATCATGCCCAAATACGACAAAAACGAAAAGGACGTGCGATTTGCGATGGCGCTGTTTTGCCTCATCTGCGCGGGGGTGATGCTTTTGGGGCTCGAGGTCGTCATCGGCGCCTTCATCGCAGGCACCTTTCTGCCGACCTTTTTTTCTCACAAGGACGACCTCATCGAGAAACTATCGTCGTTCGGCTTTGGCTTTTTGGTGCCGATATTTTTCATACATACCGGAGCCGTGATCAAGCTAGAAGCGCTCCTTATGCCCGGAGTGATGAGCTTTGCTGTAAGCCTAGCGGCGCTGATGTTTGGCATCAGGCTGCTTGCGAGCGCTACGTTTTTAGGCACTCTGGGGCGCAAAGGCGCGGTGCTTTTTGCGCTATCACTATCTATGCCGCTAACCCTCGTCATCGCCACGGCGACGCTTTTTTACTCCACCGCCGCGATCTCGCAAGAGATATACTTCGCGATGATCATCGCCTCGCTCATAGAGGCGCTCGCGTCGATGATTTTGACAAATTTTATTTACAAGAAATTTTAGGGCGGGAATTTTAAAATTTTGAAATTATAGGATTTTGGAATTTTAGAATTTTAAAATTCTGCGAAATTCTAGAATTCTATGAAATTTGATTTATGCGGGACTAAAATGAAGTTAAATTAAAGCCCTATTTTGCACCGCGATTGGTTAAGTCTTGTAGTTCCATAGTGTAGTTTTCTTTTTGCCATGTTCCGGCATAGCCATAAGCTTTCAAAATTTTGAATAGCAAAGCTACTATATCCTTTTCGGAAAGAGCATTTGTGCTTTTTGGATTTAGTTCCAAAAGTTGCCAAATTCGATGAAGCTTTTTACCTTCATCAAATATATAATCCAATGTGACCTCAATAATTTCACCTTTATGATATAAAATCCAAATGCCTTTAGCGAGGCTTGAATGATCATAGTCTGGATCAGGAAAACTATATACTGGCATTAGCCAGCAATCCGCATTTCGATCAATAGTCCAATCAAGCTCATTAATAAAAGTCTCATAGTATGGATTATATTTGTAGTAAATTCCACTCAATCCATACTTCTCATCATCCTCTTTAGTGATGGTTGCATTTTCAAACGCCATCTGCGCTCCTTGGAATTTAAAATTTAGCGTGCAAACAGAAATTTCAAGCGCAAATTTTATGCAAAATTTCGCGACGCAGCCGAAAACGGCAGACATGGAAATTTCAAACTTACCACGCTCAAAGATAGACCGGCGCGCTTGCCGCGACCGCTAACCCCGCTCACTGCGGATATACTTGCTCCCTCTAGCCGTAGCAAAGCAAAAGCGACTCGTAAGCAAAGCTAGCGACAAAAATTAATCGCAACCCCTCCGTAAGAAGCATAACTGCACGATCTGCGGACGAGCTAACAAAGTCACGGCGAGCCGATTAAAATTTAAGCTTTAGCTTGCGGCGCTTAAAAGCCGATTAAGCTTAGACGCGGTGCGGGCGGTGTACCGCGACGCGGCGTCTAGGCTTTAGCTACATTAAGACTGGAATTTTGGTCTTTTGTAGGAAGTATTTCGACGCGCCGCCTAAGAAAATTTCTTTTATGCCGCTGTCTGAGTGTAAGCCCGCGACGATGAGGTCGAAATCGCCCGCGTCTGCGTACTCTAGTAGCACCTGCCCAGGGATCTTACCCTCGGCGTTTAACGCCTCAAAAACATCAATTTTAACGTCATGCAAGGCTAGATAGTCGCTTATGCGGCGCTTAGTTTCGGCAAGATCATCCTGAAGGTAGTGATTTGCGGTAATGACGGTGACGGATTTGGCGCGCTGTAAAAGTTCCAGCCAATTATCAAGCGCCCTTGCAGACGCCGCAGTGCCGGTAAGCGAAACTAAAATTTTATCCGCCCTAAACTCCTGCAGCTTGCGCGGTATGACGATGCAAGGCTTGCCGCTTTTGGTGACCGCCGCCTCGAACGTGCCCGTGATAGAGCCCGTAGGCGGCACGGAGACCAGCACCAAATCGCAATATTTGGAGTATTTCTCGACTAGCTCGGAGCGGATGCCCACCATATGCCTCAAAGCGGCGCTATTTGGGACGTGATCGTCTTCGCTTTGATCTAGGCCCAGCTTAGCGCATTCGGCGTCGAAGATCGCTCTGATCACCTCGCGCTCGGCCCTCATCTCATCGCCCGCGGATTTTAAAAACTCCTCCATCAACACGCCGCCTTTTAGCGTCATACGGACATTGTAAATCATCTTAGGATCGAGCTGGCACGCCATTATGTTGATGTGCGTGCCGAAAAATTTATTCACTAGCAGCGCTCCGTGTATACGCTCTGCCAGCTCCTCGCCGCCGCCGATAGGGAAAAAAATCTTTTTAAGCTGCATCTCATACTCCTATTAAAATTTTAAGCTAATTCCAGTGAAATTTTAGTGCCTTTCTGATCGGTCACGCGCACTCGCACGATGTCGCCCGCACGATAAGGCGTCGTGATAAATTTAGCGCGCAGTAGCCCGTCCACGCCGTCTCGCAGCGAGATAAAGGTGCCGAAATCCAGCACGCTTTGCACCACGCCGTCAAACTCCTCGCCGATCTGAAATTTTACCTCTTTGCGTTCACTGCGCGGCTTACGAAAATCGCGAGAATTTGAGACTATCGATAAAATTTTCTCTTTCGCGCCCGATACGCCGCTAGCTTTGGCGCCTTGAATCTTGACCTCACCCTTTTCTCGATCCAGATCGATATTTACGCCGAAGCTTTCGGTGATCTCTTTGATGACCTTGCCGCCCTGACCGATGATGTCGGGGATTTTGCTCGCCTCGACACTAAAAATTTCAAGCTTCGGAAGCACGTCCTCGTTTATAACGATCGCCGCATCCGCCTGCTCCATAAGGCCCAAAATATGCGCGCGAGCCTGCTTTGCCTGCGCGAGAGCCTCTTTTAAAACCTCCAGGCTGATGCCGCCGAGCTTGATATCCATCTGAAGCGCGGTGATGCCATCATAGGTGCCCGCGACCTTGAAATCCATATCGCCGTCGTGATCCTCAAGCCCCATTATGTCGGTTAGCACGGCGTGTTTTTCGCCCTCAAAAATTAAGCCCATCGCGACGCCCGCAACGAGCTTTAGCGTAGGTACGCCCGCTGCTCGGAGAGAAAGTGCGCCGCCGCAGACCGAAGCCATCGAGCTTGAGCCGTTGCTCTCTAAAATTTCGCTCACTACGCGGATAGACTGTGGCGAGTTTAGATCGATGCTCGGATATAGCGCTCTTTTGGCTAAATTTCCATGTCCTAGCTCGCGTCTGCCCGGGCTTTTAAGCGGGCTTGCTTCGCCTACGCAAAAGCCCGGGAAGTTGTAATTAAACATAAATCTATCGCTGATCGGCTCGAGCTGCGTTAGGCTGTCGCTTAGCTGCGCGTCGCTATCGCCGCCCAGCGTGGTGACGACTAAAGCTTGCGTCTGTCCGCGCGTAAATAGGCAGCTTCCATGCGCGCACGGCAGGATATTGGTCTCGATACTGATCGGGCGCACCTCATCAAGCGCGCGTCCGTCGGCTCTGCGGCGATCTTCGATGATCTGCGTACGGATGATGCCGCGCTTATACTTGCCGATGACGCTGGAGATCACCTCTTTACTCCACTCGTTTTGCGCCGCAGCCTCGGTGGTTAAAATTTGATCCACGATTTTGTTTAGCTCGGTAGCGCGCTCGCTCTTTGCCATCTGATTGATCGCCGCTTTAACGGCGTCTTTGTAGTTTGCGTCGATGAAATCCGCGATATTCTCATCCTCGATCTCGGGCTTGTACTCCAAGCTCGCATCCTGCTTTTTAAGCGGCAAAAAAGCCTCTTCGTAGGCGCCCGAGCCCGCACTTATCGCCTTTGCGGCAAAATCGATCGCATCTACCATCAGATCTTCGCTAAATTCATTCATCTGTTGCGCGCCGCCTCTAATCTGCGGCAGAGAGCGCATCTCGATCATCAAAAGCTCATCGCCGACGCCGGCTACGTAAAGATCAAGCGCGCTAGCTTTAAGCGCGGAGTTGCTCGGATTTAAGATGAAATTTCCGTTTTCATAGCCTATGCGCACGCCGCAAACCGGCGCTTTAATCGGGATGTCGCTAAGATACAGCGCCGCAGACGCCGCATTAAGAGCGACGACTTGCAGATCGACTTCGGGGTCCGCAGATAGCACGTAAACTACGATCTGCGTCGGATACGCATAACCCTTTGGAAAGAGCGGGCGCAGCGAGCGGTCTATGATGCGGCTGGTTAGCGTCTCAAAATCGCCCGGCTTGGTCTCGCGCTTGATGTAGCCTCCCGGGATTCTGCCTGCTGCGTACATCTTTTCGATATATTGCACGGTAAGGGGCAAAAAGTCCTCCTGCACCTGCGTCTCTTCGCGCGCTACGGTAGCGAGCACGACGGTATTTTTCACACGCAAAAGCGCCGCACCCGCGGCTTGTTTCGCAACCTTATTGATATCGAAAATTTCGGTATTGCCATTTACTTCAATTTTACACTGCATTAATTTTCTCCTTGTTTTTGTTAGTCTCGTGAAACGGCAGATAAAGCGGGCATTTGTTTAAAATTTGCATTATCTCCTCCGCGCTTGAGAGCGTTTTTTCTTTATAATAAAAATCCACGTTCACAAAATCTCTGATCTTGTGAACGGCATAAATTCCATCTACTAGCATGGCGATCTCGTCTGCATTATCGCTGCCGATAACGGGCGTGGCGTAAAAGATCGCTTTGGCGTTTAAGCTTACGAGCGTCTTTATGCAAGTAAGTGCAGTCAGCCCGCTCTCACACCCCTCATCTACCAAGATGACGTTTTTTTTCTCTAAATTTCCCAAAAGCTCACCCTTGCGAAATTTATACATATTTTTTAAAATTTTCTCCTCATAAAGTCTGTTTGCCTGCCCGTAAACGTAATCCAGGCTGATGCCGAAGCTTCGCACGAGCTCATCTACCATCACGATCTCTTGGGTTTCGCTTACGCACGCGATCGCACATTCCGGATTATTGGGTGCCAAAACGGGTTCTGTGAATAAAAACTCATAAGCAAGCCCGAGTTTTAGAGCAAGATGGTTTGCGATAGGAAGCGACTCCAGGGACTGGGCGATTATTAGAAAATTTTCGTTTTTAATCACGGTGGCGGGTAAAATCTCTGCGAGTTTCATCGCGGCATCGATTTGGTTTTCAAACATCAGCTCAGCTCTAGGCGTCATTATTTTTCGCTTCCGTATTCGCTATTTACCGAAAAATCATACCCTACTCCGCCGAACGGATAGAAATTTACGAGAAAGTAAATTCCGCGCTCCTTGCTTGCTTTGCTGTAGCCCGTCGTACTGGTATTTTTAGGCTCGATATCCTCTTGATACACAAAAGAGTAATTCCAACACTTGCGCGTATGAGAAAGCCCCACGCGCCACATTTTAGAATAAGATCGCTCCAAGTCGTAATCCCAACGCCCAAAAATTTTATTATTCCTAGGCAAATTTACCGAAGCATTTACGATGCCGTAGTTATCTTTCGTATAGCGTTTAGGCTCCATGCTTAGCTTTTCATATTCGTAAGCGTGACTAAGTCCAAAGCTAAAGTCGTCGTTGGAGTAGTTGGCATAGGTATAGACCTTATCGAAGCTTTTATATTTATGCGAGTAGGTAAAGCGGTTTCCGATATTTAGCCCATTTGCAAAATATGCATCGATGCGGTGTTCTAAATCATCGAACTCATGATCGTCGAAGTCATACCGCTGCTTGACACTATGGCGTAAGAATTTACGTCCGTCTTCATTATAAAAAAACTGCGTCATACTTAAAGCTGCATTTTCGTGGATGTATTCGTCACTAAGCTCACTTAAGAAGTTATCCTCCCAATAAAGCGAGTCTTGCAAGTTACCTAGCCGCGAGCGATCTACTGCGCCGCGAGCAAGGTCGTATTTATACTGATGATACTTTAAAATTCTATCCTCGATGTCGCCTTGCTGCCAGCTTGGAATTCTAAAATCCGCCCTCCAGCTCATAGTGTGATACAAGCTATCGTAAGCCCTGGCTACGTCGGTGTAGAGCGAAAGCTCGGTGTATTGATTAGCGTAGAAAGTGCTTTTATCCTCGCCAAGATCTCCGTTTGCGTAGTAGAATTTATCGTGCCAATCGATATTAGTCATATACACTCGCTCGGTAAAGGCGAAATTTAAATAATCCGCCAGTAGCGGCGTACTTATACTAATCGGTACGTCAAACTCGTATTGGCGAGCAGTCGCGCCCTCCCATCTGGTGTAATTACGCGCTTTTGCATCAAGCGAATAGATCAAATTTGGCAGCCCCAAATCATTGCTAAATTTATGATATTGCAGCGTCGGAAGCTCTTGGACGGTATCTTCATTGCGGAAGGTATTATCGGCGTTTAGCTTGCTTGTATCGATGTAGTAGCGTCCGTAAGCGCCAAAATAGTGCTCGTCTGAGGTCAAATAATAATTCAGCCGTGAAGTTACGAGCGAATTATCCGCATCGTCGCCAAGACCTCCCTTTTCCTTCAGATCGTAATACTCCAGATCGTTTAGCTGAGTAAAATCAATCCATAAATTTTCGCGCAGATCGCCGTCTAGCAGATAGGTCGCAAGCTTGCTGCGATCGTATTGTACTTCAAAGCCGTGGTGACGCTCGTTTTTGTATTCGAGGCGCTTTTGCGCTCGCGAGAAGTTATCGAAAACTCCACCTCTAATCTCGCCATAAGAATACGGCGATTCCATAAATCGAAATGTCCCGTATACGCCAAAGCCCCTGCGCGTGCGCACCTGCGGATCGAGCTGAAAATCCCAGCTATCGTAAGGCGCAAAATAGATCGGTTGCTTATAATAAATCCCTTCCTTGCTAATATAGCCGGCCTCGGGAGGCAGCAAGCCCGTGCGGCGCGTGCGATCAGTCGGGAAGCCGAAATATGGCAGATAGAGCACCGGCACGTCGCCCACGTAAAATCTCGGATTGAAAAGATGGAGAAATTTACTCTCTTTATTGAGCATGCCGCTACTAAATTTGATGCGCCAATCGGGATCGGTAACGTTGCAGCTAGATACGCTGGAGCCCTCCACGCGGTAATATTCGCTGTCGCTGCAGCTAGCGTCGTTTTGCATCCAAAGCTCGGAGTCCTTGTCCATCATAAAATTTACGTCGGCTTGCTGCTTGTCGTTTTTCAGATCGATTTTGACATATTCGGCGCGGGTGGTTTCGCTGCTGCCGCGCATCGCATTGACGTTACCAAAAAGCTCAATGATGCCGTTTTGCTCGTCGTATGTAGCGCGATCGGCGGTGATGAAGTAGTCCTGCGAATACACCGTTACGTTGCCACTAGCCTCCGTCAAAAAGCCGTTTTTCTCGACATTATCTGCTATAAGCTCGACGTCTTGGACCTTTGCGCTCACACTACTTACTAAAAGAGCGCTAAAACTAAGCGCTAGAATTTTAAATTTTTTACTCTTTTTCAATCTCTACCACCAATGTTTTCGCCGCCATATCATGCAGGCTCTGACGCGAGTTCGTAAAAAGCGCCACCAAAAATCCCATATAAAAGATCATCTCGCTTATCAACCTAACCGCCGCAGGATCGCTGCAGTAGCGATATCTATAGAGCTGCCGTCAGCGCGGACGCAATAAATTTTAACCGCGAGCTTGCCTAGCGTCGCACCGTATAGATAGACAAAAATCGCCTGATATAAAAATTTTATTATCGCGTAATGCAAAATGAATTTTGACGCGATCTTTTGTACCTCAAGATTGCTTCCGCTCTGCGCCGCTGCGACAAGCTCTGGCTCGTCGATAGCAAATAGCACGACCACAAAAAGCGTTACGCTCACCGCTTCGTCAATACTAAACGCGATTACGCGCTTGCCAAGCGGAGCGATGTTCAAATTTTATCTCTTAAGGCTTGGTGCGCGATATCGCGCCTATGCTGCGCGCCGCTAAATTTTATATTTTCGCACAGCGCGTAAGCCGCGTTGCGCGCCTGCTTTAGGCTCTGTGCGACGCCCACGCTTACCAAAACGCGCCCGCCGCTAGCGTAAATTTGCCCTTCCCGCTCGCTCACGCCCGCATAGCAGATATGGGCTCCCGCAGGAATTTCGCCGACCTCGATCAACGCAGGCTGTGAAGAGCCGTAAGGGTAGCGCTCGCTAGCCATCACGACGCCCACTGCGAATCGCTCTTTTAAGCTTATGCTACTTAGCTTGCCTACGGCGGCGTTGTATAAAATTTCGCTCAAATTGCCGTCGATTAGCGGCATCAAAACTTCGCACTCGGGATCTCCGAAGCGGACGTTGTACTCCAGCACGTAAGGCTCGCCGCTCACGATCATAAGCCCCACGAATAGCACGCCGCAAAAGGGCGCGCCCTGCTGTTGCATCCCTTTTAACGTGGGTGCTACGATCTCGCTCTGCACTCTTTTTATCAGCGTGGCATCCGCTAGCGGGCTTGGCGCATAAGCTCCCATGCCGCCGGTATTCGGGCCCATATCGCCGTCAAGCAGCTTTTTGTGATCCTGCGCTACGGGCAAGCTTACGAAATTTTCCCCGTCGCAGATCGCAAAAAAGCTCAGCTCGAAGCCCTCTAAAAACTCCTCTACGACGACGCGCTTGCCCGCTTCGCCGAAGCTTTCGCCGCTTAACATATCCGCAGCGGCTTTTTTAGCTTCATCTTTGGAATTTGCGATGATGACGCCTTTGCCCGCGCATAGGCCGTCCGCTTTGACCACGACGCGGCCGTTTAGACCATCTATAAATTTTGAAATTTCGGTTAGATCGTCGCTGCTTAGGAATTTTGCGGTTTTGATATGATTTCGCGCCAGAAAGTCCTTCATATAGGCCTTAGAGCCCTCAAGCTTCGCCGCAGCGGCGCTAGGGCCGAATATGGCAAGATCTTGCGCTTTGAAAATATCCACGATGCCTTTTGTAAGCGGCTCTTCGGCGCCCACGATAGTAAGAGCTATGTCGTTGTTTTTCGCAAAGAGCGCGAGTTCATCAAAATCTTTTAAATCTAAATTTTTACCGAGCGCCTTTGTAGCGCCGTTTCCTGGAGCAAAATACAGATTTAAAACGTTTTTATCCTCGCGAAGTCTTAGCCCGATCGCGTATTCTCTACCGCCGCCGCCGATTATTAGGATATTCAATGAAGCCTCCGTAACGTAAAAAACCCAAGTGAGCGTTGCGTAAAAAGAATCGGCTCAAACAAAGCCAATCTTGCAACTAGGAAAAATCTCTAGGTCGCAACCCGTAACTTTAAAAAAGCTCAAGCCGAGCCGCGTCACACGGACCTCTCACGTCGTCGCTTATACAAATATGTTGAACCCTCATATAAAACGCTCTCGCTTCACCCAGGCTTGGGCAAAATTATAGTCTAAATTTGCTTAAACTATGGCAAAAGCGCCAGATCGACGCAGGATTTTATCGACATTCTTTCGCAGATTATCGGCTCGCAAAACTCGCTCAAAACGCTCGCCGTCGTCCTGCCGATACAGATCGCCTTATAGCCCCCGTCCCAGCCGAAATTTGCGGTAAAGCCGCGAACGTTTTTAGGCGAGGTAAAAATCAGCGTGCTGCCTTGCGGCGGCTTTGCGGCGGCAGGCAGGCTAAGGACGCAATTTTCGTAGGCGATCACGCTTTGCAGCCGCACGCCCGCGCTAGATAGAATTTGCTCCAGCTTCGATACCGTCTCGCGCGCACGCAGATACAGCGCGTCTCTGCCCTGCAATAGCGGCGCGATCTCGGCGGCAAACTCATTTCCGTGCCCGTGCCGCGCCACAAAAATATCGCGAAATCCAAACTCGCGCGCAGCCGCAGCGCACGGCTCGCCGATAGCGTAAACGGGCGTATCTAAATCAAGTGAAATTTCATTAAATTTTATCGCCGCCACCGCGTTTTTGGAGGTAAAAATTAGCGCGCCGATCTGCGCAGGCAGGCTAAATTTGAGAAATTTTATCTCGCAAACCGCAAGCTGCCTCACCTGCGGATGATCAAATCTCGTATTAGACACCAGATATATCAAAACGCCCTCCATGTTTAAATTTGCTTCGATTAAATCCCGCTCTCGAAAAAATCCGATCCGCCGTCATTAATCTTTGAGTTTAAAATTTATTCTGCTTTGCTCCGCCCTCGGCACCGGTTAAAACCCGTCCGCAAAGAGCCCTCTCCGCTTTTCAGTCGCGTTTAGGCAGCTTAGCTGCGGCACGCTTTTTAAAATTTTATCTCGCAGGCGAAACGTCAAATTTAAATTCATCGCTTTGCGCGAGCCCCGCTTTTTAAATTTTACTTTGCAGACTGCGACTGAAATTTCGAAATCTCGTCACAAAGCCCGTTCCGCACACAGCCAACACGCCGCCGCTTATTAATCCCGCGCAGCCCGTGTATGTGTCCGCACAGACCGTCGAGCTCACCAAATTTAAAATTTAAAGCTGCGGCTACGAAATTTCAAAGCTACGAGCGCTAAATTTTAAAATTTCGCCGCTCTTAGGCTCTTAAATTTATACTTTCAGCCACCCGTTTAAAATTTCAATCTGCGCCGCCACGCTCTCATTTGCCGTGCCTCCTTGCGACTTGCGCGCCTCCTTAGAAGCATTTAGATCAAGAAATTTAACCGCACCCGCGCCCAAGCTTTCATCCACGCTTGCAAGCTGCTGCGCATTTAGCTCGCTCAAATCTAAGCCCAAATTTTCCGCATACGCCACGGCCTTGCCCGTGATGAAGTGCGCCTGGCGAAAGGGTACGTTTTTCTCTCGCACGAGATAGTCGGCCAGATCGGTTGCCGTGAGGTGCCCGCGCTTCGTCATCGCTAGCATATTTTGCTCGTTAAATTTAGCCGTTTTTAGCATCTGTTTTAAAATTTCAAGGCTCGCAAGCGCGGTGGCGACGCTATCAAAAACGCCCTCCTTATCCTCTTGCATGTCCTTGTTGTATGCTAGCGGCAAGCCCTTCATCACCGTTAGCAGCGCGACGAGATTTCCGTTTACGCGCCCTGTTTTGCCGCGGATTAGCTCGGCAACGTCGGGGTTTTTCTTCTGCGGCATGATCGAGCTGCCCGTGCTGTACGCGTCGCTGATCGTGACAAAGCCGAACTCCTGCGAGCTCCACAAGATGAGCTCCTCGCACAGGCGCGACGCATGCGTCATCAGCACGCTTACGTTAAACAAAATCTCAAGCGCGAAATCGCGGTCGCTGACGCTGTCCATCGCGTTTGGCGTCACTCCCGCAAACCCCAGCTGCTGCGCGACCAGCTCGCGATTTATCGGGTGCGGCGTGCCGGCAAGCGCGGCGGAGCCTAGCGGGCAGAGGTTGTTTCGCTCGCGCGAGCTGGCAAAGCGATCGTAGTCGCGGCGAAACATAAACGCGTAAGCTAGCAAATGATAGGCAAGGCTCACGGGCTGGGCGTGCTGAAGGTGCGTGTAGCCCGGCATCAGCGTGTCCGCGTGCCTGCTTGCGATATCTCGCAACGCAGCGACTAGCTCGCGGATCTTTTCGGCGATTGCGGCACCGCTTTTAAGCACGTATAGGCGAAAATCAAGCGCGACCTGATCGTTTCTGCTGCGCGCGGTGTGTAGCCTACCGCCAAGATCGCTTCCGATGATCTCGCTTAGGCGCTTTTCGACCGCCATGTGGATGTCCTCGTCGGCAGTTTTAAACTCAAATTTACCGCTTTTTATCTCTTCAAACACGGCGTCAAGCCCTGCGACGATCTTTTCGCTCTCCTCAGGCTTTAAGATCCCGCAGGCGCCGAGCATCCGAGCGTGCGCCTTGCTGCCCGCGATGTCCTCCTGCCAAAGCGCCCTATCAAAGCCGATCGAGGCGTTAAACTCCTCCAAAAGCGCCGAACTCGCCTCGCTAAAGCGCCCCTCCCACATTTTTTTCACGCTCGCTCCTTCGTTTAAATTTTCGGTGATTTTATAAAATTTAAGCTAAAATAGCGCAAAATTTCGACCAATTGAGAGGAAAAACGATGATAGAGATGTTTTTATGCTCCTATTTTGCGGGTGCGGCGACGCTTTTTGAGGACTATGCGAGGCAAAATATCAGCGCTAAAGAGGTGCTTTTTATCTCGACCGCAGCAAACGTAGAGGAGTACCGAGACTACGTGGACGAGGCGAAAGAGGCGTTTGCCAAAATGGGCTTTGAGGTTCAAATTTTAGACGTTTCAAAAGCGAGCGAGGCCGAAGCGAAGGCAAAAATCGGCGCAGCGCAGGTGCTTTACGTAAGCGGCGGCAACACCTTTTATCTTTTGCGCGAGCTTAAAAAGAAAGGTCTTACAGACCTCATCGCAAATCGCGTCCGAAGCGGCGAGCTCATCTACGTGGGCGAGTCGGCGGGCGCGATGATCGCCGCACCCAGTGTGGAGTACGCGAGCGCGATGGACGATGCGGGCAACTACGGGGCCGCGGCGCAAACGGGGCTTGATCTGGTGAAATTTTACCCCGTGCCGCACTACGGCGAGGAGCCCTTCGTGCAAAGCGCGGCTGAAATTTTAAAAATTTACGGCGGCAAGTTAAAATTGGTGCCGATAAATAACGCCGAAGCGATCGCGGTGCACGGCGATAAATTTGAAATTTTAGGGCGGTAAATTTAAACGCACAGCGTTCTAAAAGCGCGTTAAATTTAGAAAAACGGCATCTGAAATTTTACGCGCTAAAGCCTACGTAAAATTTTAAAATTTAAAACGGCGATGTCTGAAAAACGAGCCGAAAATGCTGCGGCAGCGAGCTCAATTTAACCGCCGCGAGCGCTAAATTTAAACAAATTTTATAAATTTAAGGAGCGTTTATGGAGTATTTCAAACCGTTTTTCGTAAAGATCCCAGGCCGCGCCAGAGAGGACGACCATACGAGCGCGCACGATCAGATCATCGCGCCGCTACTGCAAAATGCGCTCGCCGCCTATGTCTATAACGGCCGCAAAGATAGCATCGTGGGGGCATTCGGCAGTGTGGAGCACCCGCTAAACTTGAGTGAGTTTAGCTTCCTTGTGCGCGAGCGGGGTAAATTTCGCCTCGATCTCTCGCGAGAATGCGTAAACGGCGCCGAGATCTTTTGGAACGCTTGCAGCTTTAGGCGCGGCTCGGTTATTATTTTGATCGAGGGAGAGTTTGATTTGGCGCCTATTTTGCGCCGCTGCGCCGAGATAAGCATAGACGAGACGCCAAATATGGGCAACAGCCCCGCAGCGACCAAGCTTGCCAAGCGCGCGATGAGCGATGGACAGATCGCCGTACTTTTTAGCGCTTCGAATGGGATAGAGTGGATGGATATCTACGCTCCTGAGGCGGTACAGGCTAAAATTTTAAAACTTGCGGATGAGATAAATCCAAATTTAGATTAAAATTTGGCGCCAACCTCGACTTTCGGCGAGAAATTTAAAATTTAAAACCAAGTTCTGCGCTAAATTTCACGCAGGATAGGCATTACGCACCCATGTGCAGGCAGACAAAAGCGGAGGTCGCGAAAATACATCTCGCACCTATCGCCCTCTTCTTCTTGCCAAAAGACAAAACAAAATGATCGCCGCCAAAACCACCGCGATTGCGGCGTAAATTTTACCCATACCGCCGTAGCTTTTGGAGCTGTCGCTTAAATACAGGTTTATTACCGCGCCGTTGTCTGTCGAAATTTCAAGCTTGGCCCCCTTCGCGCCGTTTAGCTTTACGCGCAGCATATTTGCCGCGGGGCTTGAAATTTCGGGCTTATCCATAAAGGAGTAGCTGGTTTTGTAGCTTTTCATCAAATCGTTGCAGTCTTTCGGGGTTACGAATATGTCGTAAAACGCGCCATTTTTCACGCTCAAATTTTCTCCGCCTTGCACGACGAAGTATCTAAATTTGGGCGCCTGCGTAATAAACTCCCACCGCAGCGTTTTTTGCTTCCCGCCCTGCTCGTAATTAAACTCCGCGCCGTATTTAGCGTCAAATTTAAAAACCTCTCTGCTGAAAAGCACGAACTGCCTATCGCTTAAAATGGCGTTAGGATCGGAGTTTTTGTCTAAAATTTTAACGTTTTGAAGCTCCCTGCCGCTTTCGTAAATTTTAAAACTTTTCATCGCTACGGGCGGTTCCTCGGCATTAAACTCCACGCTTACGGGGTTTGCGGTGATTTTGCACTCTGGCATGGGATCTGGAATTTCATTGCTGAAAAACGCAAGCGCGGGCTCGTCGTTCGGGTAATACACACAGGGGCGCGAGTTCAGCGCGGTGGCGCCTTTGAACTTATCCTCCCTCATTCGTAGCGCTTCATTTTTACACATCCCCAGTAGAAATTTGCCGCTTCCTTCGTCGTTTAAATTCCGCGAGCAAAAGGCGTTGAGGCGCGAATTTCCCATCTCAAAAACGTAGCTACTTTTTTTGCCGTGCTCAAAATAGCCGATGCCGATCTCATCCGAAGCAAAATCCAAAAATGCAAATCTATGGTAAATCGCGCTTAAAAGCCCGTCGATCGCGCTTTTAAGATCGCTTGAGTTATAGGATAAATTTTCCCTCACGACGGCATTATAGCCTGCATAAAAAGCGCGCTTTGACGGATTTTCGCCCGTAAAATTTGGCTTGCCCGGGCTCTCGTCGTGCGACATCGCCTCGTTTGCGACGACATATTTTGCGTGATTAAGCGCGGAGATATTTAAAATTTCATTCTGCGAAAGCTGATTTAGCCCCGATTTTGCGCGCACATTGTTGATGTAGCTTAGCGGATCGTCGTAAAAGGAAAAGCCGCTCATTGCAACGAGCGGCTGTTTTAAATTTGAGGGAGTGTTTTCGCATGCAGCAAAAAGCGCGCAGATCGCCCCAAGGCCCAGGAGCCTAAGCCGCAGGGCCCGCTTTGGCAAACTCGACCCCCTCTTTTACGTCCTCGTAGCGTTTAAAATTCTCTTCAAACATCTTTGCTAGCTTATCGCGCGTGATTTTATATTCCGCCGGGTGCGTCCACGTATTGATCGGATTTAGCAGCTTCGTCTCGACGCCTGCGAGCTCTTTTGGGATCGCTAGGTTAAATTTCTCGAAATTTTCAAATTCGCACTTTTTGATACTGCCGTCTAGGATCGCGTTTATGCACGCGCGCGTGGCTTTGATGCTCATTCGCTTGCCCACGCCGTACGCGCCGCCGCTCCAGCCGGTGTTTACGAGATAGACGCTGACACCATGCTTGTCGATCTTTTCGCCCAGAAGCTTAGCGTAAACGGTCGGGTGCAGCGGCATAAACGGCTCGCCAAAGCACGCGCTAAAGGTCGCTACAGGCTCGGTGATACCGCGCTCGGTGCCCGCAACTTTTGCCGTATAGCCGCTTAGGAAATAATACATCGCCTGCTCTTTAGTAAGCTTTGCGACCGGCGGCAAAACGCCGAATGCGTCGGCTGTTAGGAAGATTATGTTTTTCGGATGGCCGCCTGCAGAGCTTGGCTCGTAGCCCTCGATATGATAGATCGGGTAGCTGACGCGGGTGTTTTCGGTCTTGCTGCCGTCTTTGTAATCCACGACGCCCGCTTCGTTGGCGACCACGTTTTCAAGCAGCGCGTCGCGTTTGATCGCGGCGTAAATTTCAGGCTCGCTGCTCGGGTCTAAATTTATGCATTTCGCGTAGCAGCCGCCCTCGAAGTTAAATATCCCCTCGTCGTCCCAGCCGTGCTCATCATCGCCGATTAGCTTGCGGTTTGGATCGGTCGATAGCGTCGTTTTGCCCGTACCGCTTAGACCGAAAAATAGCGCCGTGTCGCCCTGCTTGCCCACGTTTGCCGAGCAGTGCATGCTTAGCTTGCCCTCAAGCGGCAGCCAGTAGTTCATCATCGAAAAAATTCCCTTTTTCATCTCGCCACCGTACCAAGTACCGCCGATAACAGCGACGTTTTCCTCAACGTTAAAAATAACGAAAACGTCGGAGTTTAACCCTTGCTCTTTGCACTCTTCGTTTTTGCATTTGCACGCGTTATAAACGACGAAATCGGGATGAAATTCCGCTAGCTCGCTCTCGCTTGGGCGGATGAACATATTTTTTACAAAATGCGCCTGCCACGCGACTTCGGTTACAAAACGCACGTTTTTGCGGCTGGATTTGCTAGCGCCGCAAAATGCGTCTTGGATAAAAATTTCCTTGCCGCTTAGCTGGGCTTTGGCTTTGGCTAAAAGCTTATCGAAAAGCTCTTTTGAGATGGGCTGATTTATCTTGCCCCAAGCGATGTATTTTTGGCTCGGATCTTGTTTTACGAAGTACTTATCCTTGGGGCTGCGACCCGTAAAGATGCCGGTATCGACCATAAAGGTGCCGTTGCTTGACACGCGCCCCTCATTCATCGCTTTTTCAAGCTCAAAAAGCTCGTCGTAGCTTAGGTTGTGGTTGATTTTTTTGATATTTTTAAGACCTAGTTTATCCAGATCGTTCGGAGTTGTCATTTTGCATCCTTTTTAAATTAAATTTTGATAAAAGATTGCGCTATTATAGCTTAAAATTTAGGTGAGCTCGCTTAAGCACCGAGGATGGTCGCCATGAAATTTAAGCGGAAGCGCCGCCTAAATTTAGAGCTTATCTTAAAATCGCAAGCACTTGATCGGCATCGACTGTATCGCCTTGAGCGACTAAAATTTTATCGATTACGCCATCACGCGGGCTTTCGATATTTATCTCCATCTTCATCGCTTCAAGAACGATGACATTCTGCCCCGCCTTAACAGCGTCGCCTTCCTTTATTAAAATTTTAAATACGTTGCTAGGAAGCGTCGCTTTTACTTCGTTGCTGTCCGTACCGCTTGCCTTGCTTTCAGGAGCGGTTTGCACTTGCGGCTTTGCGGGCGCCGAGGTATCGAAGCTGACGTCGTATCGATCGCCGTTTACGAGCACGTTTTGTCCGGCAAATTCTACGTTGTAAATTTTGCCGTTAATCTTAACGTCAAATTTGCCGTTTTTAGAAATACCGTTTTGATGGCTTGCGGCGGGCGCTACATCCTCTTTTTTGCGGCTCATCACCTTGCCCTCGCCTTTTAAAAACGCGATGCCCTTTTCTTTGCACGCAAGCGCTATAAATATGTTCTCCTCGCTAGGCTCGATGCCCTGCTCGCGTAGAAGTTTCTGCGCATACGCGACGCTCTTGCTCTCGTCGGCATCGGCGATATCTACGGCATGTTTGGTCGTAGGCTGTAGTCCCAGCTGCTCCGCCGCCATCTTAATCACGCCTTCGTCCGGCTTAACGGGCGTTTTGCCGAAATAACCTAACACCATCTTGCCGTAGCCCTCGGCGATCTTTTTCCACGGGCCGAACATTACGTTGTTAAACGCCTGCTGGAAATAAAACTGGCTAACCGGCGTTACGCTCGTGCCGAAGCCGCCCTTTTCGACGACTTCGCGCATAGCCTTGATGACGGCTGGGAATTTGTCTAAAATTTTATTATCGCGCATCATCTGAGTGTTTGCCGTAAGCGCGCCTCCGGGCATCGGCGAAAACGGAATGAGTGGGCTTACCTGCGTAGCTTCTGGCGGCATGAAGTAATCCTTCAAGCACTCGCCCAAAACCTCTTCGTATTTTAAAATTTTCTCTGCATCCAGTCCCAGGTCGAAATTTTGCCCCTTCGTCGCGTGCAGCAACGTAAGAATGTCCGGCTGGCTAGTGCCGCCGCTTACGGGATGCGCGGCAAGGTCGATGCCGTCTACGCCCGCAACGAGCGCAGCCTGATAGCACGCGACGCTAACGCCCGCCGTCTCGTGAGTGTGCAGGCGGATATGCACGCCGTCGCCTAAAATTTTACGCGCGCGCTTGATCGTCTCATAGACCTTCTGCGGGCTACTGGTGCCGCTTGCGTCTTTGAAGCAGACGCTGTCAAACGGGATCTGCGCGTCTAAAATTTGACGCAAAATCCTCTCATAAAACGCCGCATCGTGCGCACCGCTGCATCCCGGCGGCAGATCCATCATCGTAACCACAACTTCGTGTTTAAGACCGTGACGATGTATGCACTCGCCGCTAAATTTTAAATTTTCCACATCGTTTAACGCGTCGAAATTTCTAATCGTCGTCGTGCCGTGCTTGGCAAAAAGCTTGGCGTGCAGATCGATTATCTCGCGACTGCCTGTATCGAGCGTGACGGTATTTACACCGCGGCTAAGGGTCTGTAGGTTCGCCTCAGGCCCCATGATGCTTCTAAATTTATCCATCATCTCAAAGGCGTCTTCGTTTAGGTAAAAATACAGGCTCTGAAACCGCGCGCCGCCGCCAAACTCAAAGTGCGTGATGCCGGCGTCCTTGGCCGCGCTAACGGCAGGAAGGAAGTCCTCCATCGCCACGCGCGCGCCAAAAACCGACTGAAACCCGTCGCGAAAGGTCGTATCCATAACGTCGATAAGCTTTTTAGCCATTTTTAGCTCCTAGGTTAAATTTAGCGTGAATTTTAATATTTCTAGCCTAAAAAAGCTTTTAAACCGAAAACCCCCGGAAAGATTGCGAGCGTTAATAGCACTAGAATTTGCAATAAAATAAAAGGCAGTACGCCCTTGTAAATATCCGTGGTATGGATCTGCGGCGGCGTCACGCCCTTTAAGAAAAATATCGAAAATCCAAACGGCGGCGTCATAAACGATGTTTGTAAATTTACAGCGATTAAGATTGCAAACCACACGGGATTGATATGCAAAGACTCTACTATCGGCAAAAGTATTGGCAAAATGATATATGAAATTTCGACATAATCGAGAAAAAATCCAAGCACTATGATAACTACCATCGTAAGCGCGATAAATCCCCATGCTTGACCGGGCAGATTCTCCATAAAATTTTTTACGACCTCATCTCCGCCCGTGTAAGAAAAAATCATCGAAAATGCCGTGGCACCCATCAAAATCATAAAAACCATGCCCGAAATTTTAGCGGTATTTTTTAGCGCGTCATAGATCAGCCTAAATGAAAAAGTGCGGTATAAAACAGCTAGTGCTATCGCACCCAAGCAGCCTACCGACGAGCTCTCCGTAGGCGTAGCGATGCCAGCAAAAATAGATCCTAAGACGAGCAAAATCAGCACGAGCACCGGCACGACGTTTTTAAGCGCGATAAAAATTTGCTTTGATTTGCTAAGCCCCTCTATCGGCGGAACAGGCGGCGCATAATCTTTGCAAATATATGAAATAATCGCAATATAAATCACGTAAAAACCCACTAACACGAGCCCTGGAATAACTGCTGCAGAGAAAAGATCACCCACCGAAACCGAAAGTATATCGCCTAAAATAATCAGCACGATCGAAGGCGGGATAATCTGCCCAAGCGTGCCCGCAGCAGCGATGGTGCCGGTAGCTAGGGGCTTATCGTAGCCGTATTTCATCATCACGGGCAGACTGATGACGCCCATAGCGATGACAGTCGCGCCCACGATGCCCGTCGTAGCCGCAAGTAGCGCGCCCACCAAAACAGTGCTGATCGCCACGCCGCCTCGTACGCCGCCGAATAAAAATGCCATCGACTCTAATAAACGCTCCGCAAGGCGAGTCTTTTGCAAAATCATACCCATCAAAATAAAAAGCGGCACTGAAATTAATAGCTGATTTTCCATAATCGAGTAAATTCTATTAGGCATCAGTGAGAAAAACTGCCTGCTCATATCCTCGAAAGCTTCGGTTAAAATTTCAAAGCCCTGCGCGTAATCCCACGCCTCACTAAGTCCGTAGATAAAGCCGAAAATCACAGCCACGGCGCCGAACGTAAACGCAACGGGAAAACCGAGTAACAGCATAAAAAGCGCTGCCGCAAACATCACTATGCCTATCATAGCTCGCCACCTTTTATCTTGCCGTGGCAAAATTCCGCCCAAGCGCGAAAAGCGTAAAATTTATAGAATTTTAAATTTAAGCTCATTCTGCCCTCACACACTCTGTGCGCCCGAAGAATTCCCACTAAGAAATTCCGAGCCCTTGTTTTCCCTAACATCAAGCAGGGCATTAATATTTTTAATCAAAAATCCAAATGCGTAGATGAATAAAAACGCGTAGCTAAGCGTGATTGCGGACTTGATGATCCAAAGATGCTGCATACCGCCGGGATTGGCGCTGGCCTCATGACTCGTATAAGCCTCGCTCACATAATCGATCGAAAAAAACGCCACGAGCGCTACGAAAGGCAAAATGAAAAATATTGTGCCTAAGATATTTATGAGTGCTTTTGCAGTGGGGCTAAATCTTTCGTAAAAAATATCCACGCGAACGTGGGCGTTTTCTTTGAGCGCGTAAGTCACACCGAATAAAAACATCGCTGAATATAGCCACCACGTAAGTTCTTGCATAGCGACGGAATTTGCGGCGGGGAAAAGATAACGCGCCACAACATTGTAAAAAACGACTATAACTAAAAGCGCCAAAAATACGATACTCAATACGCCTAAGATATTTGCGAACGCATCAAAAGCTCTTTCTAATCTGCGTAAAAAACCCTTCAAAATTTTACCCTTTGCTTGAAATTTTTGCTATAAAAGCTGGGATTTTAGCAAAAATATCTGCAATTTATTATAAAATTATGCACGGAAAGGATTTTTATGATTTTAAAATTTCAAAACAGATACTCTAAAAAATTTCTCGCCTTTTGCGCTATTTGGGCGCTTTTTTGGCTAGCATTTTCATATTTTTTCTTGCAAAAATTTCTTTTTATCTATCCGGAAAGCTTTAGTATTCACGTGAGATTCGCACTTTGCGCCATAGCGCTAGGAGCGGCGATTTTAGCGGTTTGCGGCAAGGACGTTTACGGCGCAATCTGTGGATATGCGGTGTGGTTTTACGGCGCGGCGCTAGGATTCGCCTCGTCGTTAAATTTAGCCAAAATCCACGTCGTACTGCGCGAAGACGGCGAAATGGGAGGGATAAGCGGCTGCGGCGGAGCGGTGAAATTTTTAAATTTCGATCTAAGCATAGTGCCAATTTTTAAGCCATTTAACAGCTGCGCATTCGATGTACCAGCGGTGCCGACCAATACAACGCTAGAGGGGCTGCAAGCCAAGCTAACGGTGCTTTATAGCGGAGGTTGGTATCTGTTTCCGGCAAGTAAAAGCGTGGATCTGGCGCAATTTTGGAGCTTTATCTTTATATTTTTCGCAATTATTTGGATGGTTGGAATTTTTCTTGGATTTTTGAATAAGAAGGCGCAGAGGTAGCCTCTGCGCCAAAGAAGTTACTGTGTAATAATTAGCAAAGCATCAGACGAATATACAGTATTTATATTCTTTAGCCCCGGCATCTCCCATACGTGAGCACATAGGCCATCTGTACTCTTTTTAAGAGTAACCTTATTTTTGCTATCGACAGTGTATGTAGCACAAACCTTATTCTTTGCGGTAATAGGATTTTTAACATTCGTCATGTTATTAAAACCTGTCGTGCTATTATCATACTCGCCTTGCGAAGTATAATAAGCCATTAGATCAGTCAGTGATGTAGATACGTTCTGCGCTGCTCTAACGACTTCCGCATCATCACGCGTAGCTGCTAGTTTTGGAATGGCAATTGCCGCCAAAACACCTAAAATCACGATCACGAAAATTAATTCGATCATAGTAAAGCCCTTCATGTTTTTATCCTTTGATAAAAAATTTTTGGACTTATATTATAGAGCGTTTACTATAAATTTAGCTTAAAAATTCTTCGCAAACTCCAACATTTCAGGTAAAAATTTCATAGCATTCGCGCCGACCGCCAAATAGTGGTTATTTATCAGGCTTTTTCCGTTATAAAGCGGCGCCTTCATCGTCTTTAGATCCACTACCGCTCCGCCGTTTTGATGTAGCAAAAAATCCCCGGCGGCGATGTCCCAAAGCGAGCAGTCGCTAAATCTCGCGTACGCGCTGGCACCCCCCTCGGCTAAGATGCAAAATTTTATCGCAGAGCCTTTGCACACGAGCTGCATTCCAAATTTTTGCGCGAATTGCGGGTATTTTTCGGATTTGCTATGTCGGCCGTGCATGAAAATTTGCGGCGCGCTAGTGGGACGAGCGAGCAGTACGCCGTTTTTATAAACTCCGCCGCCATTTGAGCTATATATGTCACCGCTTACGGGTATGCCGATTACCGCTAAAATCGGACGCCCATGCTCGATCAACGCGATGCAGACGCAAAACTCGCCGTTGCGCGCGATAAACTCCTTCGTGCCGTCCAGCGGATCTATGAGCCAAAATCTCTCCTCGCTAATACGCTGTTTGCTATCTAGTACGCACTCTTCCGAGCAGATCGCGATGCCGCTGGGCTCTAGAGTGCGCGTTATCGCATCATTTGCCGCAAGATCGGCATTCGTAAGTGGCGATTTGTCCGCTTTAACGAAAACATCGAATTTGTCGTAATTTTGCATTATCGCGGCATTTGCCTTTTTTGCGGCATCTATTGCAAGCGCCAAAAGCTCATCCAAGCCCACTTTTGCTCCTTAAATTTAACGGTGATTCTATCAAATTTAAAATTCTAAACGTCTAAATTTACGCAAATAAAAAAACAGGCAAAATTTCAAAACCCTTTAGAATTTTAATATTCTTTTTTATATAATTGCTAAAATTTTTTAAAGGATCAACATGACCCCAGTCGTATTAGATAGCGTTAAACACGCGGATTTACAGTATCACGCGGATGCATTCCCTACCGCACCTTTCGTGCCGGTGATCGCGCCGGAGATCCCGTTTTGCGCAGACAACCTCGTTATAGTATTTACTATCGAAAAAGAGCCCAAAATGGTGGCGCTGCTAGGGCGCACCAAAAACGTTCTAATCGATAAGGATTATAAAGGAACGGTGCCTTCTTCGGTGCAGAATTATCCATTTTTCTTAGCCCAGATCGGCGAGCAGACTGCGATCTGCTTCGATGAGGACGCGCAGCAGATCAAAGGCGGGGGCGAGGCGCTTTTTAAAGACGGCAAGCCGACGCCGTTTTTACAAAATTTAAAAGAGGTGATGAAAAACTACGCCGATTTAGATATGCGCACGCGCGTTGCGGCGGCGGAATTTCAAAAGGCGGGGATTTTAGAGGCCAAGGAGCTCGGCATCAACTCTAGCGGCAAGGAATCGTCCCTGTTAAACGGCTTTTCGGTCGTAAATCGCGAAAAGCTTTTGAAGTTAAGCGATAAAAAGCTTGCGGATTTTGCGCGCCGCGGATATCTGGAGCTAGTGTATTTCCACTTAAAAAGCCTTGCAAATTTTCAGCGCCTGGGCGATAAGATCATGCAGCTTGACCCACCGACCGCGCAGAAAGAAGCGAAAAAATAGACGTTTTCGCTACTTGAATAGCTAGAAATTTTTAGAATTTTATGATTTAACGTCGCAGAATTTAATTCCTAAAAGCGCCATTGCGCGAAATTGTAGCAAGTATTTTACGGCGCAAGTTGTTTTTATAAATACCCATTAAGCTTATATAGTAGCATAAGTCTTAGAGTCTAAATGACTTTATTCATAGCTAAGACTAAACATACTGAGAGCCTGACCGCATAATTCTGCCATAAAATTTTATGGCAGAATTTATCACCTTGCCCACGCAGGATTTTATACATAAAATTTCAAGCCCAAATTTTTGCATAAAATTCTATTAAATTCTTAATTTCTTTCAAGTAGATAAATTTATAAAATTTAAAATATGCATCACAAAAAATATTTTATGCATCAAAAAAATGAAATTTTGCAAGTTTACCTAAAAATTCTATGAATAGTAGAATTTAAATAAACCCCCATAAAATTACATGCCTCAAAACATAGGCAAGCAAAATCAAAGCCGAACTCTAAAAGTAAATTAAGCCCGCAACGTATTTTTCTCGCTCCATCATTACAATGAACTGAATTTTACGCGGAAGTCAAACGCACGAATTAAATTCTGCACGAAATTTTATTCAACCAAGAATTCCTTCTTATCGATCGTGCCATGATAAAAAATCCCGAGCGTATCATCAAAGGTCTTATCCAAAAATCCATCTTTTTTTAGTCCTGCTAAAGATGTATTGATTAGCTCTAGCAGCGCATTATTGCCCTTCTGCACGGCGATTGCGTTGTAAGTTTGCTTACCTAGACCATCCAAAGCAACCTGCGTTTTATTATCGATGATCGCGTATGCGTGCAAGATTAGATTATCATCGACATGTACGGCGTTTTTCGCCCTTTTAAAAGCGCGGTAGCATTTAGCCGAGCTGGCGCAAAAGTTTAAATTCTTTCTAAAGCCCGCTTTTCGTAAGAAATTGTGAATAGGAGAGTGTTTGATGACGAAAATCCTCTTTTTGCGGAGTTGATCGAAGCTCGTGATATTTTCGTCTTTTTTGGCTAACACACCTACCTGCACCTTAAAATAAGGCTCTGAAAAATCCACCTTCTTAGCTCGCGCGGGCGTCGGAGTAAAGGTCGCAATCACCATATCCGCTTCATTGCGCTGTAAAGCGCTAATGCGTCTTGAAGCCGTGATCGGGATAAATTTTACCTTGCCGGGATTATCGCCGAAAATCTCCTTACCGAGCTTTTCGCCAAGAGCAATCTCAAATCCCCTGTATTTGCCGTCTACGAGCGCACTAAACGGCGGCTGATCGTTATATACACCTATGCGAACGAGCCTATCCTTTTTGATCTGATCCAAAGAATTTGCAGATAGAAAACCAAGTAGTAGAGCCGCCAAAACAAATACTTTCATTTGCTCCCCTTTTAGTTGAAATAAGGCGCAATTATAATAAAAAGAAATTATAGCCAGCTAAAATTCTGCGATTTATGGCGCATTTTCATCTAAATTTATGAAAAGATGAAATTCGCGGAGAAATTCTATGTCCAATTTACAAACGAAATCTCATAAAAAACTTACACGAGCGAAATAAAAAGCTTTTAATTAAATTTATAAACAAAATTTTACGGATGGATTTCACGTTAGAAAACCTTAGCGAAATTTGCGATATTCTTAAAAGTAAACGGCGAAATTCTACACAGATTTAGCGTCTAATTACGGATTTAGCTAAGGGGCGGAATTTAGCTCCGCTGTTGCGCAGAAGCTTACGCTCTTAAAATTCGCTAAAAACTATGCCAAGATGCAAACGTAGCGACCGATAAGCTTAGATCGGCATTACGCGGATGTTAGGACTTAAATTCTCTTGCAAGACGTTTTCGATCGCATACAGCGTGCCACTTGCGCCACTCGCGCAGCCGCTACAAGCGCCAAGATAACGGATATATATGTCCGTTTTGCCGTCGTCTGCAGGTCTGATATCGATGACGTCGAGATTGCCGCCATCCATCTGAAGCATCGGACGGATATCCTCGTCAAGCACCCCTTCGACCGCTTTAAATTTACCGATCAAATTTAACTGCTCAAAGCTCATTTCAGCTCCCGTTTTTACGCTAGTGGCGGCACTCGCGTTGGCTTGAGCTTGAAGTCTCTCTCGCTCCATCTCCTCTCTGGTTTGCTTTAAAATATCGACCAGATAGTAGTCCTTCTCCTCGTGTCCGCCCGGGCGCACGCAGGATTTGCAAAACGCGCCCGCTTTGGTGTATTGCGTGATCTCTTCGACCGTATGAAGATCGTTTAATCGGATCACCTCTTTGATCGTGCCGAGGCTCACGCGCGCGCAGTCACACACGATGATCTCGTCCTCGAAATGCGCGGGATCGACGCCCTTGTAATTCGCCGCAGCCTGCTTGATGACGTCGTATGCCATTACCGAGCAGTGCATCTTTTGCGGCGGTACGGCAGGCTCATCGGGATTATCGCGCATCGCGTGCTCTACGTCTAAATTTGTAATCTTTACCGCTTGATCGACGGTCTTTCCGATACAAAGCTCAGCCATCGTATCCGAACTCGCAATCGCCGTACCGCAGCCGAAGCTTTTAAATTTAGCGTCCAAAATTCTATCAGTCTTAGGATCGATCAACCAATACAACCGCACTGCATCGCCGCAGCTCTCGGCGCCGAAGTCTGCGACTACTAGCTTACCGCCTCTAGCCTTCGCCTCCTCTTCGGTGATCTCGCCCATATAGCGAGGATTATTCATGCGCTCCTGCACTTTTTGCGAGTATTGCTCCCAAATCGAACCGTTTATTAAACTGTTTTTTGCCATTTTTTATCCTTTATTTTTCTCATAACCTTGCGGCGCGTAAGCAAATGTGCTTGAAATCCCGCGAAGACGGGCGATAGCTTTACCAATATGTTCGATCGCATAATCGATCTCCGCTTCCGTAGTAAAGCGCGACAGCGAAAGTCTTAGCGCCGTATGCGCCAGCTCCTTATCCGCACCGATCGCTTCCATTATCGGGTTATTCTCGAGCGCCTCGCTCGCACACGCAGAGCCGGTAGAAGCGGCGATACCGGCTTTATTTAGATCCCACAGCATCGCCTCTCCCTCGACGCCTTGGATCGAGGCGAGGATGGTATTTGGCACGCGAATGCTGCGGTCGCCCACGACGCTGACGTTTGGAATTTGCAAAAGCGCATCCTCCAGCTTATCGCGCAGTCTGCTTACCTGAGTGCGCTCAAAATCCATAAATTTATTCGCTAGCTCCAAAGCTTTGCCTAGCCCTACGATGCCAGAAACATTTAGCGTGCCGCTGCGGCGCCCGCCCATCTGCTCGCCGCCGTGAAGTAGGCTCGTAAGCGGCTTACTATCTTTTATGTAGAGTGCGCCGACGCCCTTTGGAGCGTGAAATTTATGCCCGGAAAGGCTTAAAAAATCCACGTCCGCATCGCGCACGTTCACCTTTATCTTACCTATCGCTTGCACCGCGTCGGCATGATATAGCGCGCCATGCTCGTGTGCGATTTGTGCGATTTTTTTTACGGGGAAGATAGTGCCGGTTTCGTTATTTGCCCACATCACGCTAACAAGCGCGGTTTTATCGTTGATCTTTTCGCTAAGCTCGTCAAGATCGATTAGCCCGTCTTTATCGACGCCCAGGCGAGTGATCTTTACACCGCAAATTTTTTCTAAAAAAGCACAGGTCGCGCTGATTGCGGGGTGCTCGACGGAGCTTATAACGATATTATCCTTCTCGCCGGTTAGAATTTTATCGTAGTAGATTCCTTTTAAAACCCAATTATTGCTCTCGGTCGCACAGCTTGTGATGACGATATCGTCCGCATCCGCAGCGCCAAGCCCCGCATAGAGCCTATCCATCGCGGCCCTTAGCGCGGGGTGAGTCTCGCTGCCGAAGCTGTGAAGGGAGTTTGGATTGCCGTATTTATCGCAAAAAAATGGCTTCATCTCCTCAAAAACTTCGGGATCGACCATCGTAGTGGCGTTATTATCTAAATAAACGCGCTGCATAAAATTCCTTTCTAAAATTTGTCTGAAATTTAATCAGACAATTTCGCTCTTTTATCAATTTCGCACGATAATATAACATAATTGCTAAATTTTTCTTTAACGCTTGCCGTTTTAAAAACCAAAAGTTTTCGGAGAATTTATTAGATCGAAAAATTCCTTGCGCGTGTCGTTTCGGCTGATAAAAAGCCCTCGCAGTGCCGACGTAGTCGTGGTCGAGTTGATCTTTTGCACGCCGCGCATCTCCATACACATGTGCCGCGCCTGCAGCACCACGCCCACGCCGAGCGGATGGATCACCTCCTCTATAGCGCTTGCGATCTGCTCGGTAAGCTGCTCTTGGATCTGCAGCCTGCGCGCGAAAATATTTACCATACGCGGAATTTTACTAAGTCCCACGACCTTTTTATTCGGTATGTACGCGACGTGCGCGCGCCCGATGATAGGCAGCAGATGGTGCTCGCAGAGGCTATAAAATTCTATATCTTTTATCAAAACCATCTCGTTGTTGCTGCTCTCAAACAGCGCGTCGTTTAAAATTTCTTTTGGATCCAGCTCATAGCCGCTAGTTAGAAACTCATAGGCTTTAGCTACGCGCCCCGGCGTCTTCGCAAGCCCGTTACGCTTCGGATCCTCGCCTAAAATTTCAAGCATCTGCGACACGCAGTTTTCAAATTTAGCTCGGCTTTTTTCGTCCATTTTTAGCAATTCCTTAAAGATCGATGCGCGATATTACTCAAAAACCCCTTTTATAACGCTGATAAATTTTAAAATTTCGCGCGAAATTTTATCAATCTCATTATGTTAATGATAATATATTTAAATTTAAGAAATTTTTGTTTAAAATCCGCCGTTTCGATAAGCTTTATCTAAAAGGAGTTCGGTAATGAAATTTAAGATGAGTTTTGGCGCGGCTTTGGCGCTTTTTTCTTTTGCTTGCGCCGAACAAAACGCCACAGCAAACTCCGCCTCGGGCGAAAACCTAGGCGATATCGAGGTCGTAGATTGGGCGAATAACGACGACGGCTACCGTGCCGTACGCAGCGAGATCGGCAAGACGACTAAGAGAATTTTAGAAATTCCGCAAACCGTAAATGTCGTAACGCAGCAGCATCTAATGGACAAAAAGCCAGAAACCTTAGCGGAATCGATACAAAACGTAAGCGGCATAAGCTATGCAAATACGACGGGAAATATTTTCGATGCGATCATCAAGCGTGGCTTCGGCGAGGGTCGCGACGGCTCGATTATGCGCAACGGCGTGCCGGGCGCCGTGATGCACAACTACAATAAAACTATTCAATCCGTCGAGGTTCTAAAAGGGCCCGCGAGCATGCTCTACGGCGCGCAGCAACCGGGCGGCGTCATAAACATGGTAACCAAAAAGCCGCAGTATGAGTTTATAAATGAGCTTTGGGGCGGGCTAGGCAACCGCAACTATTGGGACGCGGGATTTGATACTACAGGACCGATCGCAGATAGCGGCTTTGCGTATAGATTTATATTCGATTACTACGCGAAGGATTATTGGCGAAATTTCGGCGGTATAAAAAACACGCTCTTTGCGCCGTCGCTTGCGTATCAAGGAGACGATTATTCGATAAGCTTAGGCTACACCCATAGCCGCTCTACCGATCCGGTGGATCGCGGCGCGTTTTTGGTGCCGAGTACGGGTCAAATTTACGGCAGCGGCAAAGTCCGCTTCGACGAGCCGGTAAATAAACTACAAAGCAAGCTCGATACGGTTGATTTGGGCTTTGAGAAGGAATTTAACGAGGATTGGATACTAAAAGGCGCCTATGCTTTCTCGCGCAGCAAGCACGAATACGGCTACGTCCGTCCGAACAATCCATTCACGCCCCAAGGCCTTACCGGCACGACGCGATCGTATAACTACTACGATAATTTCATACACCGCACGCACGCAGCAAGCGTCACACTAAACGGCAAATTTGAAACGGGCCCGCTTAAGCACGACGTTCTTTTCGGCACGGATTACAAAAACTACTACAGATACCGCCCGGGCGCGCTAAAAGGCTCCGCAGGGCGCATCAATATGCTTACCGGGCAGACCGCTTCGGGCGCCGTCCTAACGAACGATAGAGAGCCAAAAATACAATATCAAAAGCTAAGAACGATCGGTCTTTACACCCAAGATAATATAAATTTAACCGACGAGTTAATACTTTCTTTGGGCGTGCGTAGGGAATTTTACGATCAAGTAGCCAAACAAAGCTGGCAAGGACCGAACAACACCGATCAGAAAAAGGCCGCTACGACCTATCAGGGCGGGCTTTTGTACCTGTTAAGCCCGCAGTGGTCGGTATATACTAACTATGCGCAAAGCTTCACGCCGCAGATGTCCATAGGCGAGGCGATAGGCGGCGATCTAAAGCCGGAGGAAGGCAAATCCGTAGAGCTCGGCACTAAATTTCAAAACGATCGAGTCACTGCGGGTGCGGCGGTGTTTAATATCGATAAAAGAAACATCCTGCGAACGGTAAATAATATAAGTGAGACGATCGGCAAGGCTCGCTCGCGAGGATTTGAACTCGATATAAACGGGCGCGTAACGCAGGGACTTAGCATGTCGGCAAGCTACGCATATACCAAAACGAGAGTGCGTGAGGATGACGGCGCTTTTGCGGTGCTAATCGGCAAACCGCTGGAAGCGACGCCGAAGCACCAAGCAAGCCTATTTGCCAACTACGATTTTGCGCATCTAGGCGCAAAGGGGCTTAGGCTTGGCGGCGGCGCGCGATACTTCGGCTCGCGGTACACCTACTATATGCGCACGAACCTACCGAGCGTGCCCGCAGGAACGGCGTTTAAGCTGCCTCACGCCGTAGTTTATGACGCCTTCGTGAGCTACGATACTAAAATTTTGGGCTATGATACGAATTTTTCGTTCAACGTCAAAAATTTGACCGACAAAAAATACTATACCTCATCCTCGACCGGCACGACTACGAGCGTGATACCTATTCAGATGGGCTACGCGCGGCAGTTTATGTTTAACGTATCGGTAAAATTTTAGCCTCAAGCCCGCTTTAAATTTCAAGGCGAGCTCTTAAAATTTTAAAATTTAAAAGCCGCGAGCCGCTTAGGCTCGGCAAATTTTAGGAATTTATACTTTAAATAAGAAATTTTTTGATATATTACGAGCTATTTTTAAATTTTCTAAAGGAATTTTATGGAAGTAAAAGCAAAAATGAAAGACGCCGCGAATGCGGTAGCTGCGAGCAAGATCGAAGCAAAGCAGGTCGCAGCCAAAGTAGAAGAGCTAGCCAAAAAGGCCTCCAAGCAGCTAAGAATCGATGGATTCAGACAGGGCAAAGTGCCTACCGCGGTGGTTTTGAAGCGATACGGCAAGCAGCTTGAGGGCGATGCAAAGCAGGAACTTCTTAAAGATATGATTGATGAGTCTCTTAAAATTTTAAAGAAAAAACAAGATGAAATTTTATCCGAGCCGGTCTTTTCTAAATTTGATGAAAAAAACGGCGACATCGACGTTGAGATCGAAATTTCTTTCAGACCCGAAGTTAGCGTAGAAGGGTACGAGGAGCTGATCCCGAAATTTAGCAGCCCGCGCGTTACTCAAAAAGAGATCGACGAAAAAGTAGCGGAATTTTTGCAGATGATCGCTCCGCTTTCTAAAACCAACAAAAAAATTCTAGCCAAAGACGATTTTGCAAAATTCGACTTTGAAGGCTTCGTGGACGGTAAGCCATTCGACGGCGGCAAGGCCGAAGACTACGTCCTTCAGATCGGCTCAAATCAATTTATCCCGGGCTTTGAAGACGGTATGATCGGACTTAGAGTGGGCGAGGAGCGCGACGTAGCGGTTAAATTTCCGCAAGATTACGGCGCAAAAAGCTTAGCCGGCAAGGACGCGATTTTTAAAGTCAAGCTTCATGAAATTCAGGCTAAAAAACCTGCCAAAGAGCTCGGCGAGGAGGAGCTAAAGCAAGCACTTCCGGGCGAGAAAGAGCCGAGCAAAGAGAAATTTGAAGCGCGCATAAAAGAGCGCATCAAAAACGATAAGCTTCAAAAGCTGATAAATGAGGATCTAAAGCCTAAATTTGCCGACGCGCTCGCAGAGAAATTTAACTTCGCGCTTCCAAAAGCGATCGTCGAGCAGGAGATTAATTTGCAGTTTAACAATGCCTGGAGCGGCTTTTCAAAAGAGCAAATCGAGGAATTTAAAAACGATAAAAACGCAGTGGATAAAAAGCGCGAAGAGTTTAGAAAGGCTGCCGAAAACAGCGTCAAACTTACATTCTTAATCGACGAGCTAGCCAAAAAACGCAAGATCGACGTAAGCGATCAGGAGCTAGTCCAAGCGGTCTATATGGAGGCCTACACATACGGCGCCGATCCGAAGGAGCATCTAAATAGATACCGCAACAACGGCATGCTGCCGGCTGTAAAAATGGCACTTATAGAGGAGAAGCTATTCAATGATATTTTCTCAAAGCAGGGCAAAAAAGAAGAAAAGGGCGAATAGATGGTGATTCCTTACGTTATCGAACAAACTAGTCGCGGAGAGCGCAGCTACGACATCTACTCGAGGCTGCTAAAAGACCGTATCGTAATGCTTAGCGGCGAGATCGACGATGCGGTAGCAAGCTCGATCGTCGCGCAGCTTCTGTTTTTGGAGGCGGAGGATCCGGATAAGGATATCTATCTATACATCAACTCCCCGGGCGGCGTGGTTACTAGCGGATTTAGCATTTATGACACGATGAATTACATTAAACCCGACGTAAGTACGATCTGTATCGGTCAAGCGGCGTCGATGGGGGCATTTTTGCTAAGCTGCGGCGCAAAAGGCAAACGCTACGCGCTTCCAAACTCTCGCATAATGATCCACCAGCCACTCGGCGGCGCGCAAGGCCAGGCTACCGACATCGAGATCCAAGCCAAAGAAATTTTACGAATGAAAGAAATTTTAAATGGCATCCTTTCGCAAAATTCCGGCAAAGATCTCGCGCAGGTCGAAAAGGACACCGATCGCGACTTTTTCATGAGCGCCGAGGATGCCGTGCAATACGGACTGATCGATCAAGTACTTCAAAAGAGTTTTAAATAGATGATCCTGGATGTCCTTACCTATCCGAATAAAAAGCTTTATCAAAGATCGACCGAGGTCGTGGAATTCGATGCAGCGCTGGGCAAGCTTTTAGACGATATGTATGAGACGATGATCGCAAAAAACGGCATAGGCCTTGCCGCCATCCAGGTAGGCAGGCCCGTGCGCGCTTTGATCATAAATTTAGCCAATGAGGAAAAAATCCAAGACAAAAAAGACCTCATCGAGATCATCAATCCGCAAATTTTAAAAAAGGAAGGCGAGGTCGTATTTCAGGAGGGCTGCTTGTCGGTGCCCGGCTTTTATGAGGACGTCACGCGCGCCGAGTTTATCACGGTGCAGTTTCAAGACCGCGCTGGCAATACCCACGAAATGGACGCTAGCGAGCTGCTAGCCGTCTGTATCCAGCACGAGATGGACCACCTCGACGGACATCTTTTTATCGAGCGCATCGGATACAACAAACGCAAAAAATTTGATAAAGAATTCAAAAAAAGTCTAAAAGAAAAATCGAAATGAAATCCCTAAAATGCGCTGCCTTCACGGATGCACTGATCCCCGTAGATGTCGAGTCGACATTCGTAAGGGGGCTACCGGGATTTAATATCGTCGGTCTTGCGGGCGCTACGATAAAAGAGAGCGAAAGTCGCGTAAAAGCCGCGCTTATGAGCTTAAATTTTAAATTTCCCGCGTCCAAAATCATCATAAATCTCTCCCCCTCCGACACGCCCAAAAACGGCTCGCACTTCGATCTTGCGATCGCGCTTCTAATCGCGCTGCAAAAAGAGCGCATCGACGGCGATTTCTTCGTCTTCGGCGAGCTCGGTTTAGACGGCAGCTTAAAGAGCACGGCAAGCCTCTTTTCGATCCTACTTTTTTTAAGCACGAAGGTGAAGCGCGCTAAAATTTTAGTGCCGCAAAGCATTGCTCTAAAGGCCTGCACGATCCCAAACTACGACGTTTATGCCGTGGACAGCCTAAGCGATGCGGTCAGATTTTTTTTAGACGATGAATTTGCCGCAAGCAGGCTCATGCGAGAAACCCATCCGCTTTTTAAAAATGTCGTGGAGATTGACGGGCAAGCTTACGTTCCCAACCGCGATTTTTCGCTCGATTTTAAAGACGTCAAAGGGCAAAAGCGCGCCAAGCGCGCAAGCCTGATCGCTGCATGCGGCATGCACAATATCCTATTTGAGGGCAGTCCAGGCTGCGGCAAAAGCATGTGCGCCAAGCGGATAGCCAGAATTCTGCCGCCGCAGAGCCTGGGCGAAGTGCTGCTCTCGTGTGCCTACGAGTCGCTAAATAACAAAGACGTCGATTTTAGCGCGCTGCGCCCCTTCCGCTCGCCGCACCACACCAGCACGCGCAGCTCGATTTTCGGCGGCGGCAGTAGCGGCGCAAAGATCGGCGAGGTCGCGCTCGCAAACGGCGGCGAGCTATTTTTCGACGAGCTGCCGCACTTCGGCAAGCAAATTTTAGAGAGCCTGCGCGAGCCGTTGGAGGATAATAGAATTTTGATTTCGCGCGTAAATTCCAAGGTCGAATACCAAACGAAATTTATCTTCGTCGCGGCGCAAAACCCCTGCCCATGCGGAAATCTATTTTCCAAAAATCTCACCTGCACCTGCTCGCTAAACGACATCAGGCGCTACAAAAACACAATCTCCGCGCCGCTGCTTGATCGCATCGACATATACATCGCGATGGACGAGACCGGTGCGGACGATAGAAGCGACGTTTGCAGCGAGGAGATGGCTGATGCGGTGTTGCGGGCGTTTCGCGCGCAAAAGGCTCGCGGACAGAGCGAGCTAAACGCAAAGCTGCGCGACGAGGATACTGAAAAATTTTGCGTCTGTGAAAGCGCTGCGCGAGAGGTTTTGCAAACGGCGATCACCCGCTACGATCTTTCGCAGCGCGGCGTAAATAAGACGCTAAAGCTCGCCCGCACCATCGCCGATCTAGCAGGCGCCGAGATCATCGCCAAGGCGCATATTTTGGAAGCTCTTAGCTTTCGCATAAGGAGCGAAATTTGAAAAAAATTTTCTTTAGCACCGAGGAGCTCGACGCGCGAGCGAGCGCGAAATTTGGACTTGGCGAGCAAATTTTAATGGAAAACGCCGCTTGCAGGATCGAGCGCGAGATCAGAAAGCGGCTCAAAAAGGGCTCGCGCATTTTGGCGCTTTGCGGCGGCGGAAATAACGGCGCGGACGCGATGGCGGCGCTGCGAAAGCTAAGCGGCGATTTTAGCTGCACCGCGCTTTGCGTGCTTCAAAACAGAAGCGCGGCGGGTAAATTTCAAACGGAAGCGGCGCGGGCTGCGGGCGTTAGGCTTATCGACATCGCAAGCGCGAAAGACGATTGTGGGCACGTAGAGAGCGCGTCTAGCAAGGATGCCTGCGCGCATGAAAGCGTAGAAGGTTCCTCTTTAAATGGCATTGGCTCTTGTGAGGGCGAGCCGCGGGGTGAGTGCGAAAGCCTAAGCAGCACGGACATTTCAGGCGGCGACGATAAATTATGCGCAAAATTTACGAGCGCTAAATTTGAAACCGCGGAACACGGCAGCGAGTGCGGCAATCTAGACAACGATTGCGGCAAACCGAGCGGCTTACGCGATGAGATTACAAGCGCAGACTGTATAATCGACGGGATTTTCGGCAGCGGTTTAAACAAAGCCTTAAGCTCTGAAATTTGCGAAATTTTATCTCTCGCAAATAGCGCAAAATCCCTAAAAATCGCAGTCGATATCCCAAGCGGTATCGATAAGAGCGGGCGCGTTTTAGGAGCTGCGTTTTGCGCGGATCTGACGATCGCGATGGGCGCGTTAAAACTCGCGCTGTTTTCGGACGGCGCGAAGGATCAGGTAGGGCGGATCAAGGTCGCAAATCTTGGAATTTCGCGCTCAAATTTTGAGGAGCGGAGCGAATATTTTCTGCTTCAAAAAAGCGATCTGAAGCTGCCGCTGCGCAGAAAACAAAACACCAACAAGGGCGACTTCGGACACACCTACGTCGTAAGCGGGCAGATGAGCGGAGCGGCGCAGATGGCAGCCCTAGCGGCTCATGCGATCGGCAGCGGGCTAGTTAGCGTCGTTAGCGATGAGCCGTTAAATCTAAGCCCGATTTTGATGCAAAAAAGCTCATTCAATGCCGCGCGGGTCGTGGTCTGCGGCTGCGGCCTCGGGGAGCGGAAGATCGATCTTGCCGCGCTACGGGACAAAAGCTGCGTCATCGACGCCGATCTGTGCTACGAGCGTGAAATTTTAAGCCTGCTAAACGCCAATTCAAATTTAATCATAACGCCCCATCCGAAGGAGTTTTGCTCGCTTTTAAAGATCGCGGGCATCGCAGATCTTAGCGTGAGCGAGCTGCAAGAGCGGCGCTTCGAGCTTGCGCGGGCGTGGAGTGAAAAATTTAGCGGCGCGCTCGTGCTAAAGGGTGCAAACACGCTCATCGCGCAAGCTGGCGTCATTTATGTCTGCGACAAGGGCAGCGCCGCGCTCGCAAAGGGCGGCAGCGGCGACGTGCTCGCAGGGCTCATCGGCGGGCTGCTCGCGCAAGGCTACCCGCCTCTGCAAGCCTCAATCTGCGGCGTCCTAGCCCACGCGCTCGCCGCGCGAGCCTTCGCCAAAAACTCCTACGCGCTAAATCCACTCGATCTCATCGAGGAGGTAAAATGGTTGTGAAAAAGCTCGCCGTGCTTTTTAGCGGCAGCGGCTCAAATTTGGAGGCGATCTTGCAGAAGCTGCACGGCAAAACTTTTGGAGAAACTAAGATCGAAGTCGTGCTAACGCTAAGCAACAAAGCGGACGCCGGCGGTATCGCAAAGGCCGCAAAATTCGGACTTCAAAGCGCGATCCTAAATCACAAAGATTTTGCTAGCCGCGAGGAATTCGACGCCGCCCTCGTGCGCGAGATCGAAAAAAGCGGCGCGGAGCTTACCGTGCTTGCGGGCTTTATGCGAATTCTCACGCCCGTTTTTACGAGGCAGATTCGCGCGATAAATTTGCACCCGTCGCTGCTGCCGCTTTTTAAGGGCGCGCACGCGATAAAGCAGAGCTTTGAGAGCGATATGAAGGTGGGCGGCGTGAGCGTACACTGGGTCAGCGAGGAGCTTGACGGCGGCGCGATCATCGCTCAGCGCGCGTTTGAAAAGAGCGCAGGAATGAGCCTTGAAGCTTATGAGGCCAAAATCCACGAGATCGAGCATGAGCTATTGCCGCAGGTGATCGTAGAAATTTTGTGCCAAAGCTAAATTTAGCGCAGAGCTTCGCGCTAAATTTAAAGAGCGGAATTTTGTAAATTTAAAGCTTAGTCCTTTAAATTTTGGGGCGGGTTCGAACCTAAATTTTAAAATTTGCTTCGATAAATTTAGAAAGAGAAAGATGACCGCAAACGAACTGGAAAAACTAAGACTTAGCATCCTAAATGAGGCGGAGCAGCGCAAAGGCACGGCGTTTTCCATAATAGTACTAGCGGTGCTGGCCTCGGCGCTGTGGCTATTTTTCAATTTTAGAGATCAAAATGCAGCAATGGTTCTCTGCTGGATCATAGTGGTATTTAGCTGCGGCAGCATCTCTTTTAGAGTAGTGAATAAAGATGCAAATATAGTGCGCGTATTTATCTTTTGCACCTTGCTGTGGATGCTTGCCAAAGGCGTAGAAATGTGCGAGAATGATACCTTGCGCTTCGTCATCGCACTCGTAACCATCTGCCTTTCTTTGTTTAATATCGCGGATGCCGCGCTGGAGCGGATCAAATACAACAGATCCAAAAAATTCGTCCGCGCCTTTAAACACCGCTATATCGCGCCATATATCGCGAGTCTAGGTTATCGCTACGAAATTTCAGGCTCGTTTCGACCGGCGTATCTGCGCACTAGCGGCCTATTTGTGGACGGCATAAGCTATTTTGATTGCGAAGATAAAATTTCCGGCGTCTATGACGGAGTATTTTTCAGTTTTGCGGATGTTTGCGTGACTCACACCGACGAACGACGTAGCAGCAGGGGGATATTTTTCTACGCGGAATTTAAAAAGCGCATAAACTCGGTGGCCGTGATCCTGCCTTCGCTCAGCGCGAGACCAACACTCAGCGGACTTAAGAAGATCGCGATGGACGATAGCGAGTTTAGCTCCGCGTTTAGCGTATATAGCGCCGATGCCGTGTCTGCAATGTACGCCCTCACGCCCGCATTTATGCGGCGCTTGCTTCGCTTTAGAAGCGGTGCCGGCGGACCGATCAGATTAAGCTTTTCTGGTAGAAAAGTCTATATTTTCATCCGCACGGAATACGATAGTTTCGAGCCTAGCGTAGATCGCAGCGTATTTGGCTTTGATCCCGCCGCGTCTATCAAGCACGAGCTTCTATTCTTTCTCTCCATCGTAAAAAGTCTGAAATTAAACGAAAATATCTGGCAGGATTAAATTCTAAATTTGACCTTAAATCCGCAAATACGGAGGTCTTACTCTACCGCGAAATTTTAAAATTTAAAAGTACTCTTCCCGGCTCGGCGCCGCTATGATTTAGAATTTTCGCGACAAGGTCTATTATATTTGCGGCGGAGAGCGAAGTTTGAAACCTATCGCGATGAAATCCCATACGATTTATAAATTTTTGCGGTCCACATATAGGAATTGAGCAAAGATGGATACTGATATGGTGATGATTGCACCGTACGCTTTCCATAAGGAGATTACCACGCTGCCTATAATCGTGCCGTAAACGCTACTTTTACCGTCGCGAGCCCGCGTCAAAAAAATTGAGCGCCCATCGCGGCAATGATAGAAGAGATAATTTACTCATATTTGCATCGTTCATTTCGCCATCCTAATGCTTTTAAAAATCGACGATTAAAAAGCTCACACAAAAGCCAACCACACATTTAATCTGCCTCCAAGTATTTTTAAGCGACAATACGAAAATCAAATTTTCGGAGTCCTCATGACGATTTACGAGTTAAAGCCCAAATTTCAAAATTTACTTCGTCCGTTAGTAAGACGTCTTTACGACGCGGGTGTCAGCGCAAATCAAGTCACGATCACAGCCTGCGTCATTTCCGTTCTGCTGGGCGGACTTCTGATAAAATTCGCCGAAGTTTCGACGCTATTCTTTCTGCTGCCCGCTTGGATGTTTTTGCGTATGGCGCTAAATGCCATCGACGGCATGCTGGCTCGCGAGTTTAATCAAAAAAGCCCGCTGGGCGGCTACCTAAACGAAGCTACGGACGTCATCTCGGACGCCGCGCTGTATCTGCCGTTTGCTTTTATCGCACCTTTTGGCTGGAGCACCGTTTTGGCGGTTACATTTTTATCGTTTATGAGCGAGTTTTTGGGTACACTGGGGCAGGTATTCGGCAGCAGCAGGCGATACGACGGGCCCATGGGCAAGAGCGACCGCGCGTTTATATTCGGGCTTATCGGTACGGTATATGCGCTATTTGGGCGACTGCCAGAGTGGTTTAGCTGGGTGCTTTACGCCACGATATTTTTACTTGCGCTTACTTGTGTAAACCGCGTGAGGATGGGACTAAAAGGCGGGGAATAAGGAGCTTCGGACGAGGATAAATTTAATAGCTATCTCCAAAACCAACGCAAGGTAAATTTGTCTAAATTTGATATAATTGCAAAAGTTTTAAGCTCGCCTCGGCGCGGGCACGCAATCATTATAAATTTGAGCTTGTTTAAATTTACGAGACTTTTTGAGGCGAGGATAAAATATCGCGGCGAATTTGTCCGCTTAATTTAAATGTTTTAAAGACGCTAGGCGCGTAAAACGCGCTCGGTTAATTTCGAGCATTTTATCAAAAGCAAGTAGCAAAAGCGGCAAATTGCAGGCATTACTTAAACCGTATCGGCTTTAATCGCCTAAAATTTATATCTAAAGCGCTCGTTTTCGGTAAGGTGGGCAAGAAGCTCATTTGCTGCACGCAATCGTAAAATTGAGGGCGTCACAAAAAATGAATTTGAAAAACAAAAGAGTAAAAAGGATACAATATGAAAAATTTTTTAGCGGCCGCGCTTGATTTTATCCTTTGCCGCATCACGATATTTATCACGGGCGTACGGCCGACGCAAGAGCTTTTAAACATCGGCGACGGCACTAAAATTTACTACGCAAACCACGCTAGCCACGGCGATTTTTTGCTGATTTTCGTCTCGCTGCCTTACCGTGTGAGAAAGCGCGTGCGCCCCGTTGCGGCGGCGGAGTACTGGGAGAGCGGACCCGTGCGCAGATTTCTTGCTAAAAACGTGTTTAATATGGTTCTAATCAGTCGCCATAAAGATCCGCTAGAGTCGCTAACGCAAATGAACGAGGCGCTGCAGACACACTCTCTCATCATCTTTCCGGAAGGCACGCGCAAGATGGACGACGATCTCGCGCTACAGCCGTTTAAAAGCGGGATATTTCGCCTGGCGCAGCAGTGTCCTGACGTCCCGCTCGTGCCCGTATGGATCAAAAATGCGCGAAACGTCCTGCCTAAGGGCTTTTTTGTGCCTATTCCGCTGCTTTGCGAGCTGATAGTGGGCAAGGAGATAACCTACGGCGGCGAGGGCAAGGGCGAGTTTTTACAAAAGGCGCGGGACGCGCTGCTAGCGATGAGCGATACGCAAAATGATAGAACGAAAGCCTAGCGCAGCGGCTTTGGCGAGAGCGGTAAATTTAAGCCCTGTAAATCCGCCACGCAAGACGGGAAAATTTGCGACCGATTTTTACGGCAAATTTGACGGCGAGCCTTCTAAAGCGGCGGAAAAAAGCGTCAAATTTAAAAACAAAACCCGGGCCAAAACGCTCGCCTCGCCGCAAATCAAATTTGACCCAAGCGCGACTCCAAAGCGCGAGCTTTTTTCGCTAACAAATTTAATCAAGCAAGCGACCCGTAGGGCAAACCAAACGCGCGCAAATTTGACTTGTTCGCAAGCTCCGAAACGAGCGTCAAATTTAGCTTCAAATTTAACCAAAAGGCACTAAAATGAACCCGCAAAATCATATCTTAAATCTATTTTTAGGACTCATCGCGGTGCTAGTCGTCTCTAGCGTCGTTGCATTTATCCTAAAGGCTAAATTTGGCGCCGAAAACAAAACCGTCTCAAATTTGACCTCGCGCATAAACGCCTGGTGGGCGATGATTTTGGTGATTTTTGCGTTTACTTATCTGGGCAAAAACGCCGTGATATTTTTGTTTTTGCTAGTTTCGTTTGCCGCATTGCGCGAGTTTTTGTCGCTCATCTACATCCGCAGGGGAGATCACATTGCGCTCGTGGCGTGCTTTTACGTGATTTTGCCCGCACAGTATATATTTATATATGCTGATTGGTACGCGATGGCGATGATATTTATCCCGGTTTACGGATTTTTATTTTTGC
>CAURGM010000005.1:0-113916 GCA_963524395.1 uncultured Campylobacter sp.
GAAAAATGGAGTTTAAAGAGAGCTATTTTATAACGAGCGACGGGGCGAGGATATTTTACAGATACCGCCTAGCTAGCGACGTGGCGTGCGAAAACCCGGGCGCAAATGAAGTAAATTTGAGCGAGGACGGCAAATTTGACGGATCAAATTTGGGCGTCCAAACTGCAAACGAAACGTCAAATTTGACTATCGAGCAAGCAGGCGGCGCGGATGAAAATACTAAGCTAAATTTAAGCGACGAAGGTAAATCTGGCGAGCAAAATTTAGCAAACGGCGACGAAAACTCGGACTCAAATTTAAACGAAACGAGCAAATGCGGCGCGTCAAATTTGAGCGAGACGCCTAGCGAAAATGCCGAGCAAAATCTCAAATTTAAAGCCGCGCCAAACGCCAAAGCCATAGCGATATTTCACCGCGGGCACGAGCACTCGGGCAGGACGACGCACGTGGCGGACGGGCTAGCGGACGAGAGTTTGAGCTATTTTGCGTGGGATCAGCGCGGACACGGCAGGAGCGAGGGCGAGCGGGGCGACGCGCCGAGTATCGGTCGCCTCATCGCCGACGTGGACGAGTTTGTGGCGCATATCGGGCAGAGATTTGGCTTTGAGACGCAAAATCTAGCCGTGATAGCCCAAAGCGTGGGCGCGGTGCTGGTCTCGGCGTGGCTACACGACTACGCCCCGGGCGTTCGCTGCGCGGTGCTAGCTAGTCCCGCGTTTAGCGTGAAGCTTTACGTGCCGTTTGCTAGAACCGGGCTAAAGGCGCTTTACAATGCGCGAGGAAATTTTTTCGTAAACAGCTACGTCAAGGCGCACTATCTCACGCACGACAAACAGCGTCAGGCCAGCTACGACGCCGACTCGCTCATCACTCGCGCGATCTCGGTGCGCATACTGCTGGGACTTTACGAGGCAGCTGAGCGCGTGGTTTCGGACGCTGCGGCTATCACGACGCCTACGCTACTGCTGATCTCGGGCGATGACTGGGTCGTGGAGCACGCCCCGCAGCACGAGTTTTACAACACTTTTGGCGCGCGCGTAAAAAGGCGCGCGGTTTTAGATGGATTTTACCACGATACGCTGGGCGAGAGCGAGCGAGAAAGGGCGTTTGAGATCATTCGCGAGTTCGTCGGCGAGAGGTTTAGAGCGCCTTTTAGCGAGATAGACTGCACGCATGCGGACGAATACGGCTTTAGCCGCGAGGAGGCCGATAGGCTAGCTACGCCACTGCCGAGATTTTGCCCGAAAAATTTGCGGTTTAAATTTCAGCGGGTATTTATGCAGGCGGTTTCGCCGTGGGTCGGCGGGCTAAAGATCGGCGAAAATACGGGCTACGATAGCGGCAGTACGCTTGATTACGTCTACCGAAACGAGCCGCAAGGGGCGAATAAATTTTTCAAATTTATCGATAAATTTTACCTAAACGCTATCGGCTGGCGCGGCATCAGAGAGCGCAAACGAAATATCAAGCTAGCTATCGACCAAGCCGTAGCAAAGCTGCAAGAGCGCGGAGAGCCGCTACGACTGCTAGACATCGCCTCGGGGCACGGCAGATACATACTAGACGCCGCGCAGGGGCATAAATTTGAGCGCATAACGCTGCGCGACTACAGCGATATAAACGTAAAAGCCGGCAACGAAATGATAAATGAGCGCGGGCTGCAGGACGTCGCGAGCTTTACGCAGGCAAACGCCTTTGACGCCGCTAGCTACGAGGGGCTGCAGGACGCATACACGCTTGGCGTCGTGTCGGGGCTGTTTGAGCTCTTCCCCGATAACTCGGTCGTACGCACTGCGCTGCAAGGCTTTTCAAGCAGCGTAAAAAGCGGCGGCTACCTCATCTACACCAACCAGCCGTGGCACCCGCAGCTCGAGATGATCGCGCGCGCCCTATCTAGCCACAGGCAGGGCGCTGCATGGATCATGCGCCGCCGCAGCCAAGCCGAGATGGATCAGCTCGTGGAAAAGGCGGGCTTTAAAAAGGTGCGCGAATGGATAGATGGGGATGGGATATTTAGCGTGAGTTTGGCCGTTAAAATTTAGCCTTTAGCGGCTTGTCTTTTGAGCGCTTTTAAATTTGACGATTTCGTCGGTATTTTAAAATTTCAAAGCATAAAAAATCCAGTGCAAAAAGACGGAATGGACAACCGAGTAAGTTTAGTCGGGGCAAAATATACGAATTTCCTTTTATAGCACCACGACCTCGGTTTCCAGTTCGATACCGAATTCCTCAAAAACGCGGCTTTGCGCTAAATTTATGAGCGCAATCACATCCTCAAAGCTCGCGCCGCCGAAATTTATGATGAAATTGGCGTGCTGCTCGCTAAATTTTGCTCCGCCGATCGCGTGGCCTTTTAATCCTGCCGCTTCGATCAGCCTGCCCGCGGCGTCATTCGGCGGATTTTTGAAGCAGCTTCCAAAGCTTGCGCCGCGCGGTTGGTTGGCGCGCTTAGCAGCGAAATCCGCGGCGAGTTCGGCATCAAAGCTGCGTGAAATTTTAAACTTGGCGCCCAAAATCGGCTCCTCGATCCCGCTTCTTCGGTAGCCGAAGCTTATTCGCTCGCGCTCTACCCAGCCGCGCGTTAGGCGCACGGCAAGCAGGCTATCGCTGATGCTAGCGCCGGCGAGCCCCGCGTTCATTTTGATTAGCCCGCCGAGCGTGCCCGGGATGTTGCGCAAAAACTCAAAGCCGCCGAGACCCTGCTTTTTGGCGAAGTTATAAATTTTGCCCGACTTCGTCGCAGCCCCGATGCTAAGGACATCGCCGCTTAAGCTTATGCGGTCGAACTCCTCGCTTAGCATCGCAAGGTGCGGCGGCGCGGGCGAGATAAGCAGATTGTTGCCGCCACCGATGATCGCGCCCCCCGATATGCTCTCAAACTCCGCAAAATCGGCCTCGTCCTTTAAAATTTGCACCGCAAAGCTCCCGCCGATGCGCACAGAGGTATATTTGCTAAAATCTATCCGCTTTATTTTCAAAATTTTGCCTTTTAAATTTCATTTTTTGGTTTCGTCAATTTAAAATTTCATGCTCGCCGCGCATCGTTTTAAAATTTAGCGATACCGCCGCACCGCACGGTGCAAAACGCGAACGCTATTTCAAAATTTGACGCTGCTGCTGCGATTAAATTTAGCTCGCTTTCGATACGTTTTCAGTGGCGTGCTACGTCACACGCGCAGCTCGCACCCTGCGGTACAAAATACAGCCGCGCAATGTAGCGCCGCGCTGCAAAATTTTATCGCTGCGTAGCCGTAAATTTAAGGCGTACAGATTGCACCGCGACAAATGGCGCCACAGCGCGGTCGATTGACAAGCTTGGCGGCAAAATCCGCGGCAAGCTCGGCGTCAAATTTCAGCTAAATTTTAATCTCGCTCGGCCTTACATTGGGTTTTGTCCGCCGCAGTCCGCAAAACGGATCTCGTTATATTCGCGCGGGATAAAATTCTCCTGCGCGCTAATCGGCGCAGGGTAAAATCCGCGCTCGTAACCAAGCTCAAACAGCCTATCTACCGCCCTTATCTGTACCTGCGAAAGCTCGATCGAGGTCTCGTTGGCATAAAGGCTCAGATATTTTTCGAGCTTTGCATCGTCCACGCGGATGAGATTTCGCTCCATTAGCATGTGTGACAAAAAGGGCTTATGCGCGGTGGCGATACGTACGCCCTCCGTTAGCACGCGCTCGCACTCGACGGCGTCCGTTATCGGTAGGCTGCGGCGAACCGCCATGCCTCCCAGCGGCAGCGGCAGATTTTCGCCCGCTAGCTCGCTCCAGATATCCCATATCTCGCGCTCCACGCAAAGCTCGTCCGAAAAGTCCAAAATACTCTCGTGTATCAGCACGCCCGCGTCCACCTCGCCGCTTAAAACCGCACTCTCGATTTCTAGAAAATTTTTATAAACTATGCGCGCCTGCGGGTACGCCATGCGAAAAAGCAGGGCATTGGTCGTGTGCTTGCCGCTTAGCGCGACTTTGAAATTTCGCTTTAAAACCGCGCCCTTTTTCTTGACTAGTTTTGGTCCGTAGCCCTCGCCAAAGCTCACCGCCGTGCGCAAAAGCGCGTATTCGTCACAGATAAGCGGATATAGCGCGAAGCTGATCGCCGTGGCCTCAAATGTGCCCTTTAGCGCCTCGTCGTTGAGGCTTTGTATGTCAAGTGCCGTCGCGCTAAATTTTAGATTTTTCGAGCTCACCCAGCCAAAGCCAATCGCCTTATACATAAAAATATCGTCGGCGTCGGGCGAGTGAGCGACGTTTATATGCTTAAAAATCTTCAAATTTTATCCTTTTTGCTCCGCTTTAAATTTCGCGCGCGGCTAAATTGCGAAATTATAGTGAAATTTTGCTACAGCCCTCATAAAAATGAGGAATTTCTAAAGAAAAACGTGAAAAATTAAGCCCATTTAAAAGGCTAAATTTAATGCTCTCCGCCTGCCGCGCAGAGCTTTTGCGCTTTTGAAAAATTTTAAATTTCGACGCCGCACCGAATTTGGGCGAATAATCAAAAATTCATTTCAAATTTGGTAAAATCAGGTGAATTTATTTTTAAGGAAAAACATGGACGAGGGAAAGAAAAAGACGCTGGATGCGGCGCTAAAATCGATTGACAAAGCTTTCGGCAAGGGCACGCTCGTGCGGCTGGGCGATAAGCAGGTCGAGCCGATAGACGCCATCTCTACGGGCTCTGTGGGGCTTGACATCGCGCTTGGCATCGGCGGCGTGCCGAAGGGGCGTATCATCGAGGTTTACGGGCCTGAGAGCTCGGGTAAGACGACGCTTACGCTTCATATCATCGCCGAGTGCCAAAAGGCGGGCGGAATTTGCGCATTCGTAGACGCCGAGCACGCGCTGGACGTCAAATACGCTTCAAATTTAGGCGTCGATACCGACAATCTCTACGTCAGCCAGCCCGACTTCGGCGAGCAGGCGCTCGACATCGTAGAAACCTTAGCAAAGAGCGGCGCGATCGATCTTATCGTCGTAGATAGCGTCGCTGCGCTCACGCCGAAAAACGAGATCGAGGGTGACATGGGCGATCAGCACGTGGGGCTTCAGGCGCGACTTATGAGCCAGGCGCTGCGTAAGCTCGCCGGCGTCGTGCATAAGATGAATACGACGGTGATCTTTATTAATCAAATCCGTATGAAGATCGGTGCGATGGGCTACGGCACGCCAGAGACGACGACCGGCGGCAATGCGCTTAAATTTTACGCTTCGGTGCGCATCGATATACGCAAGATCGCTACTTTGAAACAAAACGAAGAGAGCATCGGCAACCGCGCCAAGGTCAAGGTCGTGAAAAACAAGGTGGCGCCGCCGTTTAAGATCGCGGAATTTGACATAATGTTCGGCAAGGGCATTAGTAAGGTGGGTGAGCTGATCGATTACGGCGTCAAGCTCGACATCATCGATAAAAGCGGTGCGTGGTTCAGCTACGGCGACACTAAGCTAGGGCAAGGTCGCGAAAACGCGAAAGTGTATCTTGAGAATAATCCTGAGGTAGCCGAAGAGATCACTGCTAAAATCCGCGAGCAGATGGGCAGTATGAGCCTAAGTGACGGCAACGAGGATGAAAATTTACAAAGCGGAGATGAATGATGATTTATATCGAAGATGTTTATGCGATAGAGGTGTTAGATAGCCGCGGCAACCCGACCGTGAAGGCGACCGTAGCTCTAAGCGACGGCACCGTAGCAAGCGCGATAGTCCCAAGCGGTGCAAGCACGGGTAAACGCGAGGCACTGGAGCTTCGCGACAAAGACGAAAGATACTGCGGCAAGGGCGTGCTAAAGGCGGTAGAAAACGTAAATTCGCAGATCGCCGAAGCCGTGATCGGGCTGGATGCCTTCGATCAAAAGGCGCTTGACGATGAGATGAGAGAGCTCGACGGCACCGATAACTACTCAAATTTGGGTGCAAACGCCGTGCTCGGCGTATCTATGGCGGTAGCGCGCGCGGCGGCGAAGAGCCTTGACGTGCCTTTGTACCGCTACCTAGGCGGCGCGAACGCTAGCGTACTGCCGGTGCCGATGTTTAATATCATTAACGGCGGCGCGCACGCGAACAACAGCGTGGATTTTCAAGAATTTATGATTATGCCGTTTGGATTTGATAAATTTAGCGACGCGCTGCGAGCGGCGACGGAGATTTACCACACGCTAAAAGGCCTGCTAAACGCGGCCGGTCACAGCACGGCAGTGGGCGATGAGGGCGGATTTGCGCCAAATTTAAACGATAACGAAGAGCCGATCAAACTAATCATGCAAGCTATCGAAAAAGCAGGCTACAAAGCGGGCGAACAGATCAAGCTAGCCCTTGACGTCGCAGCTAGCGAGCTGTACGAAAACGGCAAATATAAGCTAGAGGGCAAGGAATTTAGCAGCGAAGAGCTGATCGAGCGATACGCGCAGCTTTGCGAGAAGTATCCGATATTTTCGATCGAAGACGGCCTAAGCGAGGACGACTGGGCGGGCTGGGCGAAGCTAACTAGCAAGCTAGGCGCCAAGGTGCAGCTCGTGGGCGACGATCTTTTTGTGACGAACGAGAAAATTTTGCGCGAAGGCATCGCCAAAGGCGTAGCTAACGCGATTTTGATCAAGCCAAATCAAATCGGCACGGTTAGCCAAGCCATGCAGACGATCCGCCTAGCTCAGCGCAAAGGCTACCGCTGCGTGATGAGCCACAGAAGCGGCGAGAGCGAGGATAGCTTTATCGCGGACTTCGCCGTCGCGATGAATACGGGCCAAATCAAAACGGGCGCGACCTCAAGAAGCGAACGCAACGCAAAATACAACCGCCTGCTTGAGATCGAGCGCGAGACGGACGAGTTTTTGGGAAGCCGAATTTAAAATGTTTTTTAAAAAAAAGTCCAAGCGGGGCTTAAAGGGCGGCGCGCAGCGCACCTATACGGACGGAGCGGATTACGCGGATACGCAAGGCAGATATTCAGACGCAGACCTTGACGAGGACGATTTTTTTGACGATGATGAATTTTATAGCGATGAAGATTTTAGCGGAGGCTTTAGCGCGGCAGGGGTTGGCTTCCGCAAAAATTGTAGCGGCGCTTCGCGTGGTATAGATGAAGCAGGCTCTACCTCTGAAGCCACAAGCAGTAGCTCTAATTTAAGTGGCAAAAGCTTTGCTGCAAGCGGAAACTACGAAGGCAATATGCAAGCAGACGCGGGCTTTTACAGCGCGGAATTTATTGGGGGTGGCGATTTAAAGAATGCAGAATTATACGCGAAAGAAAACCGCTTCCCAAACGACGCGGATTTTGCGGCTCAGAGCGTAGAGCACGGCTTTAATGACACGGGCTTTGCGGCACAAGGTATAAATTCTGCCGCGCAAGGATTTTCTTTTGCGCCGCAAAACGCAGATCCTGTCGCTAAAAAAGCTTCAAAGAAGCGTAAAAATTTAAAAGAACGGCTGAATTTTATCAATCCGTTTTCGCCGCTTAAGCAGATTTTTGCAGCTCTTGCGCTGATCGTCTGCGTTGTTTTTGCAGGCATCTTCGTGGGTGATGTGCTATTTGGCAAGCGATCGTTTGAAGTGCTGCGCCAGCTGCAAAAAGAAAAGGCGTTTTTATTCACCGACGTCGAGCGGCTAAAAGAGGAAAACGCTGAGCTGCAAAAGCTTTATTTAGAGCGTCGCTCGCTCGATCCGGACCTTAAAAAATGAGAAAAATTTTTTTGCTAATTTTGAGTCTCTGCGCTTTTTTAAACGCAGAGAATTTAAATGGTGCAAATTCAAACGCTACGAAACCCAACATCGTCGCGGTAAAAGAGCAAAATTCTACCGATTTGGCGATTAAAGAGCCAAAAACAGGTGCGCAAAGCCCAAACGCTAAAAAGCAAGCTGTAATGAAACCTGAAACATCTAAAAGCCCTACCGTAGCAATGCAAAAAAGCGCCGCAGAAGCAAATTCCAGCGTCAAAGTAAGCGTCGCTAAAAAAGCCATGAGCGCACAGCTCTCGCAGACCGAAAAAAAAGCTCCTGCGCCCAAAGCGGGCATCGGTGCTCCTTTGCAGGTCATTAAAACAGAGCTGAACTCTTCTGCGCAGCATTCAGTTGTGATGCTTCCGCCTCCTGATGAGTTACCGATCGTGCCGGAAGTAAGCGAGCCAAATTCTACGGTAGCGCAAAATTTTAAGGCGGCACAGAATTCTACAGCTCAAAATTCTACGGCGCAAAACTCTACTATGCAACAAAACGCGCAATCTGCTCCCCAAAATTCCAATCCGGCGCAAAGCTCCGCCGCCACGCCACAAAATACTCCTGCACCTAAAAATTTTACGCAGCAAACCTTTGCGCTTCCTTCAGACGCTCTTACGATCGAAAGCCTGATCGTGCGATATAGGGACGACGACGGGGTCCTGCACGAAAAGATCGTTGATGTCAATCGCTCGATTGATTGGCACGATGACTTCGTGCTAAGCGCTAGCGCCAAACCCGCGCTACATAGGGCACTGGACGTCTCGGTTACTTCGACTGATCCAAATTTACAAAAGCAGGCCTCACAAAGTGGCATCACGCCTAGCTTCGCGCCGCGCCTGGAGCTACCGCTAGAGACGCTTAAATTTGACGACGGATTAAAATTTGTCATCCGCAAAGACAGCGTGCAGCTCATCACCGCAGACGATTTCAAAAGCTCTGACGCAAATGTTTCTGGCACGCTTGAAGCGGAGTTTTGGCGCCAAGAGATCCCGCTTAGCGGTGCGAGCTTTGCTGTAAATATCGGCGGCTTTAGCGACATCAACGTCACCAAAGAGGACGGCTACTACCGCATCGGCGTGCGCTCGCGCGAGGGCAACCTCAGCATCAGGCGCAAAGATGGCGGGTATTTGATTTACAAAAATTCTAATTAAGGAGAGACTATGACACATTTAGAGATTATGAAATTTCGCCACGCGTGCAAAATTTTTGACGAGAACAAAAAAATCGGCAAAGCCGATTTCGACGCTATTTTGCAGGCGGGCATCTTAGCACCTAGTTCTACGGGGCTAGAGCAATGGGACTTTTTGGTTGTGCAAAACAAGGCGCTGCGCGAGCAGATCCGCGAAAAATCATGGAATCAGCCGCAAATCACTTCTTGCTCACATCTGGTCGTGATTTTAGCAAAGATCAAGGACATAAAGCTAGGAAGTGATTATATCGAGCGAATGATTACGCGTAAAAAAGATGAAGCGCCCAAATATATCGGCGACAGGCATAAATTTTATCAAGATTTTTTAAGCGGTTATTTTCACAACGACGATGAGGAGCTATTTAATTGGTCGCACGCGCAGTGCATGTTTGCAGCACTTGCGATGATGAACGAGGCCGCAAGCCGCGGTATCGACAGCTGCCCAATGGAGGGCTTTGATCGCGCAGCGCTAAATGAAATTTTAGGCATCGATTGGAATGAGCGCCGCGTGGCGCTACTCGTGCCTTTCGGCTACCGCGTAAATCCACAGCCGCAAAAGATCCGCCGCAGCATGGATGACGTAGTAAAGTGGATCGAATAAGTCAAAAGTGGCTTTAGAGTATTAAATTTACAGCGCGTAAAAGTCCAAAGCTGGTGTGCGAAGCAACACACGCATTTTTTAGAAATTTACCGCGTTTTAGCCTTTTTCTCGCCCACAAATCTTGTGCGGCGAGATTTAAAATTTTCAGGATCTCAAAATAAAATCTATCTCAATAAACATACAGCTGCAAAACGACTTAAATTTTAAGACGGAATTTTAAAATTTCATCGCGAAATTATAAGATATGCGCAAATTCTTAGCGGGCGCAAGAAAAGTTAAAATTTTTTGCTAAAATTTTGCGAAATTTACACGAGCAGGATCGAAAATGAAACTTCCCAAACAGCTTTTAGATCGTTACGCCGCGGAGCGTCAAAGCGCAGGCGAGGCGCAGCGGACAGCAAATGAGATCGCCTTTGCGCCGGTGGTCTTTCAAGTCTCGCGACTGATGAAAAAATTTGGAATTTTAAGCGCGCTTAATGAGGCGCGGGACGGACTAAGCATAAGCGAGATCGTGAAGAAGCTCTCGCTTAGTGAATACGCCGTAAAGCTGCTTTTGGAAAGCTCGCTTAGCATCGGCACGGTGCTTCTGTGCGGCGAGAAATTTCGGCTTAGCAAGGCAGGGTATTTTCTGCTCACCGACGAGCTCGTCGGCGTGGATATGGATTTCATCCACGACGTGTGCTACGAGGGGCTCTTTAGGCTCGAAGAGACGCTAAAATCGGGCAAACCCGAGGGGCTAAAGGTTTTTGGACAGTGGGCTACGATCTACAAGGCGCTTGCGCATCTGCCGCCGCACGTGCGCAAGAGCTGGCTGGCGTTTGATCATTTTTATTCGGATTTGGCGTTTGAGCCCGCGCTAAAGATCATTTTCTCGCGCAAGACGGATAAAATTTTAGACGTAGGCGGCAATACGGGGCGCTTTGCTAAGCGGTGCGTAGGTTACGACAGAAATGTGCGCGTCACGATAATGGATCTTGCAGGGCAGATCGCGCTGATGAAAGACGCCGTTGCAGGCGCGCAGGGCGCAGAGCGCATAGAGGGGCTTGCGGCCGATCTGCTGGATCCCGCCACGCGCTTTCCGCGCGGCTTTGATGCGATTTGGCTCAGCCAGTTTTTGGACTGCTTTGCGGAGGAGCAGATCGTAAGCATCCTCGCGCGCGCGGCGGAGTCGATGAGCGCGGAGACGCGGCTTTATATTTTGGAGCCGTTTTGGGACAGGCAGCGCTACGAAACCGCCGCGTATAGCATGACGCAGATCAGCGTGTATTTCGCCGCCATGGCAAACGGCAATAGCAAAATTTATCACTCGGACGATATGATTAAATTTGCTCAGCGCGCCGGGCTTAAAATTTCTAATATCCACGACGGGCTCGGCGTCGGACACACGCTGCTGTGCTGCGAAAGGGCGCGCTGATGGACGCGCGAAGCTTAAGCGCGCGGCTAAATAAGCCGATTAAAATTTTACTAGTGCTTTTTGGAATCGGAATTTTGGCAAACGTGGCGGTGGAATTTTACGCGGAGAAAAAACGCAGCGAGCTAGAGCGAAACTTCTGCGAAAGCAAGCAGGTGCGAGATGCGCTAGCTCGGATAAACGAGGGCGCGCCGCGCAGGATCGACGATGCTACGACCCTAAAAGGCGCCGCATGCGAAGAGGGTAGCTTCATATACGATTATGCGTTAAATAGCTCGTCAAATTTAGACCTTAGCGCGCTGGATGCGGGCGATGCGGAAATTTTAAAAAAGATGCTGTTTGCTAAGGCGAAGGCCAGCTTTTGCAGCACGGAATTCTCGCAACGCCTGCGGGAGCTAGGCAAAACGATGGTGTTAAATTACGAGATAGAGGGTTTGCCGCCAATACAGCTAAAGCTTGATAAAAATAGCTGCGCGCGGTGAATTTTAAAACCCAAGCGAGGCATTTGATTAGCCGCGTTTTGTGTGGCGGCGCGTTGGTGGCTGGTACCTCTGTAAGCTCGCAAGCAAGCTCATGGTTTGACGCAGAATTTTATTGCGAGCAGGTCGAGAACGAAATTTAGCAAAATTTCATCGCAGCAGGTGCAGCGTAGTAATAAATCCTAAAATTTTGACTCAAAATCTACGATGCTATTTCAAATAAAATTCCGCGCAAATTATAGAATTTCGCGTTAAAGCTTTACGTGGTGTTTGCGCTGCTACACAGATATAATCCCGCGTGAAATAGTCAAATTTTAATGAAAAACGCCACTGGCAGAATCTGACGCAAAATTAGATCGCGGCTTAAAAAAGACTCGGCGCGTTTAGCGCTTTGTGACGGCAAAATGCACGCTGATCCGCGCCATGCTATACGCGGCGGCGCTGTAAAAGCTAAGCAGAGATTTTAGCATGTTGCTTTTGCACAGGCGAAATCAAAAGCGAAGCGGATAAATTTTAAACGAATTCGGCGCGAGCAAGCAGGCAAAGACTCACGCCGCGCTAAATTTTAAATCTCGCGCAAGCCCTACTTGCAGTCGCTAGGCTTAAATTCTACCCTTATAAATTCTTCGCCACTTTTTATCTTATAGCTCCATATCGCGCTGTTTATTAGTGGATGCATTACCTTCATCTGATTGCAAAAAATTTGCTTATTTTGGCTATCTATGACATTTTGTATCACGGTTTTTTGATCATTTCCGACACTGTCAAATTTCATCCCCATGCCGTCATTTAGCTCGTAGTTGTAGATAAAGCTGCCATCCTTGCACTCAGCACCCGTTAACGTGGTAATCTCGTCGACTCGCATCGGCGCACTCTTATTGATACCTTCCACAGCGGCTTTGAGTTGGACATTATCGCAGCTTGGTGCCGCAAAAAGCGCCGCGAAAGCAAACGGAAGCAATAAAAACTTTTTCATAATTCTCTCCTTAAAAAATTTAGTAATGATATAAAAATTAATATTAATCGGTGCTTTAAATTTAGATCGAATTTTTGGTACTGCAAATATGGAATTTTATGCAAGTGCAGCAGCGAACGCGAAAAGTTTATTTGCGGAGCTTAGCCCTAAAAAACGGAATTAGGCAGTATGTCAAGGTGAGGAATTTATCGGCTCGCCGCACCTTAAATATGAGCTGCCAAGTTAATTTCATAACGCGATTTTTGCGGAATTTACGCAACTTGCGGGATTAAATTTGATGCCTAGAGTGCTGGCAAACTCGATATCAAAATGATTTAATGTCGCAGGCGGGATAAATCTTACAAGCAAGCGCGCATTTGAGTATTTTAAAGCCATGCTAATTATATCACAGAGCTTAGGCGCAACGATCCGCAAGTGCGTGCCGCAAGATCGCCGCGACGAATTCTACCACAAGACGGCGGGCAAAAATAATCGACCAGATGCCGCTTACCACGCACAAAGGCGCGAGCACGATTAGTTATCGTTGATTACGTCCAAAATCTCTCTAGCGTGCACGGCGTAATCATTCGCCATCGATTTTTGAAAGATCCCGCCGATCTGCGCGTATGAGCCCTGACCGCCGCCGAAGAATTCCTCCTCGCCGAAGTTGCGCTCGTTTACGGCGATATTTTGGTTGTAGATCGGCTTTCCGTTTTTAAACATTTTTAGACGTAGATTGTAGCGCACGTAGGGCTTTGCCGAAACGTCGATGCCGTCGGAGCTGTAAAAGCCAAAGCCGAATGAGCTAAGCTCGGGTGCGATGACGAGCCCTTTGCCTTGCAGCGCTTTTTCGTCGTCGGTGACGCTCACGCGCCTTAGGTAGGTGCCGAAGAAGCGCTTTGCCTCGCCTGCGACAAACTCGCCAATGTCGATTTTAAGCTCATCGTCTCTGCCTAGCTTCGAGCTTGCGGCGTAGCTTTTCGTCCCCATTAGCTTGCCAGGGATGTAAATGAGCGCGCTTTGCATGGCGTTAGTTGCGCTTATAGTGTCGTCAAACGGCGCTACGTCGGCGTTTTGATTAAACTGCGCTTCATATGCGCAACCGCTAAATAGCGCGCAAACTATTGCGGCTAGAAAGAAATTTTTCATTGTCTGCTCCGTGTAAAAATTTTTGTAATTCTACCCCGCGGGTCTAAATTTTACGCTGAAACGGGCGGAATTCCGTCCTTTAATCCAAGCTAAAAAACCGCCTAAGTTTTCGCTTAAACGTGTCTTTTGGAATTTGCGTATCGCTAAAATCATCGCTCCAAATTTCATTTTTATCGGTAAACAAGCCTTTATTCTGCGCCTGCGGCATAAAGACCACTTTATCCGTAACTTGGACGCCTTTTTGCTTAAAATACTCTAGTATCTCATCCAGATCTCGCCTAGAATATATATTTATAAGGAAGTAATTCCTGTTTTTAAATCTTAACACGATATTTTTGCGGATTAAACCCAAAGGCTCATCCGCTCTTACCAGCATATAAATTTTAAACGGCAAGATGAATAATATGAAATTTATCGTATGATATAAAAACAATACAGCCTTTCCTATGTGTACCCCTATGGACGACTTTTTATACAGCTCGTATGACGAAAAATAGTGAAATCTTCCGTAGCTATCGTATAGCTCTGATATAATGCAAAAGCTTATTTTATCGATATCGCAGGCATCGCAAATTTTTATTACTTCCTCTTTCTTGACAAAATAAAAATCATTTAGCGCCTGATTTAGCGATCCAGGCTTATCGTCGAAAGCGTTTATATAGCTGATTTTATTATTTTCTAATAAAAAATACGCGGGACTGCCCTTTCTTTTAATAGGCCAAAGTAATGTAGCCGGTAACAATAAAAAGACCACTACGATAAACATAACTAAATCGGCACTAAAATGCGTGTAAAATTTCAAGTTTAACGGAGTAACTTCTAGATTGAATATTTTATATAGGCAACCAAGTGAAAGGAAAAGAACGATATTGTTTTGAAAGTAAACCGCTCTGTCTATGATTTTGATCGGCTCTTTGTCGTAATCCCTCATAAAATTCCTTTTCGGTATGATTTTCGTATTTTATCGTCGTCTAGCTTTCGACGCGTTTAAAGATGCGGGGTATTTGCGGAGGCGCTTGCGGCGAGGCGAGTTGCGACAAGCGGTGATCATCCTTGTTAAGCAGACGGACAATGTGGATCTTTGCGACTAGTTATGGGGCTTTTCAGACACAGAGCGAGCTTGTTTGCGACTGCTTCGAGTACCGAGAGATCCCATCTACGATTGCTGTGAGTAGAATTTTGCTCGAATCCAGCCCCAATCTCGCCGCGAAATACTCGCGCAGCATCCGCCTTTGCGCTTCGTTTACGTTTAGCCGTAGCCAGACTACCCCGCGGGTCTAAATTTTACGCTGAAAACCGAAAAATTTCACGCCTTAATGTCGTAGCTGAAATTTTTCAAAAAATATATCCGTAAAGCTTCGCGCTCGGCGCGGCTAGGACGGATGCAAAAAAATACCGCCGCACCCGTATCGTCCCTTCCGCGCAGTAGCAGGCAGTCGCGCAGTCGTAGCCCCGCTCGCCCGTCTAGCCTTCGCGCGACGACGAGCTTTGAAGCGATCAAAATCGCAAAAATGCCCGCCGCTGCATAGATCGCAGCTTCGACAAAGCCGAATTTGATCGTCAAAAACACGCCCGCGGCGTATGCGAAAAGAAGCAAGAATTTTAAAATTTCTTGCAGTTTCAAAAACCGTTCGTAGCTTAGAAACGGCACGCGAAACGTCCGCACGAAGCCGAGCGACGGCTCTATCAGATCGACGCATCCAAGCATAAGATCGTATTTGTCTAGCCCTCTGCGAAAGGATATTTTAAGCTCGTCAAATTCCACGCGCGCCGCCTCTTTGCTACCGCTTCGCAGATAAAGTAATGCTAAAAACATAAAAACGATCGTCAGGCTGGGCTTGGCTCGCTGCGAGCGTAGCGGGCTATCCGTATAAAACAGCTCCCCCGATCCGCCGATGTCCAAAGAGATAAAAATGCAAAAAAACGCAAGGATAGAGGCGGAGAAAATTCTATAAAATGTATCGTCGCAGATGAGGCTAAATTCGGGCTTTTGCATTAGTTTTTGTATAGCGGCGCGTCGGTGATTTTAAATCTAAATTTATTGCCCGCGCCGATAAATTTCACGAAGCTCGCTACGTCAAATCCCTGCTGCGGCGCGCTTAGCGGCGGCTTAGCAAGGATCTCGAAGCTTAGCCCCGCGTAGTTGAAAAACTTGCCGCAGCGCCGAAAGCCGTGCCTGCCGTAGAATTTTATGCGGCGCAGGCGTTGCGCGAGATTGGGCGCATCCTCGTGCGGCGGCTCGACGTCAAGGACGATTTGCGCACGCGGATTTTGCTCGGAGATGAGCGCGAGTAGCCTTGAGCCGATCCCCAGCCCGCGAAATTTCGCATCGATGCCGAGGTAGGCCACGTAAAAAATCTCGCTCTCTCCGCCGCTTGAAATTTCGCTCTCATCGTAGCGCAAAATTTCGCTTTCTGCGGCGATCGATGAAATTTTGCCATCTGCGGCGCTTGATGAAATTTCACCCCTTCTGGCGCTTGATAAAATTTCGCCGCCCGCACCGCAAATCAAACGGTCCGCAGCGGTTAAAATTTTACTATCTGCGCTCGCGTTTAAAATTTCATCGCCTCCAATAGGCTGCGTTTTTTGGCCTGCGATTTTACCGCTTGTAACGCTAAAAAATTTTGCTTCTGAAAATTTTGCTTCGTCGCTTGGAATTTCGTCCTCTGCGCCGTCAAATTCCGCGCCGCTATGGGCTTTGGATCTTAAAATTTTATCCGCATTGAGGCGAGGCGGCGGCTGTTTGTGGTGCGAAACCGCGCGCTTGTAGGTTTGCTCGGTCCTATAGACGCAAAATCCTACAAGCTCCTCGCCGCTTAAATTTTGCGCCGCCGCGTTTGAATTTTCGCTTGCCTCTGCGCTGGGATTTTTGCTTTCCAAGCTGGATTTTTCACACGTCGCATTAGATTTTTTACTTATCACGCTGCGATTTTTGGAATTCAAAGAGGCGAATTCTACCGCGCTACGGTTATCCGCGTCGGAATTTTTACTCGCAGCGCCACGATTTTGGCTAGTTTCGCCGCAATCTTGCGATCCCATGCATAAATTTTTGCTCGCCGCCGCGTGATGTTTACCCGTAGCGCCCAGGGCGCTAAAATCCTCGAATATCGCCGCGATTTCAAGCTGTCCTTTGCGTGACATTTTTAAGAAATTTTTTATGCTGATACGCTCGATTTCGGGGAACGCCGCGACGTTGATCGCCTCTATGCGCGCGATCAGCGCCGAATCCTCGCCGATACGCTCAAGTCTCATTTTGCCCTCCTTGTCGCGATAGGCCTACCGCGTAAATTTAAAATTTGTCCGCCTCGCTCGCGGGAATTTCATCGCTCGGCCCTTGAAATTTCATGAAATTTCACAAAATTTGAAGGACGCCCGTCTAAATTTAATCCTCGCCGTAAATTCGCTTTAAATTCCCCAGCGTCGCGCTCGCGTTTAGCAGCAGCGCATCGGCGATCGCCAGCCGCGCCATCGCGGTGGCTACGACGCTGCCGCGCACGGCGATACACGGATCGTGCCGCCCGCGCAGCTCGCAGACCGCGTCCGCACCGTGCACGTCCACGCTGTGCTGCGCCATGAAAATGCTCGGAGTGGGCTTAAAATGGGTCGTGATCTCGATAGGTGCGCCGCTACTTATGCCGCCCAAAATTCCGCCTGCGTTGTTGCTCGCGAAACTTGTGCCGATATTGCCGCCGTTGGTGCGGATCGAATTTTTGCTAGCGCGCATAAAATCGTTGTTTTCGCTACCTTTTAGTGTGCTTGCCTTCACTCCCGCGCCGATCTGTACGGCCTTTACGCCGTTTATACCCATCAGCGCGCCCGCAAGCACAGCATCCAGCTTGCCGTACAGCGGCTCGCCGAGCCCCGCAGGCGCGCCCGTGACGCGCGTTAGCACGCAGCCGCCGATACTATCGCCCGCATTTTTGACGCTTAAGATTAGTTCCTTCTGTGCGCCCTCCGCAGCGGGATCGAGTGCGAAAATTTCGCTGTTTTGCGCAAAGTCAAAGTCTAAATTTGCGGCGTAAATTTCGCCCACGCCGTAAATTCCACTTTTTACGGAAATTTTAAAGTGATCCAGCAAGATTTGCGCAAACGCTCCCGCAGCCACGCGCACGGCGGTTTCGCGCGCGCTTGCTCGTCCGCCGCCTCGGTAATCGCGCAGCCCGTATTTGGCAAAATACGAAAAATCGGCGTGAGCGGGGCGGAAAATATCCTTGAGATTTTCGTAGTCCTTCGAGTGCTGGTTTGCGTTGCGGATGATAAATCCGATCGGCGCGCCCGTGCTGCGGCCGTCAAAAATCCCGCTTAAAATTTCGATCTCATCGGCTTCTTTGCGTGGCGTAGCGTATCTGCCGCCCGGCTTGCGGCGGTCAAGCTCGCTTTGGATATTTGAAATCTCGATCGCCACGCCAGCCGGTAATCCGTCCAAAACGCCGCCGATCGCCGCGCCGTGGCTCTCGCCGAAGGTGCTAAGGCGCAATCTCTCGCCGAAGGTGTTCATAGCGTGCCTCCTTGATCGCCGCCGTTTTGTTTATCCGTATCGCGCCCGCTTTGTTCGGCGTTTTTGTTTCGCTCATTGCTTCTTTTAGCGCTCGGCGTGCCACCCGATACACCAGCACAGTCGCTTCTTTTGCCGTTTCGATTATTATGCTCGCTCTTTGCACTGCTTTGCGCTCGTCCGTCGCCGCTTCGTGAGCCTTTTTCGCCGTTCTGAGCGCAGTTCGCGCCGTTTTGTGCGTCGCTAGCGCATGCTGCTTGCTCGCCATTTGTCGCGCTAGTGCCGTGCGAGGCGCCGTTTTGTAAAAGCTCGAGCGCGATTTGCGCGCATTTTTGCTCGGCCTCCTTTTTGCTAGCTCCCACGGCGGATGAGAGCCGCTTGCCGCCAACAAGCGCCGCCATTTCGAAGCTTTTCTTGTGATCGGGGCCGCTCGAGCCTAAAAGGATATATTCGGGCGTGACGCCGAATTTTGCCTGCGTGAGCTCTTGCAGCGCGGTTTTGTAGTCTCGCACGAGCTCGTTAAAGCTGATGCGCGGATAGAGGATCTCTAAAATTGTAATCGCGATGCGGGCGGTGTTTTGCAGCCCGCTCTCAAGATAGATGGCGCCCATTATTGCCTCAAACGCGTCCGAAAGCAGCGATGGCTTCTCGCGTCCGCCGTTGCGCTCCTCGGACAGCGACATATTCAGGTTCTCGCCGATGCCTAAAAATTTTGCAAATTTAGAGAAGCTGCTTTCATTCACGAGCGCGGCGCGCAGCTTGCTCAGATCGCCCTCATCGCTGCTAAATTTTTTGAAAAGATACTCGCCCACGATCAGATCCATCACCGCATCGCCTAAAAATTCCAGCCTCTCGTTGTTGTGTCCGTTTTTGGCGCTTTTGTGCGTAAGAGCGATCTTGAGGTGGGCCTGGTTTTTAAATTTATAGCCCAGTTTTTCTTGTAGTTTTTCTAAATTTTGCATCTTTGCCCTTTTTATAAAATTTTACGAAATCAGCGGCGGCTCGCACGCAAACGGCATCCGGTGCGAACAAAACCTGCACAAACGAAACGAATAAGTGTAGGCATATCCCGCGCCAAATTTGCACTAATGCGCCGAATAAAACGCACCGTTGCCGATCTGAGGCAAATAAAATTTAAACGTGCCCACTAATCCTAACGCAAATCGCGCCGAAGCTCGCTCGCCGCAAATTTAATCTTCGCCAAAAACGCACCTGTCACAAATACAAGAGGCCGATCGTGTGAGCAAACGCACTAAACCAGCTTCGGGCGATAAATTTACGCCGAAGCGGCTCTGTGTGCAAAGCAAACGCGGGTAAATCTATGCTAAATCCGCGCAATCGCGAGCTTTGCCGTAGAATTTCAGCCTTTTATCGCTTCCGCCGCCGCGCGAGCCATAGCGTCGCACTCCTCGTTTTGCGGATGACCCGCATGCCCTTTGACCCACGAGGCCCTGATCTCGTGAGGCGCCGCCGCCGCAAGGTATCTGCGCCACAGATCCGCGTTTTTCTTGCCCTTAAAATCGGTAACGACCCACTTTGCGAGCCAGGAGCTTATCGCTTTAACGACATATTCGCTATCGGTAAAAAGCTCGACGCGGCAGGGCTGCTTAAGCGCGCTAAGCCCCATTATAGCGGCGGTTAGCTCCATTTGATTATTCGTCGTCATCGCTTCTGCGCCGCTTGCCTTTTTTATCGCGTCGCCGTATTGCAGTATGTAAGCCCAGCCGCCTGCTCCCGGGTTTCCGAGGCAGCTGCCGTCGCTAAAAAGTTTGACCGATTTCACCGGTTTTCTCCGAAATTTGCGCTCTGATCTCCATGCTACCTAGCTCGTAGCAGACCGGGCAGCGGTGCGAGAAGAGCCCCACCGAGCTTTTGCACTTCGCGCAGGTGTAGCTAAAGCTAAGCCCCACGTCCTCAAAGCCCGCGTCTTTCATAGCCATAAGCGCGTTGATCTCAAAAATTTTACTCGCGTTCCGCGGCTTTTGATCGCTTTTTCCAAGCGCGTAAAAAAGTGCGTTGTACTCCGCATCCTGCGTATTTACCGCCGCAGGGAAATCATAGATCAGATCGATCGCCTGCTCAATCGGCGGGAAGCGATCGAAACCCTCCATAGGCTCTTTGTTTTTGATAAAAAGCTCCATGCAGAACCGTCCCGCGCCTTTGAAGTTTAGCTTTGAAATTTTAGCGATCTTCTTATTAAACGGCGTATTAGCGTCGTTTGCGATGATCTGGGCGCGCTCGAACTGGCTTTGGGCATATACTTCGGCGTCCTGCTCGCGTAGCGCGTCAAGCACCTCAAGCGCTTCATTAAAGCGCTTTAGCCGCTCATAAATCACCGTAAGATGCGTAAGGGCCTCTTTGTTTCTGGGGCGCAGCTTCAGCGCTTGCAAAAACACCTCTTCGGCGCGCCCTAAAAAGCCCGCTTTGAAATATACGATACCGAGATTGGTAAGGATAAATTCCCTCTGCACGCCGCCGCTAGCCTTGCCTAGCGCGATTAGATAAATTTCTATCGCGCGCTCGAAGTCGCCGCTTTTTACGAAAGAGCTAGCCAAAATTCCAAGCGTCGGGATGTCGATTTGCGGGCTTGCCAAAAGCTGTCTGTGCTCGGTGCTAAGCGCGTCTAGGGTGTCAAATTTTTTGATGAAATTCTCTAAGCTCTGCCTCTCGTTTTTTTTAGAAAAAACTCCCCAGATGTAGCTTAGAATCGACACTAGCAAGATTATGCTTATCAGCATGATAAGCCCGAAAATCGGGTCGCGATCGTCTAAGAAAAAATTATCCAAATCAAACCTCGTCGCAAAAATAAAGGGCAATTATAGCAAAGTGCGGGTATAATTTCGCTTATGATTAAAAACGAAAGCATAGAAAATCTGCTGGCTACCGTAGATATCGTAGACGTCGTAGAAAAATATATCCCGCTTAAGCGCAGCGGCGCAAATTTCGTAGGCGTCTGCCCATTTCACGACGATTCGCATCCGAGCATGAGCGTGAGCTCCAAGCTTGGAATTTTTCACTGCTTTTCGTGCAAGGCCGGCGGCAACGCGATTAAATTTATCCAAGATTACGAAAAGATAAGCTTTCCAGAAGCGGTCGAAAAGCTTGCCGGGATGTATAATTTCGCGCTGCAATACACCGGTGCCAAAGTCCAGGAGCGCAGCGAAGAGAAGAAGGTGCTCGGGATTTTAAACGCCTACTACCAAAGCTGCCTTTATCAAAACCCCGCCGCCGTAAAATACCTACACGATCGCGGACTGAGCGATCAAAGCATCCGTAAATTCGGCCTTGGCTACGCTGGAGCTAGCGCGCAGACGATCAGGGTTTTGCAAAACGAAGAAATTCCGCCGCAAGACGCGTTAAATGCGGGCGCGGTGAAGCAAAACGAGCGCGGGCTTTACGCTAGCTTCATCGAGCGGATCACCTTTCCGATCTACAACCACGCAAGCAAGCTCGTGGGTTTCGGCGGCCGCACGATAAGCGGCAACCCAGCCAAATACGTCAATTCGCCGCAGTGCGCACTGTTTGATAAATCTAAAATTTTCTACGCATTCGACCTTGCGAAAAAAAGCGCGATCGCCAAAAAAACCCTCATCATCACCGAGGGTTACATGGACGTCATCATGCTGCATCAAGCGGGCATCGACAACGCCGTAGCGGTGCTCGGCACGGCGCTGACGCCCGCTCATCTGCCGCTTATAAAGCGCGCGGAGCTTAACGTCGTGCTTAGCTTCGACGGCGACGCTGCGGGCATCAATGCAGCGATGAAATCGGCGCGGCTTTTGTGCCTAAATAAGATCGACTCAAGCGTCGCTATAATCGGCGGCGGTGCCGATCCTGCTGATATGATAGTCGCGGGCAAGGTGCGCGAGCTAGAGCAAATTTATGCTAGCGGCATGGAGAGTGGGGAGTTTCTGATCCGAAGAATCGCTAAAAAATATGACCTCGCCCGCCCCGTGCAAAAGGAGGCGGCGCTAAATGAGATCAAAGAATTTACCGCAGCGCTCGGCCCCGTGCTCGCCGAGTCCTACCAGAGCCCGGTGGCGCAAATTTTAAACGTCTCGCCCAGCTCGTTCAATCTCGCCGACGGCGGTAAAAATTTCGGCGCGGGCTTTGAGGGGCGAAATTTTAACGAGGGCGGGAGCTTCGGCTCTCGTGATTTGGGCTCTTACGAAGGGTGCGGCGCAGACGGTAGGGGCGGCGCTAGCGGGAGCTTAAACGTCGGAAATTTTGTTCGCGCGCAAAATACGGCGCGCTATGAGAGCTCTGCGCCGCCTGCGACTTCGGCGAGGCTCGGGCGGACGTTACTGCGCCGCAAGGAGATCGCGGAGCTTCAGATCATAAAATCGATGCTGCTCGATGGCGAGATGGCGGAGCTCGGGCTCGGCTGCTTGGAGCGGCGCGATTTTCGTATGCACGGCGATATTTTCGAGGCGTTTTTGGCTTTCGCTCGCAGCGGCGGAAATTTTAAAAATTTCATCGCGCGGGGCAATGCGGATAGTAATGTTAGCGAGAATTTTACCGCGGGTGGCGCGGGAGAAAATTTTATCCGTAGCGAGAGTGCAAATTTAAAAATCGGCGAGAGCTCTAGCGAGCAAAATTTTAGAGGGCAAGCCTCCGCAAGCGCCGTAAATTTAAAAGGCTCCGCGCAGCAGGGCGTAAGCAGCGGTGAGAAGCAAGAGGGCGCAAATAACGGCGAGAGACGGAGCTCAAACAGCGCCGCAAAGCAAGGCGAGAGGGAAGCCGCAGCTCAAAATACTCAAAACGATCAAAATGTCCAAAATACCCAAAACGCCGAAAACGAAGCCCTTGAAAATCTGCGCGCGCTCGCGCTGGATGATGAAATTTTGCCGATCGGCGGCGCGGCGCTTTTTAACGACGCGTGCAAAATTTTACGCCGCAACGCCCTGCAAGATCTGATGCAAAAGCTCAAAAACTCCGACGCGCCCGACAAGATCGAGCGTATCTTGGAGTATCAAAAAAAGATCAACCAACTCAAGTAAAGGAACGAAATGAAGGCATTGGCGCTCTTTAGCGGCGGGCTTGACTCCATGCTCGCGGTCAAACTCATCGTCTCGCAAGGCATCGAGGTGCTCGCGCTGAATATGGATATCGGATTTGGCGGCAAAGACGATAAGAGCGAGATCATGCGCCGCAGAGCCGCTGCTGCGGGGGCGGATTTTAAAAGCGTCGATATCAGAAGCGAATATCTGCGGCAGGTGCTTTTCGAGCCCAAATACGGCTACGGCAAGCACTTCAACCCCTGCATCGACTGCCACGGATATATGTTTAAGACCGCGCTTGCGATGCTACAAAGCGAAGGGGCGAGCTTCATCATCACGGGCGAGGTGCTCGGACAGCGCCCGATGAGCCAGCGCGCGCAAGCTCTAGCTCAGGTCGGCGGGCTTAGCGGCGATGAGGAGGGGCTGATCCTACGCCCGCTGTGCGCGAAGCTGCTGCCGCCCACGACACCCGAGATCAAGGGCTGGGTAGATAGGGGCGCGCTGCTTGACATCAGCGGGCGCGGACGGGCTAGACAGATGCAGTTGGCGGCAGAGTTTGGCTTTGAGGATTACGAAACGCCCGCGGGAGGCTGTCTGCTGACCGTGCAGAGCTTCAGCGAACGGATCAAGGATGCGGTAAAATTTGAAAAGATCGAAACGCCCGCGGACGCTGAAATTTTAAAATTCGGACGCCATCTGCGCTTGCCAGGCGGCGCCAAGCTCATAATCGGGCGGGATGAGAGTGATAACAAAAAGCTTGCCGCAGTGCAAAATCCGAAATTTAGCGAGATAAAATTTAAAGATGGCGTCGTGGGCGCGCTAAGCCTGCTAAGCAAAGGCGCGAGCGAGGCGGATAGAGAGCTTGCGGCGAGGCTGGCGCTAACCTACGCCAAAACGGACGTCGCGCGCCGCTACGCTCTGCTCATAGACGGCGGTGAGCTGAGCGCAAGCCCCTTTGAGAGCAAGGATGTCGCCCGCGAGTATTTTGTATGATAAGCCATGTCAATAAATATAGGGATTGGAGTGCAATATGAAGCTTGAACGTTTTCCCGGTATAAATATTATAGTTGAAGAAAAACGTGTTGTTTTTGAATTAAAAATTAAAAACCAAAAATCTGTATATATGTGCCACCCATTTACAAATAACACTGGAGATATTGCGTTTGTTGATAGCATAAAATTCTTAGAATTATGACGTAATAGTAAAATTGATGCAGATAAAGAAATAAGCAATAAAACGGAAGATGGTTAGCGAGGCGATTACAAATATAGTTGGGCAGAAAAGGGTTTTAAGCACGACCTTGACAATCCTGCACCATTGGCTAGAGTTTGCTGCTATTCTGATGAGTATTATGCACCAATAAAAGCAAGATGTATTCCGTTTTTTAAAAAGGAATATGTGAAAGAAATAAAGTACGCTTGTTCATTTTCTGATGGAATAACGCGTACTATTTGGCTGCTTTCTAATGGAGCAAAATCATTTCCAGTACATTTAAGCTCCTCCGATGAGACAAAAATATTGGCAAAATTTGCAGGTATTACAGAAAATTCTTATTATATAAAGATAGAAATTCAAAGTGAACTGAATTTATGGGATAAGAAATGATATATAAAATTTTAGTCATAAATTTATGGAATTTTAGTTAAAATCCTTCTATCAAAATTTCGCGTAAAAGCTCTGCGAAAATGTCAAATTTAGGAGAATCCTTGAAGCTTCAAATGTCCTTGATGTCGGTTGCCTGCGTCGTAATCATCCTGGCTGGTCTTAAAGCCGCGCAGGCTATCGTCGTGCCATTTTTGCTAGCTATTTTCATCACGGTGCTCGTCTCGCCGCTGGTGCTCTACGTCCAAAAGATCCGCGTCGGGCGCGTCTTTAGTTTCCTCATCATTACCTTTGCCTTCGTGGCGATTATAGTGTTTTTCGGCGCAGTCATCTTCGATGCGATCAAGGAGTTTTCAGCGCGCCTACCCGAGCTGCAAGCAAAATTTGAAGAGGTGCTAGGAGGCGTGAGTGCGAAGCTCTCTCGATTCGGCATAGAGCTTAACGTCGCAAGCCTAGGCATCGATCCGAGCGAAGCCGCCGCACAGCTATCTGCACTACTGCGCAAAACAGGCTCGATAGTCTCGACGGGATTTTTCATTTTTATAATGGTTTCATTTATGGTCTTTGAGAGCTCTGTGATCGACGAAAAAATCCGTTATTTTTCGCAAAGTAGCCGCGCTACGCACACTTTCGTGAAGAAATTCGCCTCCAGCCTAAAAAAATATCTGTTAATCAAAACTATCGCTTCAGCTTGCACCGGTGCGCTCATCGGGTTCGGGCTGTGGGCTCTTGGTGTTCCATATGCCGCGCTGTGGGGGATTTTAGCTTTCGTACTAAATTTCATCCCTACCATTGGCTCGATCGTAGCGGTCTTTCCGACACTTTTCGTGACGCTAGCTACGATGGATATAAGCTCTAGCATCTGGACTATCGCAATCTATTTAGTCGTAAACATAGCGATCGGAAATATCATCGAGCCACGATTTTTAGGGCAAGGGCTCGGGCTTTCAACGATCAGTGTGCTTGCAGGGCTACTGCTGTGGGGCTTCGTGCTTGGTATCGGCGGGCTATTTTTGGCTGTGCCGCTTACGATGAGCTTGCAAATCGCGCTTGCTTCAAACGACAAAACACGCTTCATTGCGACTCTATTAAGCAACAAGGTCGAAAGATAAAGCGAAATTCCGCGGAATTTTAAAATTCTATAAATTCTAGCTTGAGCGCGCTCAAGAGTATTTTTGTCTCTTTTAGATAAAATCCGCCCAAAGGATCAAATATGACGAGCGAAAAATTTATTTACGAAGTAAACACGGTGACGAAATTTATTCAAATTTACTGCGATGGCAAGCATGTGGATGCGCCTAAAAGAGATGGTGCCGTGCTTCATGACTACAAAGACGATAAGGGGCTAGTGCAGACGCACTTTCATCTCTGTAGCGACTGCGAGCGGATGCTGCGTTACGCCTATGCGCGACTAGGCGCCTGCCCGCATACCGAAAAGCCGCGTTGTCACCACTGCCCGCATCCGTGCTACGAGCGCGAAATGTGGGTAAATATGGCTAAGATGATGAAATATAGCGGCATGAAGCTAGGACTTACAAAGATCAAAAAGCTTTTTTCGTTTAAAAAAAGCTAACTTGCGCGGGCAATTTAGTTAAAGTTTGCGGGTAAAATTTATCTCTGCAAACCCGCTTCATCTCTACACAAAAAAGTATAAAAAAGCAGCGTGAGAACAAGCACAAAAAAGATATAAAAATCAATCAAAATACTAAATCTTAGCGCCTAAAATTCTGCCTTGCAAACGCAAATCCTCCGCAATCCTTGATAATAAATAATTAAATTTGAGTTTATAGTTTTAAGTTAGAATTGTGCCCAATCAAAGGAGAAAATATGAAGGTCATTACCATCGCGGTCGTTAACGGCAGGGTCGTAAACGAAAAGGAATTAATCGCGTCTATCGCCGATTATGACGATTTTACCGCGGTTGCCGAACAACTCCGCAAAGGGCTGAAATCGAGATATTTTACATCTAGAGAGCATGCGAGGATCTACAAAAAAATCAGCGTCGAGACGGGCTTTAGGCGCGTGCGATTCGACTACAAGCCATATAAAGATAAAATTTCAAACCTCATCGCCGAGGGCTACACCGTCAAGGCGATCTTAAAAAAGATCGGCGAGGAGGACGAAGCGTTCAAAAACGCCGTTACTGCGCCCGGGCTTACGCACTTTATCTCCGTGACGTTCAAAGATGAAAAAACAAGACTTCGCGCAATCGCCCAAAAAAGCGAAGATTTCTTATACGCATATCGCTTCGAGATCAAGAAAATGCACTTCCAAGGCGTTAGCAATAAAGAAATTTTAAAATATATGAAAGCTCATTACGAAAAGGATTTTGCCAAAGTAAGCGAGCGCGATTTAGCCGCTTTTATCGAGGCAAACGCGGTGCTGGACACCGACCGCAAACTCTCGCTGTATAAAAAGCCGAGCCTTTACGATCCGCATTTTAGCGAGATTATGAAGCTTTACGCAAGCGGTATGCGAGTCTATGACATCTGGAAGACGCTTAAAGCCAAATACCCCGAGCTAGCCAAGCTTCAAGCGCCGAGCCTTTATCAGTTCATCGCAAACAACGCCCTTGGCAAAGCTAAATATATGCAAAAAGACTGATATGTCCGCGCTTCTTTCAAATTTTACTTTCAAATTTAAAATTTCGCCGCGATAAAATCGATGAAAGCCGGTAAAATTTCTATGAAAACCTGCGTCATTCTCTGCGGCGGCAAAAGCTCGCGTTTCGGCAGCGATAAAACGCTATTTCCCTTTCGCGGGCACGCTTCTATGACGCACTTTCTTTTTTCGCGCTTAAGAGGCGAGTTTGAGCGGGTTTTCGCCTGCGCCAAAAGCTCTAAGTTTAACCCTCCGCTTCCTATGATCTACGATGAATTTGAGGAATTTTCGCCGATGGGCGCGCTGTATTCGGCGCTAAAGCCCTTTAGCGGCGAGCGCATTTTTATCATCCCAGCCGACATGCCCTTTGTAGAAATTTCCACTATTCGCGCTCTTAGCGAGCAAGAGGGGCAAATTTGCGTAGCAGGCGACGAGGAGCACAGACATAGCTTGTGCGGATTTTTTGACGCAGCTCTCGCGCCGCGCGCGCTTGAGCTCTACCGCGCGAAAGAGCATAAGATCGGCGCGCTCATCGGATCTGCAAATTCCAAAGTGCTAAATTTCAAAAATAAAGAGCAGTTTTTAAACATAAATTATCAAAACGATTTAAAGGATGTAGATGAAATTTAAAGCTTTAGCATTCGCGTTTTGCGCCATGAGCCTAGCCGCGCAAGATCTATCCGAGCTATACGCAAAGGCTAGCGAATACGAGGTCAATGGCGATTACAAAAACGCGATGATCTATTACAAAAAGATCGCCGCGGCAAGTCTAGCGGAAAGCGGCGAAAAGTCGCGCCGAAATTCAGCAAAAAATTCTACCTCGTCCGCAGAAAACCGCGCTTCGCACGATGATACTGCCGTTTTACGTCCAACTGAGCCGCAAAATTCTTTGGCACAAAATTCCGCCGCACCAAAACCCGCCACGCCAAATTACACTTCGTCAAATTTCGCAGACACGGGTTCGGCTGCGTCAGACTCCGCGTCAAATTTAGAATCATCGAATTCCGCCTCGCTCTCGCAGAATTCCACTGCGCTGGATTCCGCGCCGCAAAGCGAGCAAAATGGCCGAAATTTCGGATTTTTAGGGCTTAAATACTACGAGCCGATCTATATGCTCTTTACTCACGATTTTAGCAAAAAGCCCGATCGCAAGGCGGATGAGCTGCATTTTGAGTTTAGCTTCGAGCGCCCGATTGCCTACGACGCGCTGGGACTTGGAGAGAAAATTTCATTCGCTTACGCGCAAAATTCCTGGTGGCAGATCACGCAGGATAGTGCGCCTTTCCGCGAGAGCAACTATCGCCCCGAGCTCTACGTTAGCGCGCCGGTGCCATTTGCGGACGAGCTAAAGATAGGCGCCATGCACGAATCAAACGGCAAGGGCGGCGAGGAATCGCGCTCGTGGAATAGGCTATATGCCCAAAGCATGTGGAGCGCGGGCGGATTTTCGATCACGCCTAGGGCGTGGTATGCGTTTTGGCTAGACCGCACGAACGAGGACATCGCGGATTATATGGGCTACGGCGATCTGCGCGCGTCATACACCTTCGGCAAGCAGCGACTTAGCGCTCTATGGCGAAACAACCTCCATTTTGACAGCAGTAACCGCGGCGCGATCGAGCTGAACTACAGCTTTCCGATCTTTAACAGCGGATTTTACGGCTATCTGCGCTACTTTAACGGCTACGGTGAGAGCCTCGCGGATTACAAACGCAGCGTCAATAAGATCGGCATCGGGCTTTCGTTCGTAGAATTTTAATGCCATCTGCACCGAGTTGCGGGCCAAATTTGAACTCACGATTCGTTGTGCGTCTTAAAATCGCACCAAATTTCAACCGCTTTTAAATTTCTTAGAAATTAATATTGTTTTAGCTAAAATCACAGATTAAATTTTAAACAAAAGGATCAAAAAATGGCACAAATTCAAGAGGCCGAGTTCATCTGGAAAGACGGCAAACTAATCCCCTGGGCGGAGGCCACTACCCACGTTTTGACGCATTCTCTGCACTACGGAAACGCCGTATTTGAGGGCGTACGCGCCTATAAAACCGACAAAGGCTACGCGATTTTTCGCCTAGACGAGCACACTGCCCGTCTTGAAATTTCGGCAAAACTCTGCCTAATCAAGCTTCCGTTTAGCTTCGAGCAGCTTCGTCAGGCTCAGATCGACGTCGTCGCGAAAAACCGCTTCGATCAGACCGTCTATATCCGCCCGCTAGCATACTTCGGCTACGGCTCGATGGGCGTTTCGTCTACGAACTGCCCGGTAAACGTCATCGTCGCAGCGTGGCAATGGGGCGCGTATATGGGCGAAGAGGCGCTACGCAAGGGCATCAAAGCCAAAATTTCATCGTGGATAAAGCCGGCGCAATTTTCGATGATGGCAAAAGCCAAGGCGAGCGCGAATTATTTCAACTCGCAGATGGCAAATTTCGAAGCGGTCGATGCGGGATACGATGAGGCGATACTGCTTGATCCGCAGGGCTTCGTCGCGGAGGGCCCTGGTGAGTGCCTATTTATCGTAAAAGAGGGCGCCATCATCACTCCGCCGAACGACACCAGCCTAGAGAGTATCACTCAAAACTCGGTCATAGAAATCGCGCGCAGCCTGGGCTACGAAGTCCGCAGAGAGCGCATCGCTCGCGATCAGCTCTATGCCGCGGACGAGGCGTTTTTTACCGGTACTGCTGCGGAGGTCACGCCGATTAGCAACATCGACGGTAGGATCATCGGCAAGGGCGAGATGGGCGAGATCACGAGCCGCTTGCAAAAGGCGTATTTCGCCGTTGTTACGGGCAAAGACCCAAAATTTGAGCACTGGCTCACTTACGTTAAATAAGGACGCGCATGCCTGCGGATTTGAATGATTATTTTAATAAGAAAAATGGCGACAAAAAAGGCGGGAATTTAAATTTTAAAATTCCTAATTTCGGAGGGATGGGCAAGTTTAGCGGCGTGCTTTACGTGATAATCGCGCTAATCGCGCTGCTCGTGATCTCAAAACCCTTCGTCACGATCCAATCCGGCGAAGTGGGGATCAAGTCAAATTTAGGCAAATACGATCCGACGCCTCTTGGCGCGGGACTTCACTTTTTCGTGCCGTTCATACAGGACGTATTCGTCGTAGATACTCGCACGCGTATCATCAACTACACCAGCAGCGAAGATATGAGCGCAGGTATCGCCACTAAAAGCGGTACCGCGGGCGGTATCATCAGCAAAAACTCGCTCTCGGTGCTAGACTCGCGAAATTTGCCCGTCAGCATCGACATCACCGTGCAATACAGGCTCAATGAAGCCACGGCGCCCAACACGATCGCCGAGTGGGGCTTTTTGTGGGAGGATAAGATCATCGATCCGCGCGTAAAAGACGTCGTGCGTAGCGTCATCGGCAACTATGCCGCCGAAGAGCTACCTACCAAACGCGACAAGATCGCTAAAGCGATCGACGACGGTATCCGCAAAAATATCGAATCGCTGCCGAATTCGCCAGTGGATCTACTAGCCGTGCAGCTTCGCGAGATTATTCTGCCCGCAAAGGTAAAAGAGCAGATCGAGCGCGTGCAGATCGCCAAACAGGAGGCTGAGCGCACTAAATACGAGGTCGAGCGCGCAAATCAAGAGGCGCTTAAAAGGGCTGCTCTTGCCAAAGGTAACGCAGACGCCGTCAAAATCGAGGCTCAAGGTCGCGCCGATGCCGCTAAGATCGAAGCCGACGCGCAAGCCTACGCCAACAAAGAGATCGCGAAGAGCTTGGACGCAAATCTTTTAAGCCTCAAGCAGATCGAGACGCAGGCTAAATTTAACGAGGCGTTGCGCGAAAACGGCGACGCAAAAATTTTCCTAACGCCGGGCGGCGCGGTGCCTAATATCTGGGTCGATACGAAAGACAAGGCAAAGCAAAGCGCCATCGAGCGGGAACATTAAAGTTTCAGGCGGGTTATACGCCCCGATTTTGCGAACTAAATTTAATAGCAAGTTGCTTTGGGTGCATAAGCTTAACTCGCGATTTTGTGAGTTAAGCTTAGCGGCGAGCACGAAAGCTCAAAATGAGTAGAACTCGCGCTCGTCGTAGCTTGAGCCTAGCGGCCGCTTAAAATTTAACCGCCAGGTTTACTCTTTAAATTTACGAGGCGCGCCGCTTCGTAAATTTTATAACTAAAATTCCGTATGCAGCGGCTAAATTTAAGGCGCGCGCGACTTCGTAAACTAAGGATCAAAGATGAAGGTAGATTGGCAAAAACTCGGCGGGCTACTCCCCGCGATCGTGCAGGACGCGGGTAACGGCGCGGTTTTGATGCTCGCGTATATGAACGAGGAGGCGCTAAGCCTGACGCTACGTACCGGCTACGCGCACTACTTCTCGCGCAGTAAAGGGCGTATCTGGAAAAAGGGCGAGAGCAGCGGACACGTTCAGCTTGTGCGAGAGGCGTTTTTGGACTGCGATAACGACGCATTGCTGCTTAAGGTAGAGCAGCACGGCGGCAGCGCCTGCCACACGGGCGCGCAAAGCTGTTTTTTCAAAGAGATTTCGCTACAAAAAGGCAGTGAAAATGTCGATAATTCGATCGCTTGCGGCACGGGAAATTTCGCGGAACACAGCCCTGCAACCTCTCTCGCGCAGAAAAATTCCACAAATTCCCGCGCAGGGCAAAATTCTACAGCCTGCGACGGCTCGGCGGATTACGCACCCCAAAATTCTATTGCCCGTGACGGCTCGCAAAATTTTATGCCTCAAAATTCCACTGCCTCTCGCGATCGGCAAAGTTCTGCGACACAAAATTTTACGGCAGCAAATTCCATCGCGACAAATTCCGCCGCAGAGCGTAACACTCAAAATTTAGACGCCGCCTCGCAAAATTTTACGCTCAAAAACTCCGCAGAAAAAAGCCCGTACGGAATTTTAGACGAAATTTATCACGTTTGCTTGGATCGCAAGCTAAACGGCGAGTCCGCGCTATCCTATGTTGCCTCGCTCTACGCGAAGGGCGAAAACGCCTATCTCAAAAAGATCGCCGAAGAGGCGTGCGAGTTCGCACTGGCGTGCAAGGACCTCTCGCGCAGCGAGCTTTACGCAGACGTCGCGCGCGAGGGCTTCGGCGAGCACAGAGCGGGCGAGCCGCGATACGACGTGATTTACGAGGGAGCGGATCTTTTATTTCACCTTCTGCTCGCGCTTGCAGCGCACAATATCCACCCGGACGCCCTACTTGACGAGCTAGCGCGCAGGCAAGGAAAAAGCGGCATCGAAGAAAAGCGTCGCCGCGAAAAAAGCTAATTCTGCCTTGCGGCGACCGCGAGTTTATTTAGAGCAAAGCGCGCCCGAAGCGAGCCGTAAAACTCAAAGGCGATTTTACGCTGTAAACGCAAATTTAAGGGTCGATAATGAACGAAATTTTAGAGCGAATTTACGAAATAAAAAACCTTGCCGAACTAGAAATTTTTCTGCGCGCCCAGGATCAAATTTTAATCCGCGAGCGGCTGCTGGGCGAATTTGACCGCTACGCCTTTTATAAAAACGCTAGCGAGTGGAACAGGGCCGTTAAAATTTGCGAATGCCTAGCGATCGTAGGCTGGGGCGAGCGCGAGAGCTTGGAGGCGCTGCGCGGGAAATTCTACAACGGGCAGCCCGCGACCTATTTTTTAAATGCGCACGGCGAGCCGCGCTTCGTCGAGGCATATTGGTCGAAGCGCAAAACGGGGCTTACGATGCAAGACGGCGATATGTTTTTTCACGAAAGCCCGGATGCGGCGGGCAAAACGCTCGCACGCCCCGCAAAAGAGGACATTTGTGACCTCAAGCTAAACAGCCAGCGCAACTGGATAGCCAAAAATCCAGTCCGCATCACGCGCGCTATCAGTAACTGCTACGAGAGCTCGCGCGCCGTGATAGAAAGCCTATTTGAGGATCTACAATCGGCGCTTGACGCCAAAATGCGCCCTAAAATTTACGGCTCTACAATCAACTACATAAAGCTATGCTGCGCGTTTAGTTTTGATGACGAGCACTGCCGAACCAACTACATCATCGCGCCCGATAAGCCGCGCCTAAGCTCGCAGCGCGCCTGGGAGCTGATACACGAAATGATGAGCGAGGAGCAGAGGCGCGCGGGCGGCTACTTTTTGCGAAATAGATTTGAGTATTCGCCGTTTAGAAAAGACACGGGCAAAACTGGCGCACTGATACATTTCGAGCGCGAGTTTAGCGAGCTAGCGCCCATGGAGCAAAAGCGAAAGATGGGCGAGTATTTTTTGACGGCGCTAAAGCAGATCGCGCAAAAGCAAAGCAAGCTTAAGTATGATTTCGCCGCGACGATAGAGGATTTTGGTAAAATTTTAGGCGAGTGGACGGCGGCTGAAATTTAGCGCTCGTCGGCGCGGCGTCTCAAAACACATCGACGGCGTGCAAATCCGCGCGTAAATTTAAGCGCTTGCGCAAATCATAAAATTTCACTAAAATTTTAAAATCAAATTTAAAGGATAGCTAATGAGGCAGATCACGATGCAGGAGGCTTTGGACGCGGTTAGCGAGCGCTACTGCAAAGGCCATCACTACGAAAATGTCGCGCTAAGCGACAAGATGGTGCGCCGCATCTGCGAGGTAAAAAGCCTCGTAAATATGGGCTTTATAGCCACGTCGATTACGGATGCGGCGCTGCAGCATCTAGCCACGCTGCCGAAGCTTGCGTATCTGTTTTTGCAAGATAGCGATAAGATAAGCGGCGAGGGCTTTAGATACTTTGCGGCACACGCTAAGCTCGAGCACATCGGTATCGAAAACGTCAGCATCACGGACGAGGGGCTAAAAGCGATCGTGCAAATCCCGAAGCTAAAATCACTACGCCTAATCAATTCGCGCGTGAGCTTTGCGGGGCTACTAGCCGTAGCGGATACGAAAATCCAGTTTTATCTAGACGGCGGGCAGTTTAGCAAGGAGCAGATTGCGGAGTTTGAGCAGGCGCAAAGAGACGTCGCAAAGAGCAAAAAGAAGCTTGATCCATATGACCTGGCGGCGGCGCGCGATGCGCTGCTCGCGTTTTTTGCAGCGATGAGCGAATGGGAGAAATTTGCCACATCGCGAATTGATGATCTGGACGACGGCGAGGTGCAGCGCAGATGCGATGAGCTCTTTGCGCGCTACTGTACGCCCGTTAGGCGCAGCGGCTTTCGCCCCGAGGGCATTTCGTTTTCGATGATGCAGGGCGGCACCTACGGTGGGTACGAGCTAACGGACGCCGAATGCGAGAGCAAAAATAAAATTTACATCTACGCCAAGGACAAACATGGCTTTGCGCGACGCTTCCTACTCGTGCGTAAGGACGGGCGCTGGCTCGTAGACAGATGCCAAGGCATGGACGGCAAAAACTGCGGGCTGTAAAATTTGAGCGCAAAACGGGGTTTAAATTTCATTCTCGGCGCGATCGCAGAGATAAAATTTAGCCTGCCGCGGGCACTGTGATAAAATTTCATCGGCGCTGCAAAAACAAAGATAAAGAGGGCAAATGAGCGGTAAAATTTCTGCGTACGACGCGCACGGCGATCAAAGAAAGGTGCGAATGAAAAGGCGAATTTTCTCCGAGCTGGGCGGCTTCGTGGTGTACGAGCCCGCGCTACTCGCGCGCTATCTGGATGAGCACGGGCTTGCGAGCGGCGATGTTCTTGCCTATTTTACGCAGACCGAGCACGGGAGCGCGGTCACAGAAGAGGGTATCGCGGTGCCGATATCGGGCGTCCGCAGCGATTATTACGATTTTGCGGTTACCGTGGGCGAGGCGAGCGAGGAGATATTCGCACAAAACGAAGCGAAAATCATCTCTCGCGGCTGGGTTTTTCACTCCTCGGGCACGCTAAAGATCGCAGGCATCGGCTATTTTAAAGATATGAGCTGCATTAGCGAGCAAAACAGCCTGAGTTTTCGCGTAAAGCGCGGTCGGTACCGCTTGGAAATTTTAGGCGGATACCGAGGCGCAAATTTTAGCGGTGCGCCCGCTCCCCTCGGCGATACGCCTATTTTAAGCGATACGCCCGTTTTTCATCTGCGGCTTACGCCTTCTATTGAGCCTAAATTTAGCGGCGATTTGGAAACGTCATTTTATTTTTAGCAGAATTTATAAAATTTCGCGTAAAATTTCTCTTTTTATGCGCGGCGGGCAGGCAAAATTTTATAAATTTAGCCGCATTTAACCGCTGCGCCGAGCAAAATGCTATAATCGGCGCCAAATTACGGGAGGCGAGATGGTTTTTGACGAACTTATGGACGCGCTGGCGCAAAACGGCTGGCAGATACGGCGCAGGGATGAAATTTGCCCGCCGCAAAGCGAATTTTTAGGCGGCAGATTTAAAAATTTAAGCGAAGATTTTTACCGCTTCGTTTGCTCTTTTGAGACTTTGCATGACGCTGCGGACGCCGTTTGGTTCGTGTCCGCCAGGGATTATGCGTCGTCAGGCGCGGACGAGGCGGAATTTCACTACGGAGATTTTGAAAAAGACAGCCTGGAGTGTGCGGCTAACGATGCGCAAAGAGACGTCGTGAGCGCGTTTTGGAGCAGGTGCTTGCCGTTTTTGTTTTCGGTCAGAGGCGAACGCTGCTTCGCGGGCATCCTCACGCAGGGCGCGGACGCAGGCAAGATCGTATTCGGCGCGGAACCGATCTACGAAGACGTCTCGATCATCGCGCAAAACTTCGACGAGTTTATCGCCCTAGTCCTTGCCGCACTCACGAACAAAAACGCCGCAAAATATCCGCTTTCTTGTTTTGTATAACGTAGAATTTACTTGGATAATTTTAAGCTTAGTATAACTGCTTTAACCTTATCTTGATTTAATTATATTATTAAATTCTTTAAACTTTTAATAATATATATTTTACATAATATGTAAAATATATATTGACATTTTATATAAAATAAGCTATGATTCTAAAAAATTAAAGAGGCGACAATGGTAAAAAGACAGCTGCTAAGAGAGCGATTAAAAGAGATAGATTTGCGATTGGTGGATTTAGCGGAGCTTTTAAAAATTTCCCGCCCTACGGCTTATAAATTTATAGAGCTATACGAAATCGGACAAAGAGATAAATTTGACTCTAAAATTTTGAGATTTTTTGACTATGTATGCCAAAATGACATTAATAAAATGGATGCCATATCGTTTATATTAAACAATATATCGATGCCAGAAAATCAAAGCAACGAAGATAAAAAACAACAAATCACAAATTTACTAAAAAAGGACAACGAAGTGAAGGTAAATTTCATAGAAAAGTTAACTCAAGTCGATATTTTCGATCCCATTTTAAGTTATTTACTCGAATGTGAAAAAATAATAACATCAAATAATAGGTCTCGAAAAAAAGAGCTAAGCGATGATAATGATAAAAAACTGGAAGCATTAAAGCAATTTTATAATGCGCTCGGATTTAAGCTAAATATCAAAGGAGAAAAAAATGCGTAAAATCAGTATCTCAAACTATAGAAATATAGGAATAGATGCGCCTGCGGAGCTAAAAATACCGCAAGATGGTGGGCTAATAGTCCTTTTAGGCGAAAATAACGTCGGTAAAAGCAATGTGCTTTCTGCCATATATGCTTTACAAAGCAGAGCTATAAATAAAGGTGATGAGCCAAATTTCTTTGACACTGCAGGGAAGGCAAGTATCGAATATGTGCAAATATCCAAAGAATGCACTGGTGTTATAATGGAAAATTTTGATAATACAAAAGAATTAAAAGATCATCGGGAAAATGAATCAAAAATATACAAGAAGCCAAATAAAGATAATATTTATAGATTTATCGTAACTTCTTGCGAAGATAAGGATGTTTCCGATATATATTATGAATCAATAAACCCCTATGACAATAGAAAAAGAAAAATTCCATCCGACCTTATAGCTATGGATAAAACTAAAAAAGATGATGGAAAAATGCCAAATATATTTTTTTATCAAGAAAAGGAAATTAAAAATTTAGACTTGCAAACAAAGCCCAGCAGCATAGCAAATAGTCATTTTTTTTCAAGCACTATTTAAGGCCACCAATGTAGAAATAGCCAGGGTACAAACCTCCTATGAAAAATCTAGAGAAAAAGGAACCTCTAGTTTTTATAAAAGAGCTGAAAAAGATATAAACGAACGTATAAAAAATGCCTTAAATAAAAGATTTAATGAGGTATATTATAAAACCGTAAATAATGAAATTTATGAATTTGAAGTGATATTTGAAGCTGAAAGTATTTCATTGGGTATAACCAAAAACGGTGAACCTATAAGCCTAAGTGAGCAAAGTATTGGCTTCAAAAAATTTTTCAACTTATTTTTTAATTTTTTACACCAAGACAACGTAAGAAATGGCGATATAGTGTTAATAGATGAGGTAGAAAATCACCTAAGCATACCAGCCCAAAAAGATATTCGTCAATTTTTAAAAGAATTTGGACAAAAACACGGTATAACCTTTATCGTTTCTACTCACTCAAATCATATTTTAGATATTCGCCATCTTGACGAGATAAAGATAGTAAAATCCGATAACAAAGGCTCCACGATCATAAATGATTTTTCTATCATACCAGATCACGAAGCTGACACCTTAGCTGAAATAAAAAGAAGTCTCGGCACAGGATATCTTAGTCTGGTGGGATATAATGATAAGCTTATATTTGTCGAAGGAATAACAGACTATAACTACCTAACGGCTATGAATTTTTTGTACGAAAAAGAGCGAAACAGCGAGGAGAAGTTACTGTTTTTACCGATAAGCGGACTTGGTAAGGTGGATAATAAAACTAAAAATAGTAGAAATACAGTTGCTACGCCTACTCAAGAAAAAATAGCAAATGAACTAAAAACGCTAGCCAGAACGGCAAAAGACGGCAGAGCGCTACTTTTAGTAGATGGCGACAAGGCGGGGCAAGCTATGATACAGTTAAATGACGATAAATTTATAGTAATACCGATCAATGAACAATTTAAAGAAAAATATCCAAATTTTAAAGAAATAGAAGATTTTTTTAGTGCCGAGCTAAGGAATGAATTTGAAATGAATGCAAAATCAAGCGATATGTCAAGCAAATTTAAAAATGAAGTCGAGCAAGGCAAAATCAAAATAGACGAAGAAACCAAAGACAAGTTCTTTGAGCTGTTCAACTACCTGTCAACATTTTAGCCACTAAAAGCCAAGATCTCTTTTTTTGTCTTGGCTTTTCCTTTTTTTCACTCAAACACCCTATAATGCGCCTCGTCGGCAAACTCCAACATCTCCTTGTCACCTCTGCTATCGCCGTAGGCGATCACACGTCAAAACTCGCGATATCGTAGAACTCACATATGTAGCGAATAAAATTTCATATTGTACTACACACAAGTGTGTGTCATATAGTGTCTCGTCTCGCCCCACGTTAAATTTGCATATCGCGCTTTACGGCTCAAACGAGCAAGCCTTTAGGATTCCGCCTGCTAAGCCCTTTTTAAACCACTCTTTGCGCTGTGCCGAGGTGCCGTGCGTGAAGGAATCGGGCACGACGCGACCGCTAAATTTGCGTTGCAGCGTATCGTCGCCGATCGCGCTGGCGGCATTTAGCGCCTCGTCGATGTCGCCCGCCTCCAGCACGCGCCCTGTTTTTGCGAGATAGTGCGCCCAGACCCCCGCGTAGCAGTCCGCCTGTAGCTCGACTTTGACCTGAAGCGCGTTTTGCTCGGCTTCGCTGCGAGCGCGCCTTTTTAGAGCATTGATCTGCTCCAGCGTGCCGACTAAATTTTGAACGTGATGCCCTACTTCGTGCGCGATGACGTAGGCCTGCGCGAAGTCGCCGCCCGCTTTGTATTTGTTCGCAAGCTCGTCGAAAAAGCTAAGATCGAGATAAATTTTACGATCCCTCGGGCAATAAAAAGGTCCCGTCTGCGCGCTCGCAAAACCGCAGCCGCTTGCGATCTGATCGCGGAAAAGCCGAAGTCCGGGCTCCTCGTAGCGCGCGCCCGCACTTTTAAATATCTCGCCCCAAACGTCTTCGGTTTGAGCTAGCACTACCGAGACGAAGGCGAGCTTTTCCTGCTCCTGCGGGCTATCGGTCGGCTCTCTTTGCGTGCTAGCGCCTCCGTCTAAAAGCGCTAAAGGGTTGTAGCCCATAAAATACGCCACCACGCCGATTACGAGCACTATGCGCCCGATCTTTGAGCCGAGCAAAAACCTGATGATCGGGATTAGCATCCCAAGCGAGCCCGAGCTCGTGCGCATGCTGCTTGCGCGGTCATCCTCTACGTTTGAGCTTCGTCTGCCGTCTTGCCATTTCATGTTTTTCCTTTAAAATTTTTGAGCCATTATACTAAAATTTTAAAAAGAGCACCGCCTTGCTTTTGTAAAATACTGCGCGCGTAGCAAAATAAATCTGAAATTTTGCTTATTTTAAATTTCTTTTAAGCTGTTTAAAATTTTAAATTCTATATAATCGCCCTTTTTAAATTTAAAAGAAAGGAGAATTTGTGGCAAAAGACGACGTCATAGAGATCGACGGCAACGTCATAGAAGCGCTGCCGAACGCGACTTTTAAGGTCGAGCTGGACAACAAACACGTGATTTTATGCCATATCGCGGGCAAGATGCGGATGCACTACATCAAGATAATGCCGGGCGATCGCGTAAAAGTCGAGCTGACCCCTTACAGCCTCGATAAAGGCAGGATCACCTACCGCTATAAGTAAGGATAAAGTTAAATTTAGATATACTCGCGATTTTGCGACTAAACTGTAGGAAGAAGTGTTTTCAAAATCCCCACTATTTTGAAAACAGTTGGTTTGATACTTTCGCTTTTGAAATTTCATTAAACCTAGGTGCAGTTTGCATTTAAAGTGGAGAAAATTTTAGGAGAGTGGAATGAAAGTTCGTCCATCCGTTAAGAAAATGTGCGACAAATGTAAAATTGTCAAGCGCAAAGGTGTTGTTCACGTTATTTGTGAAAATCCAAAACATAAACAAAGACAAGGATAAGTTATGGCTCGTATCGCAGGTGTAGATCTACCAAAGAAAAAAAGGATTGAATACGGACTAACTTATATCTACGGTATAGGTTTATTTACGTCGAGAAAAATTCTCGATGCGGCAGGAATTTCTTACGATAAAAGAGTAGCCGATCTGAGCGAAGATGAAGCCGCCGCTATCAGAAAAGAGATCCAAGAGCACTATATGGTCGAAGGCGATCTTCGCAAACAAGTGGCTATGGATATAAAAGCGCTTATGGACTTGGGCGGCTATCGCGGCTTAAGACACAGAAAGGGCCTTCCGGTTCGTGGTCAAAAAACAAAAACGAACGCCAGAACCAGAAAAGGCAAACGCAAAACCGTCGGCGCGGCAGCTAAATAAGGATTGAGATATGGCACAGAAAAAAGTAGTTAAGAAAAAAACCGTCAGAAAAAATATCGCCAAAGGCATAGTTTACATCTCCGCTACGTTCAACAACACTATGATTACCGTAACGGACGAGATGGGCAACGCGATCGCGTGGAGCAGTGCGGGCGCTTTAAATTTTAAAGGCAGCAAAAAATCCACCCCTTATGCGGCACAGCAAGCCGTCGAGGACGCGCTAAACAAAGCCAAAGAGCACGGCATCAAAGAGGTAGGCGTCAAGGTTCAGGGTCCGGGAAGCGGACGCGAGACCGCCGTTAAAAGCGTAGGTAGCGTAGAAGGGATTAAAGTTACGTATTTCAAAGATATCACTCCTCTTGCGCACAACGGTTGCAGACCGCCTAAACGACGTCGCGTGTAATTATAAAAGGAGAAATTTATGGCTAGATATACAGGACCGGTTGAAAAATTAGAAAGAAGGCTCGGCGTCGATCTATTTATGAAAGGCGAGAGAAGGCTTGCGGGCAAGAGCGCACTTTTAAAACGCCCTTACGCTCCGGGTCAGCACGGACAAAGACGCGCCAAACTAAGCGAATACGGCTCACAGCTTCGCGAGAAACAAAAGGCTAAATTTATGTACGGCGTAAGCGAGAAGCAGTTCCGCAGACTATTTGCCGAAGCAGCTCGCAGAGAGGGTAACACCGGAGCGATCTTGGTTCAGCTTTTAGAGCAGAGGCTAGATAATGTCGTTTACCGCATGGGCTTTGCTACGACTAGACGCTTTGCACGCCAGCTAGTTACGCACGGACACATTTTAGTAGACGGCAAGCGCGTCGATATCCCTTCATACAGCGTCCGCGCAGGACAAAAGATCGAAGTGATCGAAAAAAGTAAAAATAACCCGCAAATTTCAAGAGCGCTGGATCTTACTACACAGACTGGCATCGTAGCGTGGGTAGATGTAGAAAAAGAGAAAAGATACGGAATTTTTTCTAGAGTTCCGGAGAGAGAAGAAGTTGTTATTCCTGTAGAGGAAAGATTTATCGTAGAGCTTTACTCGAAATAGTAGGTGCTAATATGAGAAAAATCACAACATCAGCTCATATGCCAACTGAAATAAAGGTTGAGAATGTCAGCGAAAATGTTGCTAAAATCATAGCATATCCCTTTGAAACGGGATATGCCGTCACTCTAGCTCATCCTTTACGAAGGCTACTTTATACGAGCACGGTCGGTTTCGCGCCGACCGCGGTTAAAATCGAAGGCGTAAGCCACGAATTCGACAGCATGCGCGGTATGCTCGAGGATATGGCGGCTTTTATCATAAATTTAAAAGGCTTAAGGTTTAAAATCAAGGGCGATTCCCTGCGCGAGGTCGTAGAATACAGCTTCAAAGGACCTAAAGAAATTTACGGCAGCGACCTAAATAACGACGCCGTAGAGATCGTAAATCCAAGCGCTTATCTAGCTACGATAAACGAGGATGCCGATCTTAAATTTACGCTCATCATCGAAAAGGGCATCGGCTACGTTCCAAGCGAAGAGATCAGAGAAAATTTAGATGCTGATTTTATCGCGCTGGATGCGTTTTTTACCCCAGTAACCAAGGCCGTTTACGATATCGAAAACGTATTCGTAGAGGATAATCCCGACTACGAAAAGGTGATCTTTACGATCACTACCGACGGTCAGATCAGCGCGATAGATGCGTTTAAAAACGCGCTTGAGGCGATGTATCAGCAGCTGGCGGTTTTCAAAGGTATCGTAAATATCAGCGCTGCGGATACTTTCGGTAGAGCGATCCCTGCAAATTCCGAGTTTGCAAAGCTTTTTGAGAGCGTTAGCAATCTAAGCTTAAGCGCGCGAAGCTTTAACTGCCTGGATCGCGCCGATATTAGATTTATCGGCGAGCTAGCGATTATGGAAGAGAGTGAGCTTAAAGACCTTAAGAATTTAGGCAAAAAATCGCTCGAGGAGATCAAGGCCGTTATGGAGGAGATCGGTTATCCTATCGGCAACCAAGAGCTCGGCGATAAAAAAGAGCAGCTAAAACGCAAGCTTGACGAGCTGAAGGCTCAAAGACAAAAGAATGAAGGACAATAAATGAGACATAATCACGGATATAGGAAGCTAGGGCGTACTTCGTCTCACCGTGCCGCCCTGCTTAAAAATTTAACCATCGCTTTAATTACTAGCGGCAAGATCGAAACCACACTTCCTAAGGCAAAAGAGCTAAGAAGCTATGCCGAGAAGCTGATCACTCGCGCGCGAAAAGGCGACAGCGAGGCGCATAGATTTGTTTTCGCGGCGCTTCAGGATAAGGCTGCGACAAATAAACTAGTCACCGAGATCGCTTCAAAATACGCAGGCGTAAACGGCGGCTACACTCGCATCATCAAAACCCGCCTTCGCAAGGGCGATGCCGCAGAGATGGCTTATATCGAGCTAATCAGCAAATAAAATTTCGGGATAACTCCCGAAATTTCTTCTATGAAATTTAAAATTTTACTTCCGCTTGTTATCGTCGCTGCGGGCCTAGCGTGGGCATTGGACAATTATCTTAGCTATAAAAATATCGAAACGATCAACTCCGAAATTCCGCTAAAGCAGGCATTGGACGGCGAGCAAATCTCTAAAATTCGCGTCTATAAATCCAAACGAATTCTTGAAATTTTGACCTCAAAAGGCATCGCGAAAAGCTACAAAATCGCCCTCGGACGCGAGCCTGAAGGACATAAAGAGGTTCAAGGCGACGGCAAAACCCCGGAGGGCAACTACACCATAAACGGCAAAAATCCAAACTCGGCGTATCATCTAAATTTAGGCATCTCCTATCCGAACAAAGCCGACGTAGCACACGCAAAATCCCTCGGTAAGAGCGCAGGCGGCGATATCAAAATCCACGGGCTACCGAATAAATTTAGCTACCTAGGGCAGAGTATAGCGGCGTTCGGCGACTGGACGGAGGGCTGCATAGCGCTCGTCAACGACGATATGGACGAGCTTTTCGAGCACGTAAAAATCGGCACGCCGATAGAAATTTTGCCGTGATTGCACACGCCCGCGCTAAAATTTCACAGCCGCAATCGATATAAAATGTAGCGTAAATTTCGGCTACGAGCTTTAAAATAATATTCGCCGCCCAATCTTTCATATCCCGCAAAATTTACGATTAAGATCGAAATCTATTTTTTTATAAAAATTTAATCGTATCGGCGCTTGTCCTAATTAAATTTAGACAGTTCCGCTTTAAATTTTACCTACCGCTCAAAAATTTCATCTCAAATTTAGCCCTCAGTCTGGCTGAAATTTCATCCCAAATTTATAACGCAAATAGTCTAAATTTAAATATATGCAGGCCCGATAATTCGCGAGCTTCATCCTTATCGAATCGATAAAATTTTAAAATCATAGTTCCGGTGCCCGCGCCGTATAAAATTCTTTGCGATCTATGGCACAAAATCCGCGTCCTCACGCAAAATTTCAGATTAAATTTCATCCCCGATAAGCCTTTTTTTATCGCTTTTGGATATAATGCGCCAAAATCAAAATAAGGAATTTTAATGATACCATTTAGCGATGAAGAGCTTCTAGCTCCAGTACAAGGCAGCTTGGAGCTGATTCGACCGATGCTGCAAAACGACGGCGGCGATATGAAGCTTTTAGGCATAAAAAATGGCGTCGTCTATGTCCGCCTTACCGGGCATTGCCACGGCTGCGCCGCAAGTGCGCAGACCCTAAAATACGGCGTCGAGCGCCAGCTTCGCATGGATATTCACCCCGAGCTTAGCGTCGTAAACATCCCCGAAGGCGAAGAGTTTGAACTATAAAAAACTGGGGCTAAAGGCCTTTTCGCGCGGAGAATTCGAGCTTGCGAAGCTATATTTTTCGCTCGCATACGAAAAAAGCGGCAAGGAGGAAATTCTATTTTTGCTTGAGCTTTGCCAGACCGCGCTGGCAGACCGCGAAGAGGCGCTTATGCTCTTTGATTTTTACAACCTCAGCCCCAAAACTCAAACCGCGGAGCTTTTTAAAATTTTAAACTCCATCAACGAAAAGATCGCGAACGAAGCGGCCTCCGAACCCGGCGCCGAGGATGAGATTGCCGTTATCGCGTATGCCGATTTTATGCGCGCGGTAGGCCAAAGAGGCTTTAAAGACGCTTTCGAATCGATCATTTTTTCCTCCAAAATCGCCATTTCAGACAAAACCGAGATGATAGAATTTTTAGAAAATTTGATAGAAAACGGCTACTACGAAATGGGGCTTAATTACGTCGAGAGCTCGGCTGCCGCGTATGCAGGCGATGAGCGCTTCGAAGCGCTAATGCAAAAAATCAAAAATCATGAAAATACAACTCGAAAATAGCTTTATCACCGATAACTCCGCCGAATGCGAGGTGGACTGTTTTTTTATGCGCACGAGCGCGAACGCTAAATTTGAACCTGAAGCGGCGCAAAAAGGTGCGCAGATCATCTCTATCGCACAAGCAAAGGAGCTTTTAAAGATTGATCCGCACATCACAATCGTAGGCATTACGGGCACGAACGGCAAGACCACGACCGCGGCGGCGATCTACTCGACGCTGCTGGATCTGGGCTTTAGCTGCGGTCTAAGCGGTACGCGCGGCGCCTTTATAAATGAGCGCAGGATCGATGAGAAGGGGCTTACGACGAGCTCGGTTTTAAAGACGATGAGCTATCTTTGCAAAGCCAGCAAGCAGGGCTGCGAGTATTTCGTCATGGAGGTTAGCTCGCACGCAATCGCGCAAAATCGCATAGAAGGGCTAAATTTTGCGCTTAAAATTTTTACGAATTTGAGCCAAGATCATCTCGATTATCACGGCAGCATGCAAGAATACGCCGCAGTCAAGAGCTCGTTTTTCGCTGACGACGCGCCAAAACTCATAAACGCCGACGATGGGCACATTAAATTTAATCCCGCAAACGCCCTTACCTACGGCATAAAAAACGCCGCGAGCTTCGGCGTGAGCGGATATGGGCTAAAGGGCGGCATTGACGCGCTCGTGCGCACCCCAAACGGCGATAATGCGCAACTGCAAAGTGATCTCATCGGCGAGTTTAATCTCTACAACCTTACCGCGGCGTTTGCGGCAGTTAAAATTCTGACCAAGCTGCCGAACGAAAAGATCGCAAAAGCCCTAGCGAACTTCGGCGGCGTCGAGGGTCGCGTGCAGATCGTAAATAAAAATCCGCTTGTAATCGTCGATTTCGCTCATACCCCAGACGGTATCGAAAAGGTTCTAAACGCGCTGCGCGCAAGCGGCGAGATTATCGCGGTTTTTGGCGCAGGAGGCGATCGCGACCACAGCAAGCGTCCGAAAATGGGCGCCATCGCCGAGCACTTTGCCAAAATTTGCATCGTCACGAGCGATAATCCGCGCAGCGAAGAGCCGAGCAAAATCATCGAGCAGATTTGCGCCGGTATGCGCCGAAATGATAAAATTTTAAAGATCGCGGATCGCAAAGAGGCTATCGCGCGCGCGCTAGATCTTGCCAAAAACGGTGAGATGATCGCTATTTTGGGCAAAGGCGACGAGACCTATCAGGAGATCAAGGGCGTGAAGTACCCCTTCAGCGACAAACAGGTCGTGAGCGAGCTAGTCGCGGCGCAAGGCGAGTCAAATTTAGACTAAATTTAAAGGACGGCCGATGAAAATCGAAATTTTATCAAACAAAATCCACCGTGCGCGCGTGACGGACGCCAACCTAAACTACGTAGGCTCTATTACGATCGGACCCGAGCTCATCGAGGCTGCGGGGCTTTGCGAGTACCAAAAAGTCGAGATCCTAAACGTCAATAACGGCGAGCGCTTCGCTACCTACGTGATCCGCGGCGATAAAAAAGGCGAGATCTGCCTAAACGGCGCGGCCGCGCGCAAAGTATGCGTCGGCGACATCGTCATCATCGTGGCTTACGCACAGATGAGCGCCAAAAAAGCGAGAAGCTTCAAGCCTAAAATCGTGCAAGTAAACGAAAAAAACCAAATAACGGAGTAAAGATGTTTGAGGGAATGGATTTTTCAAAAATGGGGCAGATGCTCGATCAGATGCAGGCCAAGGCTAAGCAGATCGAGGAGGAGAATGCGCGCAAGGAATTTACCGTAAAATCGGGCGCGGGCATGGTCGCCATCAGGCTAAACGGCGCGGGCGAGGTGCTCGATCTGAGCATCGACGATAGCCTTTTTAATGACAAAGAGAGCTTGCAGATCCTGCTAATTTCGGCGATAGGCGACGCGATAAAACTCGTCGAAAATGAAAAGAAAGGCGCCGCAGCGTCCATGCTAGGAGGGCTCGGCGGATTGGGTGATCTGCTTGGCAATAAGGGCTAAGCGTAGTTCAAAAATGGTGAAAATAGGCTTTTTAGAGAGGGCGACTACTTCCCGCCTGGCGAGCGGTTTGGATTTTACGGAGCGAGCGGCTTCTATAGCGAACTAAATGAAGCCCGATTTTATAAGGCGGCGTTAAATTTAGATTTTGTGGCGATACGGTTTGCATAAAGCACGGCTCGCTTGATTTGACGCTAGGTTATTAAATTTCAACCTTAGCAAATCGGTCAAATTTAACGGGTGGCACGAGGGCAAATTCTAAAATTTCGGCGAGCTGCTAAGCTGCGGCGCAAAGTAAAATTTAGCTCGCACGGCTTAAATGCAAAGCGGGCGAGCCGTTGCGCGACATCCGCGAGCAAATCGAGCGTAAGATGCGGCTCAAAAAAGCGGAGCATCCTTCGCCTCGCGCACTGCGTAAAGCTAGGGAAATTAAAATTTAAAATTTTAAGCGGTATGATTACTTCTACGCGACGTACAAACGGCTCGCGACAGCAAAGTCTAAGTTGCGCGACGAAAAGGTATTCGAAGGGCGCGAATTTGCATTCGTCAAGGGCGCGCCTAAGCAGAGCAAATCAAAACCGCAAGGTAGGATCGATGGATATTTTAGAAAGATTTAAAGATTACTTGAAGCGCAACGAACTGAAGGCGCCGAGCTTTCATCCGTATTTCGAGGAGGCGCTCAATTACATGCTGCAGGCGGGCGGTAAGCACTTTCGCGCACAGCTGCTACTAGGCGTCGTCTCGGCGGTGGATGAGCGGCGCTTTGAGGGCGCGCTGGCGATCGCGATGGCGCTTGAGATGATCCACACCTACTCGCTTATCCACGACGATCTGCCCGCGATGGATGATGCGGATCTGCGCCGCGGACGGCCGAGCCTGCATAAAAAATACGACGAAGTCACGGCAATTTTGGTGGGCGATGCGCTAAATACAGACGCGTTTTTGATCGCCGCGAGCGCGAACCTAAGCGACGAGATTAAGATAAAATGCATTAAAACTCTAGCACGAAACGCAGGCAGCAGCGGCATGGTGCTGGGTCAGGCGATCGATTGTCATTTTGAAAACAGCCCGTTAAAACAAAGCGAGCTTGAGTTTTTGCATCTGCACAAAACGGGCGCGCTGATTGCAGCGGCGTTTGAGCTAGGCGCCATAATCGGCGGGCTAAAGGACAAGCTCGCGCATGAGCTTTATAAAATCGGACTAAAGCTAGGTCTCATATTTCAGATCGAGGATGATATCATCGACGCCACGAGCGACGAGGTAAGTGCAGGTAAGCCCGTAGGAGCGGACGGCGCGAAAAATTCCTTCGTAAATTTACTAGGTCTTGCGGGTGCGAGGAGCTACAAGCAGCGCCTAATAGATGAGGTAAGCGGCGCGATGAGCGGCTATGATGCGAGCCTACGCGATTTGGTTTTAAATTTGATAGAAAAATACCTGAAAGGATGAAAAATGTCGAGCGAGCAGCTAAGTAAAATTTCAAACACGATCAAATTTCTAAGCGCGGATATGATCCAAAGCGCCAACTCGGGCCATCCCGGTACGCCGATGGGGCTAAGCGACGTAATGAGCGTCTTTATGAGCAAGGTTCGCCACAACCCCAAAAATCCCGCGTGGCTAAACCGCGACCGCGTCGTATTTTCGGGTGGGCACGCAAGCGCGCTGGTGTATAGTTACCTCTACCTTAGCGGATATGATTTGAGCATCGACGATCTGAAAAGCTTCAGGCGCCTGCACTCCAAAACCCCGGGTCACCCGGAGATCACCACTCCCGGCGTCGAGATCGCTACCGGACCACTCGGACAGGGCGTCGCAAACGCAGTCGGATTTGCGATGGCCGCAAAATACGCCGCGCATCTACTAAACGAGGAAGGAAACGAGATCATCGATCACCGCGTCTATTGCTTCTGCGGCGACGGCGATCTACAGGAGGGCATCAGCTACGAAGCGTGCGCGCTTGCGGGCAGACACAACCTCGATAATCTAACGATAATTTATGATTCTAATGGCATTACGATCGACGGTAGCACCGATATCGCGTGGTTTGAGGACGTGAAGGTGCGATTTGAAGCGCAGGGCTTTGAGGTCGCGCGCATCGACGGGCATAATTTCGATCAGATAGAATTCGTCCTTGACGAGGTCAAAAACAAAACCAAACCCTACCTCATCATCGCAAATACCACGATCGGCAAGGGGGCGCTAGAGCTTGAGGGCACAGCCAAGACGCACGGCGCGCCGCTTGGAGAGGAACTGCTTGCGCGCGCTAAGCAAAGCCTGGGCTTTGATCCAGCCCAAAGCTTCGTCGTAAGCGAGGACGTGCTTTTTGCGACGCGCGCAGCGATCGAAAAGGGCGATTTGGAAGAACGGCTTTGGAAGGAGAAGCTCGCAAAGCTAAGCGATGAAAAAAGAGCGCTTTTAAACGAGCTTTTAAATCCCGATTTTAGCAAGATAGAATTCCCTGATTTTAGCGGGCTTAAGGTTGCCACGCGCGATAGCAACGGTAAAATTTTAAACGCTATCGCAAACGCGGTGCCCGGCTTTTTGGGTGGAAGCGCCGATTTGGCGGCGTCTAATAAGACCGAGCTAAAAGGCGGCGGCGACTTTCCATGCGGCAAAAATTTACACTTCGGCATCCGCGAGCACGCGATGGCGGCGATCGGCAACGCCTTTGCGAGATACGGGCTTTTCATTCCGTTCAGCGCGACGTTTTTTATCTTCAGCGACTATCTCAAGACGGGCGCGCGCCTCGCGGCACTGATGGGGTTGCGCCACTACTTCGTCTTCACGCACGACAGCATCGGCGTGGGCGAGGACGGACCGACGCACGAGCCTATAGAGCAGCTTAGCACCTTCCGCGCGATGCCAGACTTCTACACCTTCCGCCCGGCAGATGGCAACGAAAACGTAAAATGCTGGCGAACGGCACTTGCTCTAAATGCCCCCGCAGCGTTCGTCTGCTCGCGCCAAGGGCTTGAGCCGTTACCTAAGGCGGTCTTGGGCGACGTGCAAAACGGCGCGTATCTGCTAAGGCAGAGCAAAGAGGCACGTATCACGCTCATCGCAAGCGGCAGCGAAGTCTCGCTCTGCCTAAAAGCGGCGGCGATCCTGCAAGAGCAAGGCATCGGCGCAAACGTCGTAAGCGCGCCGTGCTTCGAGCTTTTGTGCGAGCAGGACGCAGATTATCTGGCGCAAATCCTAGAGCCGCAAACTAAAATTTTAGCCGTCGAGGCCGCAAGCGCGCTTGAATGGTATAAATTTGCAGACGCGGTACACGGCATGCGAAGCTTCGGCGAAAGCGGCAACGCAAACGAGCTATTTAAGCTTTTCGGCTTCACCGACGTCGCGATCGCAAAGCAGGCCAAAGAGCTTTTAGAGCAGTAGCAGAAAGGGTAAAATTTGAGCGAAAAAATCAAAATTTCGTATTTAGACGGATTTAAAATTTACGGATTAAAAGCCCGCACGAAAAACGCGGACGAGCTAGGCGGAAGCGGCAAAATTCCCGCGCTATGGGCGGAATTTATGAAAGAGTGTTATGACGGGCGGAGCGAGATTTACGGCGTCTATTACGATTACGAAAACGGCGCCGACGGACTTTACGATATCTTTATCGGCACCAAAGCGCCCCGCAGCGACGAAGCCTTGGAGATCAAAAGCGGCAAATACGCCGTTTTTAGTTTCCCGAATGAGCCGCAAAACGTAGCAAAGTTTTGGAGTAAAATTTGGAGCTTTTTTGAGGCTAGCGAACTAAAAAGAGCGTTTGGAACGGATTTTGAGTTTTACGGCGGAGACGAGATCAAAATTTTCATCTCGGTTTTGTAGGGCGGCGCATGAAATTTATAAACGGCGAGTGATTTTTCGCCGCCGCGATAAAATTTGCCCGCAAGATGCTAAAATTCCTTGCTCGTAAAAGCCGCGCAGAGCGTAAAAACACTACTACTTTATAAATTTCATCCATAAAGCGGTAAAATTCCGTGCCCAAAGCCTAAAATTATGCGCGCGAAAATAAATTTTATGCCGAAAGCCGCACCGCGCCGTACCTTAAGCCGTGGATTTAAAACGAAATATAAATTTGCGCCGTTAAATTTCAACCCCTGCCCGCAAAATCAGGCGAAATTTCGCGCGGAATTTCATTTTTAAATGTGTTATTAAGCCATTTTTGGCTTAAATTACATTTTTATTCGGGTAGATGTCCGAGCGGTCGAAGGAGCGCGCCTCGAAAGCGCGTAAGGCGTCAGCCTTCTAGGGTTCGAATCCCTATCTACCCGCCATTCATTCAAATTTCACCCAATACTTTGGAGTTAAGATGAGCAATAAACTCCTTTCGATGAGCCTGCAAGAGCTGTGGCGGCTCTTTCCGATACGTCTCGTACCGCATGATCCGCGCTGGGGCGAATACTTTAGGCAGGAGCGCGAAATTCTGCGCGGCCTGCTGCAAGATCATGGCGAGATCAAGATCCATCATATCGGCAGCACCGCGGTAAGCGGGATCTGGGCGAAGCCTATCGTGGATATTTTGATCGAATGCTCGGATATCGCCGCCGCCAAGCAGCGCCTGATAGAGGCGGGCTATCTGCTAATGAACGAAAGCGGGAGCCGCTGCAGCCTAAATAAGGGCTACACCGAAGCGGGATTTGCCGAGCGCGTTTTTCACGTGCATCTGCGAAATTTCGGCGATGCGGATGAGATATTTTTTAGAGATTTTTTGGGGGCGAATGCGGATATTGCCGCGCAGTACGAGGCGCTTAAATTAGAGCTTTGCAAGCGCTATGAGTTTGACCGCGACGCCTATACTGCGGCAAAAAGCGAATTTGTGCTTAAATTTACGCGCATCGCTAAAGAAAATTCAAAATAATCGCGCAAATTTGAGCCTCTGTGTATCAGCTCACTCACCAAGAGCGATAAAAATGGCTAAATTTTATAAACGAAATGGGTAGATAGCGCCGCACCTTGCAGATTAGTTTTTATAAAATTTTAATCGTAATTTCAAATTTTAAAGGCGACCGTCCAATTATCGTAGATAAATTTTACAAATCCGGCTAACGGCAAAGTCGTCCACAAAACGCGCCGTATCACCTATCGCCGTATCACACCGCAAACAAAAGGCGTTCCTGCACCTCGGTACAAGTTTAAATTTAAAAGCCTACGCGTCGTTAAATTTTTAGAATTTCACCAAAAACAAACTCACAAACTCGCTAAATTTAAAGCGGCGAAAATTTTAAATTCCTCGCCGCTAGCTAGCCACACAAATCCGTCTGGCGCTTAAATTTAATGATCGCTCTTTAGCCCCGCGCCGCAAAGCGGGATAATGCTATCTCCTTGCAGATCGCGGCTTTCTTTGTAGCGCAGATACGCCGCGTAGGTAGCCGCGGTCGTATGCTCGACGTAAAATCCGCCGCGCGCAAGTGCCGCTCTAGCAGGCAGTATGTCGCCCTCGCTCGCCAAGATCACCTCGCGCTCGCCAGCGTAGCTAGAGCCGAGAATTTCACTCGCGCGCATCGGTCTTGCGATCGCGATACCCTCCGCTAGCGTCGGCTGCGGCTCTATCGCTCGCGCCGCACCTTTGGCGTCAAAAAGCGGAGAGCAACGCTCGCCCTGAACAATGAAAATTTTCGGCAGCGCCTCGATAAGACCGCCCTCATATAGCTCGCCCAGCGCCGCTTGAGCGCCCAGCAGCAGCGTGCCGTTGCCCACAGGGATGAAGATATTGCGCGGCATCCTGCCCAGCTGCTCGTAGATCTCATAAATGTAGCTCTTCGTGCCCTCGTAAAAGATCGGATTATAAACGTGGTTGGCGTAATAAATTTGCTCGCTCACGGCCTTTTTGCGGCACGCATCCGCCGTCTCGTCGCGGCTACCGTCAAAGACCGTGACGTGCGCGCCGTGGCTTTTGATCATATCGATCTTTTTGGGCGACGTGCCCTTCGGGACGTAAATTTCACACTCGATGCCCGCGCGAGCGCAGTACGCCGCCACGGCGTTACCCGCGTTGCCACTGGAGTCTTGTAGGACCTTTTTCACGCCGATATTTTTGGCGTGCAGCACCAAAACCGCCGCGCCGCGATCTTTGAACGAAAGCGTAGGCATCGCATAATCGAGTTTGAGATAGAGATTTTCGCCAAATTTTACGCTCGCCGTAAGCCCCTCGCCCATAGAGATTTCTTTAAATTTAGCCGTGTCGATACCCATAAACCTGCGGTATCTAAAGATGCTAAACTCACTTTGATCTACGAGCGCGGGGTTAAATTTAGGCGCATCGGAGTTTAGTTTATACAGCCCGCCGCAGTCGCATTTATAGCTCAAAGTATCGATAGATGCGTGCTTGCCGCAGCCCGTGCAGATGAAATCGCTCATTTTCGCTCCTATTTTTTCTCTTTTATTTTTGCGACGGCCTCGATCTCTACAAGGCAGCCGAAGTGCAGAGCCGTAGTCGGCACCACGACGCGAGCGGGCTTATGCGCGCCGAAAAATAGCGCGTACTGCTCGTCGATCACGTCCCAGTTCTCGACGCCCGGCGTATAGACGCGGCACATCCGCACGTCGCCTTTATCCGCACCTGCGGCGGCGAGCACTGCCGCGACGTTGCTTAGAGCCTGCGCGGTCTGCGCAGCAAGACCCTCTGGAACGGTTCCCGTGCGCGGATCCACGCTTAGCTGCCCCGAGACGTAGAGCATTCCGTCGTCGTCTAAGATGCCCGGCGCATAATGCGCCTTTTTCGGCGCGAAACCGCTTGGGTAAATTTCTTTCATTTAAGCTCCTTTGCATATAAAATTTTATATAATTTTACTCTAAATTTATTAAAAATATATAAGTATTTCTATAAATTTGCAAAAATTCTAAAATTTAATCTAAATTTATAGATTTTTTTATATGAAATTTCAGGAGCCCGAATTGAACCAACTTTTACAGACTTTTATACCGACTGCACACCTTATTAAAAATACGATCGGCGATTGCGAGGTGGTCATCCACGATATGAGCACGCCGCAAAACTCCGTCGTTTTTGTCCTCGGCGACGTGACGGCCAGGAGGATCGGCCAAAGCTTCGATCATCTGATAAAGGACGTGTTGCTAAGCAAAAATTTTGAAAACGACTGCACCGCAAACTACTACTTCACCGCGCAAAACGGCAAGCTCATACGCTCCTCGACTTCTTTGATCCGCGCCGTAAACGGCAAAGTAGTAGGCGCGCTGTGTGTAAATATAGATACCTCAAGCGCCATGGAGGCATACAAAGTAATAAAAAATCTGCTGCCGAATGCAAAGCTCGATAGCAAGGAGTTGCAGGGCGCAAATTTTACCGACGGAAGCTGCAATAACGCGGCATTAGACGGGGCGAGCTTAAAGGACGGCGTAAATTTAGAAACGCAAAGCTCTAACGATTCGCAGCAAAATATCCTTGATATCGTCCAAGACTTGATCGCATCGGCTACGCACGATCTGGATGTGGAGGGGATGAAGAAAGAGGATCGAAAGCGTATCGTAAAATTCCTCGCGCAAAAAGGGATTTTTGAGGTAAAAGGCGCCGTAGAGCTCGTCGCAAAGGCGCTTAGGACTCAGAAAGTCACGATTTACTCGTATATGGATGAGGTAAAAAAGGAGAGCTAGCCGCGGTGCATAAATTTAATCTAAAATTTAACAAGCGTTGCGCGTCTTTTTATTAGCGTAGCCATTGGAGTGGCGCAAATTTAATCTGAATTTGATGAACAAATCAAAAAGCAGGACATACTAATTCCTATTTTATGCAGCATGTAACGGCATAAAAGCAAAACTCATCTGTTACTCGAACTCGTAGCCCTTCGTATTCTTTAATTTCTCGTCATAATCGACTCCGTTAGCAATTCGCTTGCGCGAAGCATTGAAATCCGCTCGTATCGGGCTTTTGCGCTCGTCAAACTCAAGTGGCGCGACACCGATAATATCTGCTAGCAAATGCGCTAAATCATCGCTCATAAAAGGCTTATCTTTCGCCGCAGCTAGCCTCTGCCATAGCGTAGCATGATCGCTCAAAAACTCGCGCGAAGCTATAAAAAGCAGCGGGATTTCGTAAGTAAAGCGGCTTTCCATGCCGTGCCCAAGGCGTCCATTTTCGTATAAATTCTCTCCGTGATCGCTAAGATAGACGATGAGACTGTCATCACCCGAAAAAATTTTAAAAATTTCATTTATGACAAAATCGTTGTAAAGCACGCTGTTATCATAATATGCGACGACATCTTTCTGCTTGGAAGTAAGTTTTGCCTTTACATCCGCCGCGCTAAACTTGCCAAATCCCTCAGGATAGCGCAGGCTGTAATCCATATGGCTGCCGATGAGATGGATCACGTAGAAATTTCGTTCTCTCTGCCCCGCTTTCGCCTGATTTATGAGTGGAAGCAGCACTCCGTCAGGCTTGATGCGGACGGTTTCATAAAGATTGCTCTTTGAGAGGAAGGATTCCGCGTCCGCGCGATCGGCAGCGCTTTTGGCACTTAGCGCATGCGCGCCGAAAGCCTCTTGATTACTGATCCAAAAGGTACGGTAGCCACTTAGCTTAAACATATCGATGATGCTAAGATTGCGAAACCACGCCCTTTTGCGCTCGCTTTCGTAATCGCTGAAATTTAAAAGCCGCATCAGCACCTGATTAGTCGTGCCGTAAGGTGAGATTGTATCGCTAAATTTTATCAGATTGCCGCTCGCTTCGAGTTTCTCTAAAAGTGGCGTATTTTTAACGCCGTAGCCATAGAGCGACATATGCCCGCGCTGCAAGCTCTCGCCGATTATTAAGATGATATTTTTGACGCGAGACTTTTGTAAGGCGGGGTTTGTAGCAGCGTCAGTGGTTTTGGAATTTGAAATCACGCTGGGGCTTTGCGGCGCAGAATTTAAAGTCTTGCCCCAACTCTGTGCCATAGCGCCAGGGGCGGGCGTAGAATTTAAATTTACGCCGGAATTTTGCACCTGGGCGTTTGATGCAGGCGCGGAATTTTCAGACGCGGAGCCCGAGGCAGAGCTTTGCGGATCCGAATTTGTGCTGCCTTTTAAAACGCTTTCGTTCGCGCGCTTGGCCTCGTCATATCCAAGCTGCACTTCGCGCATATCGGTGATGAAATTTTTATCGCTCAGATAGTCTTTTATCGTAAAGGCAAACTCCAGCGGGACGTATTGCGATAGCTTGGTTATATAGCCCTGCTTGCCACGGGAAGCTTTGATGGCGATATCTGCGCAAAAGATCGCCCCGTAGATAAGATAAAGCGCTGCTAGCAGCAATCTTAGGCGACTATGCGTTTGTTCCCTCTTTCTCCGCTCTGCTCTTAGCGCTGCAAAGATGCAGCCAAGCAGCACCGCTAGATACAAAATCGTCGCAGGGTTAAGAAACTGCGAAACAAACTCGCGCGTCTCGGCTGCATCGGTATGCACAAGCGCGTCGATCGCCACGACGTTGAAGCTTGAGTCGAAATTTACGATCAAAAATAAAGCCACACTCGCAATTAGCGCAATCAGCGCCAGTAGCACGGACGAAACGAGCTTAAAAAATCGCCCGCTAAGCAAATAGCAGAGGTGAAAGATGAGCAAATTTATGATGAATACTGCGGGAAAGCTCTCGGCGATGTAGGCAAAGATGGGGCCGTTAATCTGATAATGTATCTTAGCCCAGCACGCGAGCAGGCATAGCGCCGTCGCTAGCCAAAACACCCTCCACACGGGACGTTCGCGCAGCGCGGCAAAAAAGCCGCGGTCGATTTTCATAAGCAAGCACGCTATAAGCCTACCCGCTTTCGTCCGCGCCATAAGTCCGCCTATATTTGCTAGCGCTACATAAAATTTTTCTCTCATTTTATATTTCCTGCCTTGTACGAAGAGACGCGACGGCGCGCACTATGCGTAGCGCGACATGTTTTCGCTTTAAAATCAAGGCGCAATCTTAGCCGCTTAAAGCTTTGAGCTCGCTTACTTGCGCGCCTTTACGCTTCAAATTTTGCAGCTAAATTTTAAAGATACGGAGGGGGGGGTAGTAGAATTGGGCGACGGAATTTTGAGGCGAAATTCCAATTTAAAACGGATTTATGAGACAGAAGCTCCGGGATAAAATTATTAAAACGTAATTTCAAAAAATTTAGCTAATTGAAATTTCGAAGCAATATTGCCGCGGTCAAAACACTCGGGCAAAAATTTTAATAAGATGCACGGCAGATGGCGCGTTTTATAACGCTTGCATGCCTCAAAAGCCGGCTACGAGGCTAGAGCAGATGAAGCGACCACGACGCGATATTTTTTAAAATTTACGGCCAGGCCACGAACCGTCGCGATAGATTTAAAAATTTCTAGCACGATAGGTTTCTTTCGGATAAAATTTATGCATGAAGCGGCTGAGGTAAAATTCCAAGATACGAGCTATGTAAAATTATCAAAGACCGATCGCAGGTAAAATTTCGCACCGATAAAGCGAAAAAATTTTAACTAGCCCAAATCGCCTTTTGGGCAAAATTCTACGCGACGCTTAGGACTTCGACCTTATCATCGAAAACCGCCATGCAATGCTCGTAGTGGCTGGTGCGAAGTCCATCCTTACTTCTCGTGCTCCACTTATCCTCGGCGATGACCGGCGTGCCGTCCTTTTGGCAGATCATCGGCTCGATGCAAAAGACCATGCCGTTTTTGATTTTGGGGCCTGATTTTGGATTGTTGCCCTCCAGATAGTTTGGGATCTCGGGCTCTTCGTGCGGGTGTTTGCCGATGCCGTGTCCGCAGAAGCCGTATAGCGGCACGAAGCCGCGCGCGCGGATAAATTTCTCGATCTCGAAGCTTAACTCTTTAAAGTGCATCCCCACTCTGATCGTTTTGATGGCAAACTCCAGCGTATCCTTGCTGCATGCGATGAGCTCCTCGTCGGCTTTTGAAATTTTACCGACGGGCAGGGTGCGCGCGCTGTCGCCGAAATATCCGTTTAGCTTCGAGCCCAGATCGACGCCTAAGATATCGCCCTCTTGTAAGATTGTCTCGTCGGGGATGCCGTGGATGATGACCTCGTTTAGCGAGAGGCAGGCGGCGTTTGGAAAGCCGTATAACCCTTTAAAAGCGGGATACGCGCCCTTTGAAGTGATAAAATCGTCGATCTTCTTATCGACTTCTAGCAGGTTAAGGCCCGGTTTTATGAATGAAGCTGCATAATCAAGGGCTTGCGCGACGATTCTGTTCGCCGCACGAAGCCCCTCTAAATCTTTTTTCGTTTTAAGTAAAATCGCCATTTATAATCCGACCGCGCTTAGGGTCTGATATTTGTTCATATAGATCTGCGCTTCGATGCGCCTCATCGTATCGAGTGCGACGGAGACGACGATCAGCACGCTGGTACCGCCGAAATAAAACGGCACGCCCATAAATTTAACGAGCAGCCACGGGATGACGGTTACAAGGCCGAGATAGATCGAGCCCCAAAACGTAAGGCGGCTAGCAACTTCGTTTAAAAAGCTCGCCGTTCCCTCGCCCGGACGAATGCCCGGGATAAATCCGCCCTGCTTCTTTAAATTTTCACTAATGTCCTTGGAATTAAAAGCAATTGACGCATAAAAATAAGCGAAAAATATAACCAACACAAAGGTCAAAAAGTTAAAGAAGTAATTGCTAGGGCTAAGGAAATCGTGGATCTTTTGGATGATCGGATTGGTGCTTGCCTGTAAAATTGTAGTCGGAAACATCAAAATCGCGCTTGCAAAAATAGGCGGAATGACGCCACTTAAATTTAGCTTGATCGGCACGTAATTCATAATGCGCTTGTTTTGATTCGCCATCAATACCTTGCGCGAAAATGAAACGGGGATCCTGCGTTCGCCTAGCTCCACATATAAAATTGCTCCGATAGTAGCCAGGATAATTAGCACGATCGCGATTAGCTTTAAAACGTTCATTTCGCCGGTATTTACTAAATTTACAGTACTTCCGATCGCTCTAGGGATGGCACTTACGATACCTGCAAAGATAATAAGGCTGGTGCCGTTACCGACTCCGCGCTGCGTAATTTGCTCGCCGATCCACATCAAAAGCATGGTGCCTGCCAGCATCGAAATGCACGAGATAAAAACAAACTCGTTGGTATTCTCTGCCATTATCGCAGGCGCTCCGGTCTGTCCGTGAATGCCCTGCAAGCCGATGCTAACGCCGATGGATTGAACCATAGCGATTGCGATTGTAGCATATCGGATGATCTGCATATATTTCTGCATACCGTCACGCTCTTTTTTGAGTTTGCCTAAATTTGGAAAGGTCGCGGCAAGCAGCTCCATAATGATCGAAGCGGTAATATAAGGCATAATGCCTAGCGAGATAACGCTGAATCGCTCCGCCGCGTTACCGCTAAACATATTAAACATTCCAAAAGCGTTGTTGCTATTGCTTTGAAAAAATTGCTTTATAACCTCAACGTCCACTCCCGGAACCGGCACGTAAGCTAGCAACCTATAGGCAAAAAGAAAGCCCAAAGTAATGAGAATTTTGTTGCGTAGCGATTTATTCATTATTTTTGTCCGCTAAATTTTATGTTCTCGTCTTTGATCTTGCTAGCGAGTGCTTTTGCGCCTACGCCGATCAGCTTGATCTTTTTAACGGAATTTGAAATTTTATGAACCGACTTGATGCTTTCGACCGTGATCTCACTAAGATCTTTGATAGCTTCGATTTTATCGACATTGATCACGTAAGGTTTTTCAAATTTAGAAGTAAAACCTACCTTTGGAAGCCTTCGCTGAATCGGCTGCTGACCGCCCTCGAAGCCTCTTTTTTCGTGAGAGCCGGTGCGTGCGGTCTGACCCTTGCCGCCGCGACCCGCAGTTTTACCCAGGCCGCTTCCTTGACCGCGACCCAAGCGCTTGGTAGCGTGAGTCGAGCCCGGGGCTTTTTTAAGATTTTCTAATCCCATCTTTTATCCTTGTTAGTGTTTTAACATACTAAGAGCTTTCATCGTAGCTCTTACGACATTTGAGGAGTTGTTCGAACCTAGCGATTTGGTGAGGATATCTTTAACACCCGCAAGCTCTAAAACCGGGCGTACGGAACCGCCCGCGATAACGCCGGTACCCTCACTCGCCGGCTTAAGTAAAATTTTGCTCGCATTGTATTTAACTTCGATATCGTGAGTGATAGTAGAGCCGTTTAAATTTACCTTGATAATATTTTTAAACGCATCGTCTACCGCCTTTTTAATCGCATCGGGAACTTCTTTGGATTTGCCGAAGCCGAAGCCCACCAAGCCGTTTCTATTGCCTACTACGATAAGAGCCGTAAACCTAAACCTTCTACCGCCTTTAACGACCTTTGTAACCCTACCGATATTGACGATTACCTCTTCGAATTCTTCTCTATTATACTTTTCCACAATCATTCCTTTGGGTTATAGTTTGATGCCGTTTTGGCGTAGCGACTCGGCAAAGCTTGCGATTACGCCATGATACAAATAGCCATTGCGATCGAAAATCGCTTCAGAAATGCCTTTATCTTTTAGCTTGGAGGCTAAATCTTTAGCTAAGCTAGCCGCGCCCTCTTTGTTTGCCTTTAAATTTAAAACCTTACCGCTGCTGGCGCACAAAGTCGCGCTCGCTGCGTCGTCGATAGCCTGAGCGTAGACTGTTCTATTGGATTTGAAAATAGAAATTCTAGGGCAAGATGCGACGCCTGAAATTTTAGCGCGAATTCTTCTTTTTCTCTTGATTCGTAAAGAGATTTTTCTTTTTAATACGTTCTGTGTCATTTCTCAACCCTTATTTCTTAGCTGTTTTTCCGGCTTTGCGGATGATATGCTCTTCAAGATACTTGATGCCTTTACCCTTATACGGCTCAGGCGGTCTGAATCCTCTGATCTCGGCTGCTACTTGACCTACTTGCTGCTTGTCGTCGCCTTTGATGGTTACGACGTTTTTATCTACGGAAATTTCGATTCCCTTTGGAGATTCAAAATTGATCGGATGCGAAAAGCCCAAATTTAGCTCAAGTACCTTGCCCTTCATCGCAGCCCTGTAGCCGACGCCGTTGATTTCAAGCTGTTTTGAAAAGCCCTCGGTAAGACCAAGGACGATATTGTTGGCTAAAGCGCGGTATGTTCCCCAATACGCCCTGCTCTGCCTATCCTCACCCTTAGGCGAGAATTCTATCTTTCCGTCTTCGATTTTTACATCGACATGACCTTTTAAATCAAGCTCTTTTTCGTTATTCGATTTTTTAAATTTTAACGACGAGCCGTCGATTTTGACCTCTAAGCCGTTTGGAATAGAGATCGGTTTTTTACCAATTCTTGACATAATTTTCCTTTTTATTTGTCTAGGGTATGTCTACTTTTACGAATGGATACCACAATGCCATAAAAAGTAGAAACTTCTTACCAGATCGTGCAAAGCACTTCGCCGCCGACGCCAGCTTTGTGTGCGTCGATACCGCTCATAACGCCTTTACTTGTGCTAACGACAACGGTTCCGTAGCCGTTTTTGAAGCGCTTGATCTCGTCTTTGCCCTGATATACGCGGCGACCCGGAGTCGAAATTCTTTTAACTTCGTTTATCACGCTCCTGCCCTTTTCGTCGTATTTAAGCACTACGTTGATGATCTTTTTATTGTTTTCCTCTACTACGTTGTAGCTCTCGATATAGCCCTTCTCGGCTAAAATTTTAAGCATAGCCTCAACGACATTTGAGTGAAAAAGCTTAGTCGTATCTAGCCTTCGCATCGCAGCATTTCTGATGCGAGTTAGTCCATCTGAAATAAGATCGTTAATCATCTCTTCTCCTTACCAGCTTGCTTTTTTTAGACCTGGGATTAAGCCCTCATTTGCCATCTTGCGAAGGCAAACGCGACAAATTCCAAAATCCTTATAAACGGAGTGCGGACGACCGCAAATTTGACATCTGGTATATGCGCGAGTGCTAAATTTAGCAGGGCGTTTCGCCTTGGCTACCATTGATTTTTTTGCCATATCATTTTCCTTTTGCAAAAGGCATGCCGAATAGTTCTAGCAATTTAAATGCCTCTTTATCGTTATTTGTAGTCGTTACAACGGTTATATTCATACCGTGAGTTCTTAAAATTTGATCGTATTCGACCTCAGGGAACATCAGCTGCTCTTGCAAACCGAAGTTATAATTGCCGCGTCCGTCAAAGCCCGTTCTAGGTAGTCCTCGGAAATCCTTAACTCTAGGAAGCGCGATAGAGATCAGTTTGTCTAGGAAGGCAAACATCTGCTCCTTTCGTAACGTAACCATTATACCTACCGGGAAACCTTCGCGCACTTTAAAGCCGGCAACCGATTTTTTTGCATTGACGATAAGCGCTTTTTGACCTGCGATCAGCGAGATAGTATCTGCCATATTTTGAAGCACTTTTTGATCTTTGCTCGATTCGCCCGTTCCTACGCTGATAACGATCTTTTCAAGCGCCGGGATAAGCATAGGATTTTTTATATCAAATTCTTTCTGCAAAGCAGCTCTGATGGAATTAGCGTATTTATCTTTTAGTCTGCTCATAATCAACCCTCTACCAACGCAACGTTTGAAATATCCATAGGCATCTCTTTGTTTGTAAAGCCGCCTTGCGGATTTTGCTCGGTTGGTTTGATAGCCTTTTTAGCCATTTTACAACCCTCGACGATAACTTGAGCTTTTTTAGGAAACACGGCCTTAACGGTGCCTGTTTTGCCCTTATCGTCACCTGCGATGATCTTTACTTGATCGCCTTTTTTAATCTTAAATTTTACTGCCATTATAAAACCTCCGGAGCCAGCGAAACGATCTTCATAAAACCGCCGTATCTGACCTCTCTACCGATAGGACCGAAAATACGAGTGCCGATCGGCTCTTTTTTTGAATCCAAAATAACGGCTGCGTTCTCATCGAATCTAATTAGCGAGCCGTTGCCTCTGTGCAACTCTTTAGTCGTACGAACGACTACGGCTTTTACTACTTGACCGCGCTTAATCTTGCCGTTAGGGAGCGCTTTTTTTACAGAGCAAACGATAATATCGCCGATTGTGGCGTATCTTCTCTTGCTGCCGCCCAAAACTTTAATACACATAAGTTCTTTTGCGCCGCTATTATCAGCTACCGCAAGTCTGGTAAAACTCTGTATCATTATTCAACTCCTGTTTTCAAAACCGCTTTTAAGCGAAACGATTTTCTAGCGCTTAGCGGTCTGCACTCGATCGCAGATATGGTATCGCCGATCTTTACGACGTTGTTCTCATCGTGGATCAGATATTTTTTAAATCTTTTTACGATCTTTCTATATCTAGGGTGCATAACCCTTCGCTCTACCAAAACGGTAGCTGTTTTATCGCCCGCCTTCTTTACGACTACGCCTTGAATTTCTCTTTTAAATGCCATAACCTATCCTTATTTCGCTTTAATAGCGGTGTTGATTCTAGCGATATCTTTTTTGATAGCGCGAATCTCGTTAGGATTGCTTAGCTGCATAGTTTTTAGCTTTTGTCTAGCCGTAAATAAAAGCAACTTACTTTGTTTCAACATAGAATTTAGCTCAGCCAAATCTTTATCTTTCAAATCAGTATATTTCATTTTCGCTTTCCCTACTTACGATTTTCGTTTTAAAAGGTAGTTTATGAATCGAAAGCATAAGCGCCTCTTTAGCAACCTCTTCGCTAACACCGGTCATCTCGAAAATGATCCTGCCCGGTTTTATATTCATTACCCACTCTTCTACGCCGCTCTTACCTTTACCCATACGAGTTTGTAGAGGCTTTTTGGTAAGCGGTTTATCTGGGAATACCTTAATCCAAATTTTAGCTTGACGATTCACGAAGCGCGTCATCGCGACACGAGCCGCTTCGATCTGGCGAGAATTTACCCTACCCGCCTCTACCGCTTTGATACCGAAATCGCCGAACGTCAAGGAATTTCCTCTCGTTGCGTAGCCGCGATTGCGACCTTTCATCATCTTGCGGTATTTTGTTCTTTTTGGCATCAACATAACTATTTACCTCTTCTTGGTCTGCGTGTTTTTTTAGGCGCATCATCGGTCTTTTCAGCCTGGATGCCTTTTTGTAAAATTTCACCCTTAAAGATCCAAACCTTAATGCCGATATTACCGTAGGTCGTATGCGCTTCGGCAAAGCCGTAATCGATCCTAGCCCTTAGAGTATGAAGCGGAACGCGTCCCTCCAAATACCATTCGGTTCTAGCCATCTCGGCGCCGCCTAAGCGACCTGCGACGCAAATTTTAATTCCCTTTGCGCCTGCTTTTTGAGCGCCTTGGATGACCTTCTTCATAGCGCGGCGGAATGCAACGCGACGCTCTAGCTGCATAGCTACGTTTTCCGCAGCCAAAAGCGCGTTCGAGCCTACTTTGCGCTCCTCTTTGATATTGATCGCTATGTCTTTATTGACTAGCCTAACGACTTCGCTTCTTAAATTTTCAACCTCGCCGCCTTTTTTGCCGATGATGATACCCGGTCTTGCGGCTACGATCGTTACGCGAATTTTCTTAGCCGTTCTTTCGATAAGAATTTGGCTAATTCCCGCATAATAAAGCTTAGCTTTTAAAAATTTGCGGATCTTGTAATCCTCGCCGATACTCTCGGAAAGCGTCGCTTTAGAAGGAAACCATCTAGACTCCCAATTTCGATTAATTCCTAATCTTAAACCGATCGGATTTACTTTTTGTCCCATTTACGCTTCCTTCTTACTTGGTTTTGCTACTTCGACGATGATGTGCGAAGTAGGCTTGCGGATACGGCTAGCCGTACCTCTGGCGCGCGGACGAAATCTCTTAAGCACAGGACCCGCATCCACTCGGCAGCTGGTAACTACGACCTCTTCAGGCTCAAAGCCGCCGTTTGCGACCGCGCTTGAAATCGCCGTAGCGATATATTTCGCGCCGCGATTAGGCGTAAATTCCAAAGTAGCAAGGGCAAATTCCGCATTCATGCCTTGAATTTGCTTCGCTATAAGTCTTGCTTTTGTCGGCGAAAGGCGAACAAATTTAATAGTTGATTTACTCATATTCTATCCTTACTTGCCGATCTTTTTCTGCACGGAGCCTTTGTGACCCTTGAAAGTGCGCGTAGGAGCGAACTCGCCTAATTTATAACCGATATGATGCTCGGTGACGTAAACCGGGATAAAATTCTTTCCGTTATGAACGTTAAACGTAAGTCCGATCATCTCGGGCACGATCGTGCTTCGTCTCGACCAAGTTTTGATCGGTTTGTTATCGCCGGCTTTCTTTGCCGCAACGACCTTTTTCATTACGTGATCATCTACGAAAGGACCTTTTTTTAGCGATCTAGCCATTTTTATTTTCCTTTCCTTCTTGAAATTATAAGCTTATCGCTCGCTTTTTTATGGCGAGTTTTATAGCCCTTCGTCGGCTTACCCCACGGAGTTACCGGATGGCGACCGGAGTTTTTCTTACCCTCGCCACCGCCGTGCGGGTGATCGACCGGGTTCATCGCAGAACCTCTGGTTTGAGGGCGGATACCTCTATGGCGATTACGTCCGGCTTTGCCGATGACGACGTTTGCCCACTCTTCGTTGCCCACTACGCCGATACTGGCCATGCACTCTGCGAGCACTCTTCTCATCTCACCGCTAGGCAGACGTAGAATGACGTATTTTTCCTCTTTACCCATAAGCTGAGCATAACCTCCTGCGCTACGTGCCATTTGAGCACCTTTGCCCGGTTTTAACTCGATATTGTGCAGGATAGTTCCCACAGGGATGTTTTTCATCTTCATCGCGTTGCCAGGTTTAATATCTAATCCACCCTCGGCAGCGGCTACTACGTCGCCCACTTTAAGATCGTTAGGCTTGATAATGTATCGCTTCTCGCCGTCTGCGTATGAGATCAATGCGATACGGCAGTTGCGATTCGGATCGTATTCAATCGCCTCGACCTTGCCGGCAACGCCGAATTTATTTCGCTTAAAATCGATAATTCTATAAAGTTTAGCAGCTCCTGCTTGTTTATGGCGGCTGGTAATGCGACCATTATTGTTTCTTCCGGCTGCGGCAGGAATTTTAACGAGCAAGCCTCTAACGCTAGCTTTTGCAGTGATATCCTCGCTGCTAAGCCCGGTCATAAATCTTCTACTTGGAGTATACGGTTTATAAGTTTTAATCGCCATTTTACGCCTCCACGCTTTCTAGGCTTGCGCCCTCAGGTAGCTTGACGTAGAATTTTTTCACATCGTTTCTAGCGCCCATTTTACCTCTAAATCTTTTTACCTTGCCGTCCTGTCTTAAAGAATTTATCTTTAGCGGAGTGATCCCGAAATAGTTCTTCAAAACGCTCTTTAGTCCGTTTTTCGTAACCGACGGGCTAGTTTGGATAACGACCACGCCGTTTTCTTGAAGACCGAGAGACTTTTCCGTATAAAGGATCGTTTTGATATCTGTTATATCTGCCATTTTAGTCCTCTTTCACTATTGATTCAAATGCCGCTTTTTCGAATACGACCGAGCCGTAAACTGCGATTAGGTAAGCATTGACCTCGCTTGCATCGACGACATAGCAATTCTTAAGATTTCTATAAGCCAAAAGAGTTTGTGCGTCTAGCTCGTTTTTAACGATCAACGCATCTCTAGCGCCTAGTTTCTTAATAAAATTTGCCGCGTCTTTAGTCTTGCCGCTTTTTAGCTCCAAATCGTCGAATATAAAAATTTTACCCTCGTTTGCTTTCTCATTAATAGCAAATTCCAGCGCAAGTCGTTTTTGCTTTTTATTGACCTTCTGCTCGTAATTTCGCTCGTTAGTCGGACCGAATGCAACCGCGCCGCCTACCCAGACGTTAGTTCTAGTTGAGCCCGCGCGTGCGCCGCCGCGACCCTTTTGTCGCCACGGTTTTTTACCGCCGCCGCTAACCTCGGCGCGAGTTTTAGCGTTAGCCGTATTTGCACGAAGCGAAGCAAGGTAAGATTTGACGTACAAATATAGATTGTGCGAATTGACTTCCGAAAATTTCGCAGGAATTTCAATTTCGCTTGCTTTTTCTAGTTTTTCGTTAAGCACGCTTACTTTACTCATTTTACTATCCTTATTCTGCCCATTGCACCGTTAAATCCAGGAACCGAGCCCTTAAGCACTAAAATTTTATTCTCGGCATCAAAGCTTACGACTTCGTTTTTAGCAGTGATCGTTTCGTTTCCAGTGTGTCCCGCCATCCTCATACCAGGCTGAACGCGACCGGGCCACTCGCAGTTGCCAATAGAACCAGGCCTTCGGTGGAAGCGGCTACCGTGCGCTGCAGGACCGCCCGCAAAGCCATGGCGCTTAATAACGCCCTGATAGCCCTTGCCCTTGGATCTGAAGCTTACTTTTACGATCTTTGCTCCGCTCAAAACATCTAAATTTTGATCGCCAAGCTCGGCATTTTCTAAGCCTAGAGTCGCAAATTTATTAAATTCCTTGCTTAGGCTATATTTCTTTTGAATTCCGGCGATAGCTTTGTTATACGCTTTTCCGTCTGCGTAGGCTACGATAGCTTTTTTCTCATCGCAAACTTCGCAAATTTTGGTATTGATAAGTCGCAAAAGAGTCACGGGCGTGCTGCTCGTGTCGATCGTCCTACTCATACCTATTTTTTCTACAATATATTCCATTGTTTTACCCCTTATTTGCCCATCGCGTGAACTTCGACGTTGACTTCCGGAGCCAAATCAAGCTTAGTTAGCGAATCAACCGTATCTGGCGTAGCCGCTACGATGTCTAGCATACGAGCGTGAATTTTCATCTCAAACTGCTCTCTGGAGTCTTTATTTACGTGCGGAGATCTTAAAACGGTGTAGCGCTTAATCTTCGTAGGCATCGGCACGGGACCTCTGACGTCCGCACCTGTTCTTTTTACGGCTTCAACGATAGCCGAAACTGTGCGATCTAAAACTCGATGGTCATAAGCCTTGAGTTTTAACCTAATTTTTTGCATCACTTTTCCTTAATAAAGAACTTGTCGCAACGCGCGACCTTTTGTTTCAAACAAAAGACGCACATTATATAAAAGCGCTCCCTTTTTGTCAAGAAAATAGCCAAATTTTATGGAAATATTTCCTTTTAATAAGGAAAAATATATAGAATTTCGAAAATTTTTAGGGTGCTGGAAATTTTCAATACAAAAATTTTAGATAAATTTGAAATAGATATAAAAATTTCATAGGATTTTTCAGATTTATTTCCTTTTAATAAGGAAAATTTTAAAATACTCGCCATGAATGATCTAAAATTTTTTTACGAAAATCCACCGGAATTTGCGGGCTTTATCTCGCGCAAAAGAGGTATAAACTCTCCCAAAACCATAATCTACGGAGTGCTAAATTCCGGCAAAAGCGCCGTGCTGAAAAATGAAATTTCGGAACTTAAAAAAGATGAAATTTTGTATCTAAATTTAACCGATCTACGCCTTGAGGATATGGTAGCGGGCGGCACGATCGCTGCGGTTAAAAATAGCGCGGACAATACAAACGGCAGCGAAGTAAATGAGAATGAAATAAGCGGAGAAACTACGCTCGATGCAGATATTTCGGATATAGATGAAATTTACTGCGCCGCCATAAAAAATACAGATACAAAAAATGAAAGCGCAAACGGCTTAAACAACGCAAAAAATGCGGAGTCGGGTGGCATAAAAAACAGGAGCGAGAATTTCTTCCGCAAGATCAAAGAATTTTTAGCCACCAACGAGCAAATTTCATCGCTTTTTCTGGATAATTTCAGTAGTGCCGATTTTGAAATTTCATCGCTTCAAAGCTTCGCCGAGGGGCTAAATTTAAAGCGCTTTATAATTTCTACTCGCGATAGAGAGTTGGCCCTGCCGGGCTTTGAGCGGCTTGAGCTTTTGCCGCTTTCATTTGAAGAATTTATCGCCTTCGACAAGCGCCACAACGAGATAAACTCTATGATTTCGGCGTTTTTAGCCCAAGGCGGCGGCGCAAAAAACCCCTTCATAACCCCCGCTGAAATTTTAGAATTCGAGCAGAGGCTGCTTGCGGCAAACTTTAGCCGCACGGAGATTTTAATCCTCAAAGAGTGCCTAAGCTTCGTCCACGCCGCATTTAGCGCAAATAAAATTTACACCGCGCTAAAGCCGCGCATCAAGATCTCCAAAGACGCCGTATACGGCACCATCGCTAAACTTGAGCGGGAAAATTTCATCAGATTTTTAAGCAAAGCTGGCGAGCCCGCGCGCGCAAAAAAACTATATTTTTCGCATTTTAATATGCGCGAAATTTTAACAAGCAAAAAGGACTTCTCGAAAAAATTTGCCAACGTCCTTTTTTGCGAGCTTTTAGGACTAAATACGCCGATTTTTTACACAAAAGAGCTGGATTTTTACCTGCCTGCTCTAAAGATGGGGGTTCTCGTCATTCCTTTCAGCGACGCAGACATTATCTTTTTAAAATTCCGCAAAATTTTAAGCGCGCTCAAGAAGCTCGGTATCACGAGCTTAAAAGTTGTGTCTATGGCAAACTCCGGTAGGCTCGAGATTGAGGGTATCCGCTGCGATGTAGTGCCGTTTTATGAATTCGCGCTTAGCTTCTGATTATTGACATCTCATATCATAAAAATATAAATTTTATGATATAATTTTGGCAAACCCATATCAATTACATAAGGGAAAGCCAATGATCAAATTAAAAGACAAACTCATTTATGAAACGCTAAAACTAGTCGAATCGCAAGGCGAAGATGGGCTTTTGTGTCGCAATAAGCAAAGCGATGCGGAGTTTATGAGACCCGTGAACGAATTCGCAGCTGCGAGTGGGCGCAACTACACCTCGGTCAAATCGACTCTTGATATCATCCATAAAAACTGTGGCTATCTGGAGCGCGAAAGCATTAAGGACACGGGGCTTGATGCGGGCAAGGCGTCGAAGATTTTCATCTACCGCCTATGCGAGTCAGGGCGAAGCTTTATCGAAAAATACGAAAAAGCGCTCGTCCAAAACGCCGACAAATAGCCCAAAATTAAAAATTTTAAGCGCCAATTAGATAGAATTCTTTAATTTCACGTAACGCGACAGAATTTCGTTTTTATGCGACTCGCCTTAAAAAAGGAGATGAAAATGCTGGATTTTATAGTAAAAATGTTCGCCTGGAAAGCTGAGTGGGAGGTAAAAAAGGAATATGACAAAGAATTTGGTGATCTATCCTCCATGCGCTCAATCTTGCGCTTTATAATACTTCTTATCATACTGAGCATTTTGATTAAATTTCAATTAAGCGTATGAAAGATACATTTTTAGATATTGCGCTCGTTTTATTTGGCATCGTCATGCTTGTCGCGATACGACAAAAATCTTTATTAAAATTTACAATCTTCGTCGTGATTTTAGCGCTCGCCAGAGAGTTAATCATCAGATTTTATGCCTAGTTTCGGTAAAACCGACACGGATGGAATTTAAAATTTAAACGACAAAATGACGGCTCGGCAGAATTCGGCGGGCGCAAATTTTAAATTTCGCCGTAACTGCACTATGCTTTTATCGTCGTTAGCGAATTCTACCGTGCTTCAAGAATTGCCGCATCGATAAATCCAGCCTTTATCGTCAATGACAGATTTTACCCGCGGCGAGGATTTGCTTGATGTCGCACTTTTTGCTATTAGTGGCGGATTTTACTCGTGCAAATACGACAGAATTTCACTCGTGCGAACACGACGGAATTTTTGCGGCGGCAGCAAAAATTATAAACCGAATGAGCGGGCTAGAGCGTAAATTTATAATGCTAAATTCCACAAAAGTCCAAATTAATGCGATACAAATATGAAATTCAAGCAAAAATTTTAAATTTAGTAGCAAAATTCCGCATGCTAAAATCTTAAAATTTTATTTCATAAAATTCCGAAATTTGGAATTAAATTTTGCAGTGAAGCGCCAAATTTTACCTCAAAACTAAAATTATCACGCAAACCATGCCCTGTAAATTTTAAAATTTCATCATCATAAAATTTTAAAATTCCAATGCTGTATTGCAAATATATTATTTTATCAAACGTAGCGAAAAGCGAAATTTTGTATAAATTACACTCGAAAATTTGACGGATTCTCACGCAAACCGGCTCGAAATTTCGCTCTGCCTACTCCACGTATCCGATAAATTCGCCATCGAAAGTATGCCTAACGTCGCCGCGAAAGTAAATTTTACCTCCATCTCCTAAGCGCAAATTTAGCATTTCGCCGCTTGCAGGTATCACGCGGATGTCGGGAGCTAGCCCCATATTTTCGACGCCTGCAATGAAGCATGCCGCCATCCCTGTACCGCATGCGAGAGTTTCTGCCTCTACGCCACGCTCAAAGGTGCGCACCTTTAAAATTTTGCTTGCGAGGCGACTTTGAACTAACGCATAATTAACGTTAGCGTTATACTTTTCGCGCAGATCGCGGGCCAATGCAGCATCGAACTCATTTAAATCACTAACAAAAGTTACCAAGTGCGGCACTCCAGTGTTATAAAAATACCACGTTAGCCCTGCTTCTTCAAAGCTTTCGCCTAGGCGTTTAGGACAAGTTAACATTACCTCTACGTTAGCTACTAACGCGTGAGCGTTAGGGCGAAGATTGAAAATCTCGCCAAAGCTTACATTGCGTAGCTCGCCGCGCATGCTCTCGCTCAAATTTCCGCCGAAAATACCGAAAATTTCGCCACTAATTACGCCTGCGCCACTTAGGAATTTCATACTCTGCGCGGCCAAGAAATTCTCATACGCATACATGCATACCGCTCGCGAGCCGTTGCCGCACATATCGGCGGTGCTGCCGTCGCTATTGTAAAATTCCCACTCAAAGTTTATCCCCTCGATACCGTTAAACTTCGGTAGCACGACGATGAGCCCGTCAGCGCCTACTCCATCGCGCCTATCACATAGCTCACGCGCTAACTTGGATCTATCCGCCTTAACCGAATCCGTAAAAATCACGAAATCATTGCCGCTCGCATTATATTTTGAAATTTTCATCATTTACCTCGCAAATTTTTAAAATTACTAACGCTCACTAGCGATTTATTAAAATTTTACTTCTATCTAAATTTAAGCGCATCGCTTATTCCTAGGCTTTACTAAGACTCAATTTACTAACGTATCTTCTTTCGTGAGCCCATTTTGTTATGCGTTTTCGCGCTTGATGTTAGAGCCTCTCATCTCATAGTCTCTAAATGCTCGCAAGCATCAAATCTTCCGAGCTTGCAAGCTTTTTCATAGAGCTTGCGCGCCTTCTTTTTATCTTTCGTCACGCCCCAGCCTTTTTCGTATTGATACGCTAAATTTGAGCAAGCTAGCGGCTCGCCACCATTCTCGCACGCCTCGCTAAAATACTTCGCGGCAAGCGCGTGATCCTTTTGCCCGCCGTCGCCTTTGAAATACGTAACGCCCAAATTTACGCACGAATCCACGTGTCCTTGCTCACAAGCCCTCGTAAAAAATATCCTAGCCCTGTCCGCGTCTTTTTTCACGCCGTCGCCGAGGACGTAGCTAAGCCCTAGGTTATGGCACGCCTCTACCTGCCCCATCTTGCAAGCCTTGATCAAAAGCTCGATCGCCTTTTTCATGTCTGGATAGACGCCGAGTCCTTTTTTGTAGTTGTATGCAAGGCTCGCGCACCCCTCGCTACTGTTTTTCTTGCAAGCATCGCTAAAAAGCTCATTCGCTCTCTTGCGATCCTGCGCCACCCCCTGCCCGTCGTTGTAGAGCAGTCCCAAATAGACGCAGCCCTTCTGCTCGCCGAGCTTGCACGCCCTGTCGTAATAGCGCGCGGCCTGCCTGAAACTTCTATTTGAGTCGTATGCATAGCCCAAATTTGCGCAATCCAGCGCGTTTTCCTCGCCGCCAGCGTCGCAGTTGCGCTGTAGCTCATTTATCACGCGGTTTAGTTTTTTACAATCCATCTCGCTCCCCGCGGCGCAACCCTTCCTTAGATCGTCGATCTCCGCCGCAGCGCCCGTCGCAAACAGCGCGGAGAGCAAAACCGCTCGCGCCGCAAATTTTAACCGCTCTTTAAGCGGTGCGCTTTTAAAATTTTGAAATTTAGCGCCGCTTTGGGCACAGCTACCGATCCTCATCATCTCTCCTTTATTTTTAATTCGTCTTAATTCGCGCAGAAATTTTACGAGCTCTAGCGCAAAGGGCTAAATTTTATCTTTTAGCTCTTTTAAAAATCTCTCCACCGCGGCCTTAAGCGCGGCAAGATCGCCTCCGTTATCTATCACAAAGTCCGCCATAGCGCGCTTTTGCTCTATGTCTGTTTGCAGCTCGACGCGGTGCTTTGCGGCAGCGTGATCCAGCCCGTTTCGCTTCATTACGCGCGAAATCAGCGTATCTTTAGGCGCATAAACGACCGCCACTTTATCGAAAAACTCGTACCTCTTGCCCTCAAAAAACAGCGGAATATCGACGAAATAAATCTTTCCTTTCGCCTCCAAAGCCTGCGCCTGCGATAAAATTTCAGCCGTTATCTTTGGATGCAGCAGTGCTTCAAGCTTTGCTAACTCTGCCGGGCTTTTAAACACCAGCTCGCCTAGCTTTTTGCGATCCACTGAAGCGCGGGAGTTGGTCAAATTTTCCTCATCTCTGCTATCGTCAAATTCCACATGCGAACTCAAATTTTCAGCCTGCGCGTCTTTTTGCACGACGTATTGCGAGCCGAAAATTTCAGCTACCTGCTCGGCGCAGCGATCTAAAACGTCATGCGAAATCTTATCGGCATCGATGATCTCAAATCCGCGATCACGAAGCAGCTCGCAAACCGCACTCTTGCCGCTACCAATACTGCCTGTGATGACGACTGCGTGTTTAAATTTCAAGGTGAGCCTTTATAGCGTTTTTATTCGATTTTAGCTAAAATCTGCGAAATTATACCATCTTGGAGGATAAAATTTGATAAGCTACAAAGACGCTGGCGTCGATATAGACGCGGGAAATGACTTCGTAAACGCGATAAAACCGTTCGTCAAAGCGACGCAAACTCCGCACGTTTTGGGCGGTATCGGCTCGTTTAGCGGCGCGGTGAGGCTGCCCGCAGGCTACAAAAAGCCTGCGATCCTAGGCGCCACCGACGGCGTGGGCACAAAGCTGCGACTCGCGATCGACGCGCGCAAATTTGACGGCGTCGGCCAAGATCTCGTCGCGATGTGCGTAAACGACCTCATCTGCAACTTCGCCGAGCCGCTATTTTTCCTCGACTACTACGCGACGGCGAAGCTTGAGATCGCGGATGCCAAAGAGGTCGTAAAAAGTATCGCGCAGGGCTGCAAACTCGCGCGCTGCGCGCTAATCGGCGGCGAGACGGCTGAGATGCCATCGATGTATGAGAAAGGCGACTTCGACCTTGCTGGCTTTGCCGTGGGTATCGCCGAAGAGGACGAGATCGACCGCAGCAAATTTGTGCGTGAGGGCGACGCGCTCATCGCGCTTCCTAGCAGCGGCCTGCACTCAAACGGCTTCTCGCTCGCTCGCAAAGTGATCGCCGAGCTTGGGCTAAAATTTGACGACAAAGTAGGCGGTTGCACGCTCATCGACGTACTTTTGGAGCCGACTAGGATTTACGTCGGCGACTTTTTAAATTTAAAAGACAAGATACATGCTCTAGCGCACATCACGGGCGGCGGCATAGTGGAAAATCTACCGCGCGTGTTTCCTGCGGGGCTGGGTGCGAAGATCGAGCATGCCGCGATCCGCACGCCAGAGATATTTAAAATCATCACGCAAAAGGTCGAGCCCGCAGAGATGATGAGAACGTTTAATATGGGCGTTGGTATGATCATAGTGGCTCCAAAAGAAAATGCGGACTTCGTACTAGCAAATACCGATGGCTACGTTATCGGCGAGATCGTAAAAGGCGCGGGCGTACAGCTCGTGTAAATTTTAAGCGGTAAAATTTGCCGCTTTTTGCCAAAGCGGTATATACTTGCATGGGATGGATGCAAAATCTTGTGCTCTTACTAATTACAAAACTCGATCACAAAGACGCGATCAAATTTTACGGCCATGCTCTTTGGCGAAATAAAATTTATGAGCCCCCGCGCATGGGCCGCAAAATTTTTGAGGCGACGATAGCGCGCGGCATCTATGGCACAGGCCGATAAAATTTGAAAAGGAAAGAAAATGTTTGAACTAAATAACGAGCAAAGGGCGTGCTTCGGGCTTGATCCCGTGCAGAAGAGCTGGGAGCGAGTAGAGTTTGCAGGGGATAAATTTGGACCCGCTAGCGTGCTGTATTTCGAGGGCGACGTCATCAAAAGCACGTGGTCTCCACGGACGAGCACTACTGGGAAAACGGCTACGACGAGGCGACTAAGGGGCGCGAGATGCTGCTACCTAAAACCGCAAAAGGCAAAGAGACGAAGCTAACGCCCGCGAATTTTGAAAAGCGAACGCCGCGCGGGGTCTATCTGCACGCGGATAGATACTGCCTGCGCATCGCTAGCTACGCCTCGCAGACCACGTTTTACGACAGCGTGTGGGAGAGCGGATACGGGCGGGAGATGGATTTTAGAGACGAGATAGAGCGCTTTATCGCGGAGTCAGGCTCGGATCACGCGCGTAAGATCGAGGAGTTTAAGCGCGCGGGGCGCAAAAACGTCAAATTTAAAAGCGGAGATTTTTTTCGTTTTAAGCTCGATCGCGACCGCTACGGCTTTGGTAGGGTGATCTTAGACGGTCATAAACTACGAAAAAGCGGCCTTTTGCCCGAGGAGCATACGATGCTAAATTTCATAGGAAGACCCGTTTTTATCGAGCTTTTCGCGTATGCGTCGCAGGGTTAGGCAAGTGTAGGCGAGCTGATGTCGCACCCTAGGCTGCCCATGGACGCGATGTTTGACAATGCACTTTTTTACGGCGAATTTGAAATTTTCGCGCACGAGAAGGTCGATGCGGCGGGGCTTGATTTTCCGATGAGTTTTCACGCAAGCCCCGCGCAGACGTATTTGCAGTGGGGGTTTATCGAGATAAGATCGGATGAGCGAAGCGTGATAAAAGCAGCCTCACGCGAGCTAAACGAGCTGATACAAGGAAAAAATTTAAAATTTAACTCGATTGGTTTTAGCCCGCGCTACGCGCAGTTTGAAATCGCGGAAATTTTGCGCGGCGAGGAGCTGGGCTATCTGCAAAGCGACCCAAGAAACCTGGGAATCCGCTGGGCGAGGGAGGAGCTGATGCGTATTTTCGGGCTTGATCCGACTAAAAGCTACTTGCAAAACGCTCGCAGGCTTGGCATCGAGACGGTCTTGGAGCCGTAATTTAAAGCGATAGTTTCAGCGAGAATATCTTATAAAACGGCGGCAGCACAGTGTCATAGGTAGTTTTTGACATCGGGTACAAAAGCTCGTCGCAATTCAGCAAGGAATACGCGAGGAAGTTTAGCATGTCGCCCAAAGCTCACGCGCAGACGCTTCACGGCCAAATTGAAGTAGACGTATATAGCGATTTGCGATGCGACGGCATAAAATTTATAAATCCGTTGAAAGCGATATTTAACGCCGCTCATAAGAATGGTTTAAAATTATACGTATGATATGGATCTGATTAAATTTGTGGTTGGCAAAAAATTTTAAGATAATGAACATTAATGCCGGACGAAATCAATAAATAGCACAAAAACTATTGACAGCAACGGTTCCATTTGATACACTCACACAAATTTTATGGCAGCAAAATCAGGCATTACAAATCAGATGAAAATGGTGTACCAAGGTCGCTCAAATGCATATAAATCGAAAGCGTAAATAAAATCTATAAAATAACGCTTTTAAAGTATAATTTTAAATTACTAAACAAGGAGGAAAGACGCACAATGGATAATAAAATAGATGAATTCGAGAGAATGATAAGAGTCGGTATAGCGTATGATTTTGATGGAACATTGGCAAGAGGCAATATACAAGAAAATTCTTTTATACCGACAACGTTAGGCATTGAAAAGGACGCCTTTTGGGCTAACGTAAAAGAATTATCTGAAGAAAACAATATGGACGAGATACTCTCTTATATGTACTTGATTATCAAAAAAGCAGACGTAGCCGATGCAAAAATTACAAAAGAAGAGCTTAATAAACACGGCAAAACCGTAAAATATTTCAGCGGCGTAAAAGAGTTTTTTGGAAGAATTAACGAATACGCAAAACAAAAAGGAATTTTGCTTGAGCACTACATAATATCGTCCGGCACCAAGGAAATGATAGATGGCACGACGATAGCGCATGAATTTAAAAATATTTACGCATCTTCTTTTATGTATGACAATTATGGTAGGCCCATTTGGCCCGCCTTAGCAATTAACTATACAACAAAAACGCAATATTTATACAGAATAAGCAAAGGAATTTTTAATTCTTGGGATAATAAACTAATCAACAAGTATGTACCGGAGCAAGAAAGACATATTTTATTCGAGAATATGATATACATAGGCGACGGTGAAACGGATGTCCCCGCCATGAAGTTATTAAAAACCAAGGGTGGAGTATCGATAGCCGTTTATGGGGATAATAAGGACACCGCTAAAAAACTTTTAGAACAAGATAGAGTCAACTTTATCGCTGCAGCCGACTATACTGAAGGCTCAGAAATAGATACTATCTTAAAATCTACTCTAGATAGAATTAGCTTGAATTTAAAAAATGGAAAATTGCAAATGTATAATGAAAAGGATGAAGCAGGGATAAATACAAAAAAATCTAACGATCAAAAAAAGGATAAAAAATATTATTTAGATGTACTTAAAACAACCGGCTTCAAATTAGATCGCGACGGAAAAATAAATAAAATATATTTAAAGAAAGATCCATGGGATGACCATGGCTATCAAACCTCATTTTACATATGGAATAACGGAAAATATATTGGAGTGGTTAAAATAGCCAAACTAGCCCAAAACAAAGATAAACATACTGCAGATTTATTAGAGAATAAATTTGATAAACTACCAGACAATTTTTTCTCTGTAATACACTTCAAAAAGGACGAAATTGACGAAAACACAAAAGAGGCATTAAAATTTTTATTAAACGATATTACCGATATAAAAATATATGATAATTATGAAGTTGTAAAGAATTCTCTAAAAAGAACTAACTGAAGGATTTATGAACACAAAAAACTCGGGAATTTTATAGAATAAACGATAGATGGGCACTACAAAATAAACAACTACCATAAAAATACAGAAAATCTGTAAATTTATAAAATTAGGCTTTTAAAAATTTTACTTTAAAAGCCTAAATTCTAATTTATTTCACCAGCTCGTAATTATACTCTTTCGTGCCGTCGAGTAGATTTGTGACGTTGTAGCCTCGCTCGTTTAGGGCTTTGGCGAGCTTGGCGCTACGGTTGCCGCTGTAGCAGTGCGTGATTATCTTTTTGTCTTTATTGGCCTCAAGCACGTCTTTGTAGTTTTCTAAAGGCTCGCCGTATGGGATATTTATCGCACCTTTCATATGCCCCGCGTCGTAGTCCTGCTTCTGCCTAGCGTCGATGATCAGCACGTTCGGATTATTCGCTATTTTCAAAAACCCCTCTGCGTTTATGCTGCCGACCTTATACAGCTCGTAGTCGTACTGCTTCACGCCGGGCGCGTTCATAAGCATGCTAAAGCCCTTTTGCTTAAGCAGATCAAGTGCCTTTCCACTGCGGTTGCCCGTATTGCAATAAAGCACGACGTTTTTATCCTTATAGGCGTTTATTTCGTCCAGTCTGCTTTCCAACTCTCCAAGCGGGATGTTGATCGCGTGCTTCACGTGGCCTGCAGCGTACTCATCTGCAGTCCTAACGTCAATGACTAGATAATTTTCTTTTGCTCTATTGTCCTCCTCTATCGCTGATAGTGCCGCGCCGCTTATGGCGTAGCCGTTAGGTTGCTGCGTCTCGGCGCCGCAAGTCGCAAAAGATCCCAATGCCGCCAGCAAAACCGCGCTTTTTAAAATTTTGTGAGAAATAAATTTCATGTTTTTCCTTTGAATTTTAGCTTTTAAAGCGGGAGATTATATCAAAAAATTTAGCTAAATAGTGTGAATTTGTGCGAGGCGTGTTAGATTATTCTAGCGTAAGATTTCTTATGTGAAAACGCGATAAAGACTCAAATGAAAAGCTTTTTCCAAAATATCTTAAGGCTCATAGACAAAAATACTTTGCGTAAATTTATCTTTTAGAAACAGGGCGATAAATCCAAAACTCGCATTTACCCGATTGTACCGCCAAATCGCAAATACCGCTCGGAATACTTAAATTTTATCTCGGCGAGCATTTAAATTTAGGTTGTATTAAAGGCGTATCGATAAGATAAATTTTAGGCTTTTGCTAATTTTCATTATTTTTCAAGTATAAGTAAGATATAATCCCAAACTTTTCGGGGCGCCGTTGCGGCTCTTAAAGGAATTAAGGATGGTGTCAAGAGAGAGACTTGAACTCTCGACCTCCGGCTTATGAGACCAGCGCTCTAACCAGCTGAGCTACCTTGACACGCGAAAAGAAATGGCAAGTATAGCTAAATATTCTTATTTTTAATTGAAACACTTTAAAAGGAGAGAAAATGAATGCGGCTTTGATTTTATTAGTCGTCATAGTTTTGTTAGTTTTGGCGTTAGTGGGAGTTTATAACTCGTTCATCGCTAAGCGCAATCAAGTGCGAAATATCGCTTCTACCGTCGATACGCAGCTTAAAAAGCGCTACGACCTCATCCCAAATTTAGTTAGCGCCACGTGCGAATATATGAGCCACGAAAATGCCGTGCTAACGCGCGTTAGCGAACTTCGCTCACAGGCGATCAACGCGGCTTCTAACGCGGATAAATTTAAGCTAAATAGCGAAATTTCGGCTCTTTTGGGGCAGATCCGCATTGCGATAGAGGCGTATCCGAACCTCAAGGCTAACGAGTCATTTGCCAAACTGCAAAGCGCGTTAGGCGAGTGCGAAGAGCAGATCAGCGCCGCACGCCGTGCTTATAACGGCGCCGTTACGGTTTATAATAACGCCTGCGAGATGTTTCCTACTAACATCATCGCTAGCGTTTTTAACTTCGCCAAAGCGGAATTTTTCGCCGCCAGCGAGCAAGAAAAGCAAGCTCCGAACGTTTCAGAGCTTTTCAAAAAATAGGCGAGGCGTATAAAATTTGCGATGAAATTTTAAAATTTTATCGCAAATAATGCCGAGCATCGCAAGGCCAAATTTTATAGCTAGCAAAACAGATCGCGCGCAAAGAGCGTGTTCTTAAAAGAGTTTGCTTCGCGCCCCACGTGCTCGTCATCTCGTTTGAGCTATTTTGCGGTGTGCGGCACTTAGAATTTTAACAATAAAATTTTATAAAAATTTATTTGATTTGTATTTTCTCGGCGCGCAGAAGCTCGTTTTAATAAATGGCGCAACGCCAAATTTAAAAGTCAAAATTTGCGGTGCAAATTTTGACTAGCTTGCCGCAGGCGTTACTTGTCCAAATGACAGCAAAAGTAACGCCGCGTTAGTCGTGAGTAATTTTACAAATTTGCGCTTCGGTTGCGACTGCGAGGTCCTTCGGCGCAAGAGCGATCTGTCTTCCGCGCACGCCTGCGCTAACGTAAATTTTCTCCTGCGTTAGCGCTTTTTCATCGATGAAGGTGCGGAAGTGCTTTTTCATCCCAAGCGGCGAGCAACCGCCCCTGACGTAGCCCGTGACCTTTTGCAAATCCTTCAAATCCATCAGCTCGCAGCGCTTCGCGCCGCAGATGTGCGCGAGCGCCTTGAAATCCAAATTTAGATCACCTTGCAGGCAGGCCACGACGTATTCGTGATCAGCCATGCAAACTATCGTTTTATAAACCCGCTCGATCGGCTCGTTCACGCTTTTTGCAACATGCACCGCGTATAAATTTAAAGGATCAACCGCATATTCTTTGATCTCGTATGGGATTTTCAGACCGTCCAGTACGCGCGCGGCATTCGTCTTTGAACTCATTTCGCCTCCTTAAATTTAATAGCGGATTTTGTTTTCTTTCAAAAAATCGCGCAGATCTTCGTATTCGCTCTGATCGAAATAGCGCCATTTGCCGGGCTTTAGCATCCCAAGCGTCATTCTACCGAATGCCGTGCGCTTAAGCCCCACAACGTCCAGATCAAAATAACCGAAAAATCTACGCAACTCGCGGTTTTGACCCTCGTTGATGATCGCCTTGATCTTCGTATAGCCGCCGCTGCTAGGCATTATGCGATAGCCCAAGAAGGGTTTAAATTCCATCGATTTGATCTTGCTTTTGGCGTGCGCGCCCTTGCTTGCGTCTGCGGCGAAAAAGCCTTCGCGGATTGCCGTTACGACCTCACCCCCCACCTCGCCTTTTACCTTTAGATAGTACTCTCGCTCGATGTCGCTGTTCATCAGCGCCGTAGCAATCGCGGGCGCATCGGTCAGCAGCAAAAGCCCTTCGCTTGCAAAATCCAAACGCCCCACGCTAACAAATCTGCTAAACCCCTCCGGCAAGCTATCGTAAATCGTCCGCCTGCCGCGATCATCCTTTTTAGTAACTAACTCGCCTTTTGGTTTGTTATAAACGATCATCGTAAATTCCGTCTTGGGCTTGATAAGGCGCGAGCCGATGCGGATCTTCTCCTCGCCGCTAACTTCTATAAAATCGCTAACGACGCGGCCGTTAATACTAACCTTGCCCTGCTTGATCAGTTCGTCCGCCTCACGGCGTGAGTAGCCGGTGTTATGGGAGATAAATTTATTCAGACGCATCTTTTGCATTATTTTAGCCCCAAGCTCGTTAGATCATGAATATGCAAGATCCCCGTAGGTGCGCCGTTTTCGACTACGGGTAGGACCTGGATTTTAAATTGCTCGATCAAATTTAGCGCATCTATTGCGAGCATATTTTTATCGTCTAGCATTTTAGGATTTTTGGTGGCATATTTTAGCGCATCGCCGTTGATATCGAAGTCCTCTCGCATCAGCGCGCGGCGCAGATCGCCGTCGCTTAAGATCGCCTCAAGCGCGCCCTTTTCGTTCACTAACAAGACGGTACCGAGCTTTCCGTGCGTCATAACGTCGATAGCTTGTTTTAAGCTGGCGTTACGGCTTGCGACCGGTAAATTTTTACTTTGCATCACATCTTTTACTTTAACGAAAAGCCGCTTGCCGAGGCTGCCGCCCGGGTGGAAATTTGCAAAATCCTCCTTACCGAATCTTCGCCGTCTCATCAAACAGATCGCTAACGCATCTCCTAACGCAAGTGTTAGCGTCGTAGAAACTGTCGGTGCCGCGCCTAGCGGGCAGGCCTCTTTAACGATGCTAAGGCTTATGAACTCGTCGCAAACCTTGCCGAGCGAGCTGTTTTTATCGCGCGCCATCGCGATGATCTTTACGCCGAAGCGTTTGAGGTGAGGCAGAATTCTAACCAGCTCCTCGCTCTCGCCGCTAAAACTGATCGCAAGCACCATGTCGTCCTTGCCGATCATACCAAGATCGCCGTGTAGCGCCTCGGTAGGATGGACGAAAAACGACGGCGTGCCGGTGCTGGCAAGCGTCGCGGCGATCTTAACGCCTATGTGACCGCTCTTGCCCACGCCGGTGACGATTACCTTGCCCTTGCAAGCTAGGATCAAGTTTACGGCTCGCTCAATTTCGTCGCCGATAAGATCCGCATGCCGCAAAAGCTCCGCTCCTTCGAGCCTCAGCACCTCTCGTGCCGTATCTAAAATTTCACTCATTAAACCTTCTTTTTAAAATTTGCTTCTATTTTGCGCCTCTTTGCGCCACGCCTAAATTTACGCTACGCGGAATTTCACGCCGTAAAACCAGCACACATTGCAAAATTTCACGCCCGAAAGCTCACCCGCGCCATTAAAATTTCACTTGCCCGCCGCAGATCAAAGTCGCCCCTGCTCGCTAAATTTAGCCGCGCTTACATCAAATAAATCACCGGCACAATGGTCGGATATTTTTTGATCTTTCTAAAGATGTGCTTTCGCACGGCCTGGCGAATCTTGCCCTCCAGCGCCCAGTGATCGAGCAAAATTTCATCTTTTAAATTTGCTAAAAACTGCTCGATGATGCCCTGCATCTCCTTGGTAAAGTGCGCCGTTTGATTATCGGCGACGAGCCCGTAGGTGATGACGCGCGTCTGAATGAGCCTCTTTTCGTTTTTGTCGATCTGCGCGATAATGACCGCGACGCCCGCATCGGCTAAATTTTGGCGGTGTTTGACGATCTCGTCGGAGATCTGCTTGTTGATCTGATTGTCGATAAAGACCTTGCCCGTCTTGACGGTCTTGACGCGCTTTAGGTATTTTTCGCAGACCTCCATCTGATCGCCGTCGTTCATCAGATAGATATTTTTCTCCTCGATGCCGCACTCCATCGCGGTCTCTTTGTGTTTTACGATGTGATTATACTCGCCGTGCACGGGTAGGAAAAATTTCGGCTTTATCAGGCGCAGCATGAGCTTTTGCTCCTCTATCGAGGCGTGCCCGCTTACGTGTATCTCGCTGAAGTCCTGATACGCGACCTTTGCGCCGCTTTTTAGCAGGTAGTTAAGCACGGTCGAGACGCTGCTTTCGTTGCCGGGGATTGCTTTGGCGCTGATGATTACCTGATCGGTGGATTTGATTTTGATATATTTGTGCTCGTCTGTCGCCATGCGATACAGCGCGCTCATCGTCTCTCCCTGCGAGCCAGTAGTTACGATCAAAACCTCATTATCAGGGTATTTGGAGACCTGATCGGCATCGACGAAGATTTTTTTGTCTAAATTTACATAGCCGAGCTCCATCGCGGTAAATAAATTTCGCTCCATGCTCCGTCCGATGACGCAGACCTTGCGGCCGTATTTTACGCCGCGCTCTATAGCCTGATAGACGCGGTGGATGTTTGAGCTGAAGGTACTCATTATCACTCGCCCCTTACAGCTTGAGAATATCGTATCAAAGGTCTTGCCTACCGAGCTTTCGGACTTTGTGATCCCCTCTTTGTGCGAGTTTGTGCTATCGCTCATCAAAAGCATAACTCCGCGATCGCCGTAATACGCTAGACGGTTCAGATCGGTCGGATAGCCGTCGATCGGCGTGTGGTCGATCTTAAAATCGCCCGTATGGATGATCGTGCCCGCTTTCGTCGTGATCGCAAGCGCGCTTGCATCGATAATCGAGTGCGTTATGTGGATAAATTCGACTTCAAAATCGCCGATCTGGTAGAGCTGGTGCTTCTGCACGGGGCGGAAGTAGCTACGCTCGGCTTTTAGGCCGTGCTCTTCGAATTTATTGCTTATCATCCCTAAAGGAAGCGGCGTAGCGTAGATCGGAAATTGAAATTCTTTGAAAAAATATGGCATCGCGCCGATATGATCCTCGTGCGCGTGCGTGATAATGATGCCCTTGATCTTGTTTTTTATCTTGCGAACGTAGTCAAAATCGGGGATCAAAATATCCACGCCGAGCATACTCTCCTCCGGAAAGCTCATGCCCACATCGACGATGATCGCACTCGTATTGGTCTCAAAAACGGTCATATTCGCGCCGATCTCGCCCAGTCCGCCAAGCGGCGTGATACGCACCGTCTCATCGCTGCGATTAGCGTCTTTAAGCGGATGCAAACGCTCCTCGTGGATCAGCTTATTTTCCGCGATCGCCTCTTCCATCGCCTTTTGCCACGGCTCGTTGCCGGTGAGGCTCTTTGGCATATTTGAGCGTTTTTTATGCTTTTTCTTTTTCTGGGCGTCCATGGAGCTTGCATCGTCTGCGGCGCTAGGATTTGCGCCTTTTGCGCTGCTGCCCGGCTTTGAACCGCCCGCGCTGTTTTCGTTGTTTTTTGGGTATGCGCCGCCGAAATGCGTACCATTCGCACCGTCCATGTCGCCGCGAGACGAACCGCTCGCAGAATTTGATCCGTTGCGGGAGCCGTTTTTTGAACCCTTTGAACGAACGGAATTTTGCCCGTTTTTCGCGCCTTTATTTTTGCGAGAGCCGTTTTCATGCTCGCCGCCGAATTCTGCGCCGCCCGCAGAGCCCTCGCTCGCGATAGATTTTTTTAGATTTTCCTTGCGTTTTTTATAGCGATTGCTTTTTTTGAGTCGTTCGACGCCGTGTTCATTTCTGTTTTCTTCCATCTTTTGCCTTTAAATTTTTAAAAATTTCTAAAAAAAGGGTGGAATTTAACTCGTGTGCCCGAACTGTGGGCGGAATTTTCAAATTTAAAAAGATCTCTTCGGCTAAGCCTCTATCAAATTTTGCGCTTAAATTTTTAATAAGCGTCTTTCGCGGCGCGCTGAAAGATACGCGCAAAAAGCTTTTAAATTTCTCGTATTCATCGAGAGTTTGGAGCTGAGCGCAACTTGTTACGCCAAGATCATCTGCGTTTATCTCGACACCTGGCTTAAAATTTTTGCCTTTTACGAGCCTGATTACCGATGAGGTCACCTTCGGCGCGGGCTCGAAGCAGCCGGGCTCAACGTCAAACAAAAGCTCGCAGCCACCCGCAAGATCGGCCAGAATCGAAAGGGCACTAAAATCGCTCTGTCCGGCTTTGGCGCAGAATTTTAAAGCGACCTCCTTTTGGATCATAACCAAAAATCCGCCGCATAGCTCATCGTCGATCGCCTGCAAAATCATCTTCGTAGCGACGTAGTAGGGCAAATTTGCGACCAAAAAATATTCGCCACGCTCAAGACCCCGCTGCTGCCAAATCCGCAAAGCATCGCCCAAAACGAGCTCAAGCTCGCCGCTAGCTATCTGCTGCGCAAATTTAGCGCTTAAAATTTGATATAAATCTTCATCTATCTCGAAACTCTTTAATCTGTAAAATTCCAAAAGCTTACGAGTTAAATCACCTAAGCCAGCCCCGATTTCAACGATATTCTGTACATTCTCGGGAATCGCTTGGATGATCTTGCTTAAAACGGCTTCGTCTTTTAAAAAATTTTGCCCGAACTCTTTTTTCGCCCTAATCATCGCGAGAGTCTAGCCAAATTTTACTTATAAAGTCATTATGTTAAGTAAAATTTGGCTAAAATCATAAAAAATTTTATTCCGAAGGGCTGCTTTGAATAGATTCGCAAAACGCATAATCCCATGCCTAGACGTCAAAGACGGACGCGTCGTAAAGGGCGTAAATTTCGTAGGTCTCGTGGATGCGGGCGATCCGGTTCAGGTCGCCAAACGCTACAACGAGGAGGGTGCGGACGAGCTGTGCTTCCTCGACATCACGGCGTCGCATCTGGGGCGCGATACGATCGTGGACGTCGTGGAACGGGTCGCGCGCGAGCTTTTTATCCCGCTGACCGTGGGCGGCGGCATCCGCACGATCGATGACATCTCGCGCCTACTAAACGTCGGCTGCGACAAAATAAGCCTCAACTCGGCTGCGATAAAAAATCCGAATTTGATAGACGAAGCGGCGAATAAATTCGGCTCGCAATGCGTCGTCGTCGCGATCGACGCGAAACGAAATTCTAGTGAAATTTCGCGCGGCGATTTAGGCGACGCGACGCGGAATTTGGGCGGAAACTTGCGCGATGCCACGCGGATTTCGAACGCAAATTTACGCAATGAAGCACAGAATTTTGGAAAGGCTTCACGCGGTTCGCAGGATGAAATTTTGACTGGAAACGGCGAGCCTTGCGGCTATAGCGTTTTTATAAACGGCGGCAGGCTGGACACCGGCAGGGACGCGCTTGCCTGGGCAAAAGAGGCACAGGAACGCGGCGCGGGTGAAATTCTGCTCACGTCGATGGACTGCGACGGCGTTAAAAACGGCTTTGAGCTAAATTTAACGCGGATTTTCAGCGCGCTTGATATCCCGGTGATCGCAAGCGGCGGTGCGGGCAAGATGGAGCACTTTAAGGACGCATTTTTAGCAGGCGCGGACGCGTGCTTGGCAGCCTCTATCTTTCACTTTAGAGAGATCGAAATCAAGGCACTAAAAGCGTATTTGCAAAAACAAAATATTGAAGTGAGACTGTAAATTTGGTCAGATTTATACCGCAGGGTTGAAACTTAGCCGCCAAAGCGACCAAATAATTAATTTTATTTCAGCCTTTATTATCTTGCAAGTTTTTTGCAAGCATCGTTTTTGCTTAGATAAAATTTCTTCGTTTTAGCTAAATTATAAGCTTTTTTTATGATACTTTTCCATCTTCTTCCCACCACGTACACTGCTACCATTATGGAAGGTAATGGTACAACTCTCCTAGATATTTGCTTAATTTAATTTTAATTTTATTAGGCACTTTACGACGAAAAAATTTCAAAATTTAGCCTTAAATTTATCGTCATTTTGCTATGATTAGTGAAAAATAATGAAAGCGTGAATGCGTAAATGATAATCTCTGCCGGACGAAATGAAATTTTTGATTTTGCCCTGCCTATGGGTGTAGGGCTAGTGGATATGAGTATAAATTTGACTAAATTTATATGCGAAAATAGGCAAAGCTTGCCGAGTGAAATCATTTTCGTGGGTTCTGCAGGGCTATACAAAGAGGGTGAAATTCTAAAAATTTATGAAAGCAGATCGGCTGCAAACTGCGAGATATCGGCGCTTTATGAACTTTCATACTCTCCAATTAACTATGAAATTCTAGCTAGGAATTCTACCAATGTTTCATATGAAACAATAACTAATAGCTCAACTTTTATCACGACCGATAAAAAATCCGCGTTAAAATTCTTTGAGCGAGGTTATTTTTTAGAAAATATGGAATTTTTTGCGGTTCTCAAGGTAGCACAAAAATTTCAAATTCCCGCTTACGGAATTTTTTGTGCGACGAATTTTTGTGATTCAAATGCTCACACGGATTTTTTAAAAAATCACGCCGCTGCAAAAGAAAATTTAACTAAATATCTAAAAACTAAGGCATTAATTTGAAAAACATCTTTGATTTTACGATGAAAGAGCTTGAAAATTTCGTCGAACCAAAATTTAGAGCCAAACAAATTTACGAATGGATTTACAAAAAGAATGTAGATAACTTTGCACAAATGCTAAATCTACCAAAAGAGATCCGTCAAAGTTTGGCCGAAAATTTTTATTTAGACCCGCTTGAATGCGTCAGATCCGAAACAAGTAGCGATGGCAGTATCAAATACCTTTTCGCTCTCAAAGACGGCAAGACGATCGAAAGTGTCCTGCTGCCGATGAAGGATGAGCTGAGAGATGAAAACGAAAAAATTATAAGACACGCGCGCTACTCAATCTGCGTAAGTTCGCAAGTAGGTTGCAAAATCGGCTGCAGCTTCTGCTTGACAGCAAAAGGTGGCTTCGTACGGAATTTAACTCCAGGCGAAATCGTGGCTCAAATTTGGCTCATCAAAAAAATGAACGCGATCCCGTACGAGCGCCGCGTCAATGTCGTATATATGGGGATGGGCGAATCGCTTAATAACCTAGACAACGTTGCCAAAGCCGTGCAAATTTTAAAAGAAAACGACGGACTCGCAATAGCGCCGCGTCGCCAAACGATAAGTACAAGCGGACTTTCTACGCAGATAAAAAAGCTTGGCGAAATGGATCTTGGCGTGCTACTCGCGATCTCACTGCATGCAGTGGATGACGAACTGCGTGAAAAACTAATGCCGATAAATCGTGCCTACAATATTGCATCGATCATGCAGGCGGTGCGCGAGTTCCCAATCGATCTGCGAAAGCGGGTGATGTTTGAATATCTAATGATCGATGGGATAAATGACCGCTCAAGCGATGCCAAAACGCTAGTGAAGCTTCTGCACGGCATTCGCGCAAAAGTAAATCTGATCTATTTTAATCCGCACGAAGGCTCGAGCTTTGGCAGGCCAAGCCCCGAAAACATGGTGAAATTCCAAGACTATCTCTGCGCGCACGGCATTACTTGCACGATCCGCCAGAGCAAGGGGCTAGATATCAGTGCAGCGTGCGGACAGCTCAAGCAAAGAAACGAGCAAGGTAAAATTCCGGCTCAAAGTGATATCAGTACCGATAAAATTTCGAACAAGTAGAGGAAAAATTCGGCGATTATTTTCAGACCGTAAGGCAGATCAGTAAAAAAATTGGCTCAAGATAAGTTAAGCGGATTCTCTCTTATCATCTTTAGTAAAATACGATAGAGTTCTTTTGTATCTTTGCTGTTATTATATCTAAATTCGCATTCTTTTAAATGAAGCAAGAAATTTTCTTTCTTTATCCCTTTAAATTTAGCTAGTCTATGTTTAGCATAACCCCAGAAATTCTCAATGCCGTTGATATGGTTTTTACCATTAGCAAATTCATTCTTGGAATGTTTTACTCTATAATGAGCCTTAGCTCCGTAATCAACCAAACCGTCATAAGCCTTCCAGCAATCAGAATAGATAGTAGAGCTATCAAGCTCGCTAAATTCTTTTAGTATCGGTATCAGTTCATTAGCAGAGCAGTTTTTAACTATCTAAGTATAGACCTTGCCGTCTATTTTAAGCATACCGAATACCGGTGTTTTATTTGTTTATTTGCTGCACCTCTACCTCTTTTACCCCTTACCCTTTTAGATCCGAAGTAGCTTTCATCTATTTCTATCTCACCGCTAAATTTGCTTATCTTTTCACACTCTTTGGATATCAAAATTCTAATGCTTTTTAGAATTTTATTAATGGAAATTCTAGAAATTCCGGTTAAATTTGACATTTTAGTAGCTTCTATATCCTCTGCGAAATACTTTAGAATTTCTCTAAATTTCTTTTCCGAAATTCGGGAACGAACTATATATTTATTTTTCATCGACAAAATCATAGTTAAAAACTCCTTTGAAAGTTTTTAACTTATCTTGAGCCTAAAATTTATAACGGAGTAGCAATGGACGCGCAAAAAATAATGGAAGAGATCGGCGTTTTCTTAGATAGATCGCTGCTTAAAAAATCCAAGATTACAAAGGCGGAAATTATCCGCTTTATCGAGGCAGAATGGGCGGAGGCGGACGATGAGAAATACCGCGTCTACGACTCATACATCTACGCGGCGCGCATGGTGAATGAGAACAAATGGGCGGACGACGCCCCAAATATGCTGCGCTGGCTAGGCGATATGGACAAGCACGCCAGAAGCAATGAAAATCCGCCCTGCGTGAACGATTATTACAAGGGCGAGTGCTGCTTGGAGTGCGGCATAGAGCAAGAGGCACTTAAATTTTTGTGCAAAAGTTACGAAGCGAATGAAGAGTATCTTTTCACCCGCAGCCCAAAGGTCGCGGAGTTTTTTAATGCACATCTTGCGGAACCTAAAATTTTGCCTAAATTTGAAGATGAGGAATACGGGGACTTTAGTTTCCAGCTGCGACTGGAATATTTCGGTAAAGCTTTAGAGCAAGAGGGCGAGTTTCGCTGCGCGTTTTTAGATGAAGACGGCGAAGAGACGGACGAGCCAAGCCAGGCGCAATCGGACGCACTAGAGCTTCTAAAGCAAAATCAGGAAGAAATTTTAATGGGCATCTTAGCTGAAATTTTAAAAAACTACCCAAAATGGCAGGAGATCTACGACTATCCGAGCGATACGAAAAGTGATTTCATGCCAGGCATCAGCACGCCGCAAGAGCTTAGCGAACTATTGGAGCTGCAAAATATCTATATCCTAGACGGCGCGGAAATCGGCTTTCAGTTTAGCTGCTCGTGGGACGTGGAGCATGGCCTAGGCGTGATGACGCGCAAAGGCAAGGTCATAAATATCGGCGAAGCGAAAGTAGCGTTTATGGCTATTTGAATAAAATAAACCAAATTTTAAAGCATAAAACAAATTTTTATAGTTACTTTTAGGCTAAATTTTACGCATTTTTTTATCACTTTTACCATATGCAAATACAAGAAGTCGGAATAATAAAAATTAGCTGCCGCGTCTTAATCTTACGCACATCTTACCGATCAAATTTCGCACTAATTTGCAATTATGATTGTATAAATGAATGGGTATAGAATTTTAGCGATACAATGAGAAATATCGCATCTCCTCTCTCACTTTGACATTTATAAAGTTTCTCTCATATTGGTTATACCGCTATTCCGAATTTTAAATTTACATACTATTAAACTCGCGATTATGCCAAAACAAACGCTGAAATCATCCGCGAATTCCTTCTTATCTACCCTTAACATTTCGAATTTTCATAGAAATTAACAATTACAATCCAAGTCTCATGCCAATATCTTTCGATATTTCTATTGTTTGTTTTTGTTCTATGCTACGGTCTATACCCAAACTAAGCACCCTCTTGCAATATTCCCCAAAAGAAGCAACTACCGTTTTGCTCCCCATGCTTGCTATCAATGCCGAGCTTTCTAAATTAACAGAGCTTCCCGCCCCGCCCTTTTGCTTAAAAAGAAAATCGGCGTATTCGTCAAATTCTCTTTTAAATATTCCATGTTCTTGATTATATTTTTTAAAAGAATCAACATCGGATTTAAAATCTTTTATGCTACCGCCCAACTTATCTTGAAGCATCCAATATTTATGCGCTCTGAGCTCAAATTTACCGTAATTTTCGCTACCGAAAATAAATATATGAAACCCTCCGTCTAGCCAAGTTGAATTATATGCTTTTATGGCCTTAGCGCTTTTTTCCCAATCTGCATATTTTCTCTTTTCTGAGGATAAATTCTCGAATGCCCTTTTAAACTCTATAAGTAAAAACTTCCCATTGTTATGTGTTAAGGCATCACCTATTTTTTCTACATCACCATCAAGTGGAGCTATATCGATGTCCAACAAACACTGCTTTACAAAATAATACTCCACTGTTTTTTCCCACCATAACATTTTCATCCTTTATTCAAAATTACTAATATTCTAATTATGAATTATAGCTATCGCAAAATAAAATCGTCTTAAAATTTTCAAATAACTATAGATGAGGAATTAATAAATTAAACGTCGTTGTAACCACAAAATTTTATAAAAACCGGCAAAAGCAAAATCCTGGTCATAAAAATAATCGCCGCCACCTCAAAATTTTATTGAGTTATTTAAATTTTACCGATTTTCACGAAATTATAAAACTCTCTCGCGGCGTCGAATTTGCTTTTTATCTCGTATCGTTCGCCGCCTAGTTCAAATCGAATTGCATTCGCGTGTAGCAACAATCTCGGCGCTCCCGTCGTTCTGATCCGCTCTGTCTCATCCATCTTTTTATCCAATATCCGCTCCGCTTGCTCGCGCGAAAGCCCGTACAGCGGCTCTCCCAATATCGGCGCACCCGCGGCAAATAGATGCAGCCTGATCTGATGCTGCCTACCCGTCAGCGGATAGCACTCAATCAGGCTAGCGTCCATGTCCTCAAAATATCGCAGCGGGCGTATCAGCGTGATTGCCTCCTTGCCATCGCGCGATATTTTCATACGAATTTTAAGATCGGCAAACTCGTCGCTAGGGGCGATCGGAGCATCAATCACAAACCCCTCGAAATCCTTTAAAAATTTCAGTTTTTCGCTAAATTTTGCGTATTTTGCAGGCTCAAATTTTTTCAAATTTACACAGCCCTTAGAAGTAGCTGGCAAAGATTTAGCCACAGATAAGGCGCAAGGTTTATGTCCGTTATCCGCGCTACTCATCGCGATAGCGGGTTTAAGCTTATCGCTCACGCCGTAGGATAAAGCATCAAATTTAAATTCGCCGCCAACATCGCCAGTAGGAGCACCAGATTCAAATTTAGCCTGCGCGCCGCCAGATAGAGTGCTGCGCCATAATCCCCTACTCACACCATTAGACAAGATATTAAATCCAAATTTATCGCCCGCTCCTTTTAGAGCTAGTGTATCGCGCAGATCCGATACGTTATCTGGTAAGCTCACAGCATCGCCCGCAAATTTTGATCCGCAAATTTCATCCGAGCCTAGCGCATAGCAATCCTCTATCTCGCCATTGCAAGCGGCACCTCGCAAGCCCTCTCTCAAATCCCCTCGCACGAGCGCTAGATAGCTTTTCATCACTCTACGCTGTTCGAAGCACTCTTTAAGCTCGCGCGCCGCGTCTTTATCCTTGGCGACGATAAGAATTCCGCTGGTTTCTAAATCAAGCCTGTGCGCCACGCACGCGTCCTGCCCGTATAGCGACCAGATCTCGTCATACATATTATAAGGCGAGTTGCGCCCACTCGGGTGGCTTAAAATTCCACTCGGCTTGTCAAATGCCGCAAACGCATCGCACTCAAAGATCGGCTTCAGCCCGCGCGGCTCGCATTTATAATCGATCAAAAAAATTTCTCCGCGAGCAACGGAATTTTTATGCAAATTCTGATCCTCCGCATCGGTTACGCGGCGCTTGTCGCAGATGCGCTGCGCGGATTTCATATCGTATCCGAGGCTAAGCAGAATTTCATAAATTTTGCGTCCCTCAAAGGTTCCCAAGCTTCTTTTCTCATAACCCATATTAAACTTTCAGCCCCATTTCTATATAATTTTTGCCATCATTATACAAGAAATTCTAACCGAAAGGCTACTAAAATGGTCGAAAGATACGCAAGAAAAGAGATGTCTGAAAAATGGAGCTTGCAAGCCAAATATGATGCGTGGCTAAAAGTCGAGCTCGCAGCGGTTAAGGCGTGGAATAAACTAGGTCTAATAAGTGACTGCGATAAAGATAAAATTCTACAAAACGCAAGCTTTAAAATAGAGCGGATAGATGAGATCGAAAAGACGACCAAGCACGACGTGATTGCATTTCTAACGAGCGTGAGTGAGAGCCTTGGGCAGGAGAGCCGCTTCGTGCATTACGGAATGACTAGTAGTGACTGCATCGATACCGCCGTCGCGCTACAAATCAAAGAAAGCATGGAGCTCATCATTGAGGATGTGCAAAATTTAAAAGCCGCGATAAAATCTCAAGCCATGAAGCATAAAATGACACTGATGGTCGGACGCAGCCACGGTATCCACGGCGAGCCGATCACTTTTGGGCTCGTGCTTGCGGTGTGGTATGATGAGATAAATCGCGCGCTAGAGCTTTTACAACACGCAAAAAGCGTCATCAGCTACGGCAAAATAAGCGGTGCAATGGGGAATTTCGCCCACGCCCCACTAGAGCTGGAAGAGCTGGTGTGCGAATATTTGGGGCTAAAGCCCGCTCCCGCGTCCAATCAAGTCATCCAGCGCGATCGCTACGCACAGGTAATGAGCGCACTTGCGATCCTGGCTTCCAGCTGCGAAAAGATCGCTATCGCAATCCGCCACTATCAACGCACCGAGGTTTATGAGGCAGAGGAATTTTTTAGCCCAGGTCAAAAGGGCAGCTCTGCGATGCCGCACAAACGAAATCCTGTGCTTAGCGAAAACGTAACGGGACTATGTCGTATGATCCGTAGCTTCGCAATACCCGCGATGGAGGATGTAGCGCTATGGCACGAACGCGACATCAGCCATAGCTCAGTCGAGCGATTTATCCTCCCTGATGGCTTTATAACCGCCGATTTTATGCTAAATCGCTTGACGAGCTTGATCGAAAAACTGCTCGTATATCCCGAAAATATGATGAGAAATCTAAATTTAACCGGTGGGCTCGTGTTTTCGCAGCGCGTGCTGCTAGAGCTGCCTAAACGAGGAGTTAGCAGAGAGGATGCTTATAAAATCGTGCAGCGTAATGCGATGAAGGTCTGGGCGGATCTGCAAGAGGGCAAAAAAGCTATAGATGAGCAAGGGCATAGCCTATTTTTACAAAATCTGCTCGCAGATACAAAGCTGCGAAAAAAGCTAAGCGAAAGCGAGATCAAAGAGTGCTTTGACTACGGATATTACACCAAAAACGTAGATGCGATTTTCGCTAGAGTTTTTGGCAAATAGCGGACACGCGGCTTGCTATTTTAAAGCTCCGAGCAAGCCTATAAAATATAGCGAGGCGGCTAGAAATTTATGTTTGCGCCGAAGTACTTTAAAAAGAGCGATTGAAATTTTAAAATTTTGATAAAGATAAAATTTTAGTAAAAGCGTAGCGCTTGCGGATAAATCTGGCATCTAAATCCGCACGACCAGACACCACTGCTTTTACCGCGAATTTATAAAGGTAAAATTCTAAGCTTGCGGTTAATCTTAAAATCGTAAAAATTTAATGCTTTAAAACGTCAAAATTCTTAGACGCAGTAGTTTTAGAATTTTACCGCAAAATTTAAGTGCTAATCCCGAAGATATAAATGCGAGATTTCCATAAAGCAAAATGGCATTTCTGCGTCGGACTCAAGCTAGGAGTCGTGAGATATACGAAGCAATTATGAAACAAATTTAAAATGGCAAATGGAGACATTGATAAAATTCCGCTTTTTCAACTTGAAATTATAACGATTCTTAGAAAAAAGCGGATTGAGTAAAATTTCATAAATTCCATCAATTTAAGTGCTTACCAGATAGCACCAAAATACGAGCCAAGCATGTGTGAATATATTTTTAAAATTTCGAAATTTCTCACAAATTTCGGATTAAACAATCCTGCAATTTGATGTCTAATAATTATTTGGAATTTAAAATGGATGGAGCGGGAGTTCGTTCGCCCCATCCTGCGCTAGTACGTTAGAATTTTTAAAATTTAAAATTATACCCCAGATAAATTCCATGGTTGGTCTCATATACCTTGTCTACGCCTTCTCCAAGCTTACTAGCCTTGTACCTCGTATAGTCCGCTTTGTAGCCAAACTCGATCTCATTATGCTCATCAAAGCTATATAGCCCACCCAGTCTTGCGCCGATGACCCAGCCAGGCAGAGTCTTTGAAAGCGAATCGCTACTTCCGTAAGATTCGTCATATGAATAAATTTTATATTTCAAAAATGAAACTCCCGTATAAGCGCCCGCTACGAGTTTAAAGCCGTTTGTAATCTCAGGCGTAAAATCCCCGCCTACGAGCAAGCTATGCTTATTCCACTCGTGTTTAAATATGATGTCCTCCTCGTCAGTGCCAGTTTTCGAAGCTTTGAAATCATACAAGTACTCGCCGTACGCCCTAGCTATACCAAAATCATAGCCGCCTTTAAAGCCGAGCGCAGCCTGTCCCTTATTATCTTTATTCGTGCCAGAATCTTCCTCGTCAGACCATTTAGTAGTGATGCTGGATTTAAAAGAATAATCTCCTTCTAACCCTAAAAATATCCCCTCGCCGAAGCTTGAGCTCGCGCACACCGCAGCGGTAAACGCCGCGATTAAAATTTTGTTTTTCACATTTTCTCCTTACAATTTATAATTTCGGGCTTTCCACCGCCGCCGCTTTTGCCTTTTTACCGCTTGCTATCTTTAGGCATTTCCCGCCAGGTTTGCTTACAAGTGCGTTTAAAATTTGCTGATTATAATATCCTTTTTTTGAAATTTCGATGAATTTCGCGACAAGACTTGGAATTTTATCTCACTCGCCTTGGATAAAATTCTATCTCGATTGCCTGGATGAAATTCGACGAAATTCTACACCACCTCCTGCGCGCAGTTAGCAAATTTAAACACCGGACACCATTAAAAAATAATCTGTGATGAAATTTAAAGCGCTTATTTAGTTGCTCATTTTTATCTATAATTTAAAATTTACACACGAGATAAGTGCCGTGTTACCGATAGTAACTGCACTTTTAAAAATTTAAGACGATTTGATTTGGAATTTATAAAATTCACGCCTCATTTTTGTATCATAAGCCAAATCCAAAAAAGGAGTATCTATGGAAGAACACAAAGTGGAGTTACGCAACTCCCGCTTGCAAGGACCACTAGACTCAGACGTAGACGAGCTGGGTTTAGACAGACTAACCGACACCGTGCCGTTTCCTAAGCGTGGTGTCATCATTATGGCGATTGCCGCTGCTGTGGGCTTTGCGCTATATGCCGCGTTACCATTTGAGCCTAATGTCAAAAAAGGCCTTGCGCTGCTTGCTTTTATCGCGATTATGTGGCTTACAGAGGCCGTGCATATCACGGTAACCGCGCTTATGGTGCCGGTGCTTGCGGTAGCTATCGGACTTGGTAAATTCGCTAAAGATGGCACTTTCACGGCTGCCACCATCAAAAGCACGCTTGCAAATTTTGCAAACCCTACGATCTTTACCTTTTTCGGCGGCTTTGCTCTGGCAACGGCTCTGCATATGCAAAAGCTCGATAAAAAAATCGCGATGTGGCTAATCGCCCGCGCAGGCGGTCGCTTGGGTGTAGCTGCGATTTTAATCTGCCTTGCTACGGCGATCCTTTCGATGTGGGTTTCAAATACCGCAACTGCTGCGATGATGCTTCCAATCGCGCTTGGAATTTGCGCCAATATGGACGAGAGCAAAGATCGCGGCACGCTCGTGTTTTTGCTTTTAGGCATCGCGTATTCTGCAAGCATCGGAGGTCTGGGCACGCTCGTGGGATCTCCGCCAAATTTAATCGTGGCTCAAGCCTTGCACTACAGCTTCGCGGACTGGATGAAGGTAGGTTTGCCACTAATGTGCGTGATGCTGCCGATAATGCTTATGGTGCTTTATATAATTTTCAAGCCGAATTTAAGCCATAAAATAGAGATGGATCTGGAGCATATCCCTTGGACGCGCGAGCGCATTATTACGATCGTCGTATTTGCTCTAACAGCGCTTGGCTGGATATTTTCGAAGCAAATTTCAGCCCTTGTGGGCTTTAAAGTGGACGATGCTTACGTCGCCATCTGCTCGGCAGTCGTAATCGTCATTCTAGGGCTTGCCAAGTGGCACGACATCGCCGAAAACACCGAGTGGGGCGTGTTGCTGCTTTTTGGCGGCGGACTTACACTAAGTGCGGTTTTAGGCGATTCTGGAGCTTCTAAGGTGCTTGGCGATCTAGTCGCGCACACTTTCGGTGGAGCGCCTACTTACATCGTACTTTTAGTAACAGCGGTTTTCATCATCTGCCTTACGGAATTTACAAGTAATACCGCCTCTGCTGCACTTTTAGTACCAGTATTTGCGGGAGTAGCGGCTCAGATGGGGCTACCGAAAGAAACCCTTACTATAGTAATCGGTGTGGGCGCAAGCTGTGCGTTTATAATGCCGGTAGCGACGCCGCCAAATGCTTTAGTTTTCGGAACGGGACGCATTCGCCAGGCGGAAATGGTACGAAGTGGTGGAATTCTAGCGATATTCTCCGCGTTTTTAGTTTCGGGATACGCGTATATTTTTTACTCGTAAAATTCCGTCAAAATTCTATAGTCCGGGTATCTGCTCGGACTAAATATATTTATAAGATATATTTTTAAACTCCTAAATTTTCGGAATCTTTATAAAAAAATTCTGATTTAATACTATTTTAATCAGTTATCTGTATAATACGCATATTTTATGGAAAGAAGAATTTATGGATTTTGATTTTATAGCTAAATTTAGCCCGATGTTCGTAAAGGCGGGAATTTTAACGCTAAAGCTCGCATTTTACGGGATTTTACTATCCATCATCATCGGTTTTATCTGCACGCTGATAAAATATAAAAGATTGCCTCTATTAAGCCCGCTCGTGAGCGCATATATCGAGCTATCGCGCAATACTCCGCTTTTAATTCAGCTATTTTTTCTATACTACGGCTTGCCGAAGCTGGGCGTTCAAATTTCAGGCTTTACCTGCGCGATCGTGGGGCTTGCTTTTTTGGGCGGAAGCTATATGAGTGAGAGCTTTAGGCTCGGTTTTGAGGCGATAAAAAAATCCCAGATTGAAAGCGCGATGAGCCTGGGCCTTAGCGAGGCGCAGATAGTGTTTTACGTCGTGCTGCCGCGCGCTTTTGCGATCGCCCTACCTTCCATCAGCGCAAACATAATCTTTCTGCTTAAAGAAACTTCGATCGTTAGCATCGTAGCACTCGCCGATCTCGTTTATGCCGCAAAGGACATTATCGGGTTGTATTACAAGACGAACGAGGCGCTGTTTATGTTAAGCGTATCGTATCTGATCATAATCCTGCCGCTTTCGCTGGCGCTTACGCTGCTTGAAAAGCGCCTTGCGTATATGAGAGGCTAGCGATGGAACTCTTAAGCGGCGAAAATTTAATCAGGCTTCTTGGCGGGCTTGGGGTCACGCTGCAAATCGCGCTAATCTCGATCGCGGTTTCGCTCGCTCTAGGCTTGGTGCTTGGAATTTTAATGGCTTCTGGGCGCAGAGCCTTATACATCCCGCTTAAAATTTGCCTAGAGATCGTGCGCATAATGCCGCCCATCGTTTGGCTATTTATCGTATATTTCGGCGCGAGCAAGGCATTTGGCATCCACATCTCAAATATAGCGGCTTCGATCATCGTTTTTAGCGTCTGGGGCGTTTTTGAGATGATGGATCTGGTGCGCGGCGCCGTGCTTAGCATCCCCAAGCATCAGTTCGAAAGCGCCGAAGCGCTCGCATTTAGCAGATCTCAAATTTATCTCTACGTGATCCTGCCGCTTGCAATGAGGCGCCTAGTGCCCGCAACGATAAATTTATTCAGCAGGATGATAAAAACAACCTCGATCGCCGTACTCATCGGCGTTATCGAGCTCGTCAAGGTCGGACAGCAGATCATTGAAGTAAACGTCTTCCGCGACAATTACGCACCGCTAATCATCTACGGAGCGATATTTTTCGTATATTTTTTGATCTGCTATCCGATCTCGGCGCTTTCGAAAAAACTAGAAAACAGGTGGAGCTGATGGAAATTTTAAAAATCGATAAAGTCAATAAATTTTACGGCGAGCTGCACGCGCTAAAGGACGTCAGCCTTAGCGTCGCGCAGGGCGAGGTCGTAGTGATCCTAGGCCCTAGCGGCTGCGGCAAAAGCACCCTACTTCGCACGATAAACGGGTTAGAGCCGGTACAAAGCGGAAATTTTATAATCGAGGGCGAGCGGATCGATCAAAATTTCAAAGAGTGGCGCAGGATCAGACAAAAGATCGGCATGGTCTTTCAAAGCTACGAGCTCTTCGATCACTTAAATGTATTAAATAACATCATCCTAGGTCCCGTGAAAGTTCAAGGCGTATCGCGCGAGCAAGCTATAGAGCTAGCCAGGCATTGGCTCAAAGTTGTAGGACTAGAAAATAAAGAGCGAGCCTACCCCAAAGAGCTTAGCGGCGGGCAAAAACAGCGCATCGCGATCGTACGAAGCCTGGTGATGAAACCCAAGATCATGCTTTTTGACGAGGTTACCGCGGCTCTTGATCCCGAGATCGTGCGCGAGGTGCTCGACGTAATGCTAAATCTCGCCAAAGAGGGGCAGACGATGCTAATCGTAACGCATGAGATGGGCTTTGCGCGCGCCGTAGCCGATCGAATAGTTTTTATGGACGGGGGAAGCATCGTGGAGATTAACGAACCGGAGGCGTTCTTTACCGCCCCGAAGAGCGAGCGCGCGAAGAAATTTCTAAATATGTTCGAATTTAAAAAATAAATTTTAATAAAGGAGAAAAGATGAAAAAAACGCTAAGCACGCTTTTTATCTTAGTTGCGTTATTTTTCGCAGGTTGCAACGACGAGGGTAAAGGCTCCTCAAATTCCGCGCAAGGTTCCGCCGCGCCGCAAAGCTATATAGACGGAGTTAAAAAGCGCGGCGTAGTAAGGATCGCCGTTTTCGGCGATAAGCCGCCGTTTGGCTACATCGACGAGACGGGCAAAAACGCGGGATATGACGTGTATTTTGCAAAACGCATCGCAAAGGAGCTTTTGGGCGATGAGAGCAAGGTTCAGTTCGTGCTCGTAGAGGCCGCCAATCGCGCGGAATTTTTGGCGTCCGATAAGGTCGATATCACGCTTGCAAATTTCACCGTCACGCCGGAGCGCAAAGAGGTCGTGGATTTCGCGCTACCGTATATGAAGGTAGCTCTCGGCGTCGCGAGCAAGGACGGCGATATCACCGATGTTTCGCAGCTTAAGGACAAAACGCTTTTAATCAACAAAGGCACAACCGCCGATCTGTATTTTACAAAAAATCACCCTGAGATCAAGCTTTTAAAATTTGACCAAAATACCGAGACTTTCGGTGCGATGCTGGACGGCAGGGGCGATGCGATCGCGCATGATAATACACTTTTGTTTGCGTGGACGAAGTCAAACCCGGGTTTTAAGGTAGGCATCCGCTCGCTCGGCGATCAGGACGTCATCGCGCCTGCGGTCAAAAAGGGCAACGACGAGCTTCGCAAATGGCTTGACGATCTAATCGTAAAGCTCGCGGACGAGAAATTTTTCCACGCCGACTACGACGCGACGCTAGCGCCGGTATACGGCGACGACATCAAGGCTGACGACATCGTAATCGAGGGCGGAAAGTTATAAATTTAGATTCGCCGTCTAGTTTAGCGGGGCGATCTTACTAAGCCCCGCAAGCTCGCAGCGATGCTGGCGCCGTAACTTTTCCGAAACGGCGTCCATAAACGCCCATAGGCGGCGAGTGCTTTATGAGCTAGCTAAATTTATCGATCTAGCGGCAAAGTTTTGCTTCCGCACGACAAATTTAGCCGCCGAGTAAATTTTAGCCTAGCCGAAATGCAGCCTAGCGCGGATCGTCGCGGCAAAATTTAAGTCGCGCGCGGCGGCGTAAAATTTCAAGCAATAGTAAAATTCTAACGCAAACTGCTCGTCCAGTAAAAATTTTGCCGTGCGAGCAATGATAAATCGCAAGCAGCCGCGCATTAACCGAATTGGAAATTTATAAAAATTTTATAGACAGCTTGCAAAAATTTTATGCGGATACTAACCGCGCACCCATCCTATCTTTTGATTAGAGCTCAAAGCAGCTTGTAGGCTCCATGCGGACCAAGTTTGCCCTACCGATTTAAGAGCTAAACGCACGATCCGCACAACATGTTTATTTCCATGCTCAGAGCTATACAGCGCATCTGTACCGCTCTAAGCCTACGATTCCGCGCGCTTTGTCTGCATATCTGTGTGTCGCTGGAGCCGTATACGGCCCGCCGCCGTCATACTCCACAGCGCCGCCGCCCGCCTCATTCGCTCCAAATTTTGCGGTTCAAATTTAGCTCACTCACGATACCCGCAAGCGCGCCGATCTCATCTACGTAAAGCTCTATCGTGGCGTCCTGCTTTAGCGAGCAGTCGATTCTAGGCTCGAAATTATCGCGCCAGGTCTCGATCGCCACGTAAATTTTATCCTCTTTCATTACCGCGTTTATCTGCGAGCCTAGTCTTAGATAGATCTCCGTCAGTCGCTGCATCAAAAGCGGCGTCAGAGCGTATCTCGCGCCTACCTGATCGGTCGTATAGACGTCGAAAAACTCCTCAAATTTCACGTCGTCCATATTCGCTCGCTGCCCGTATCTGCGCAGATTTCGCGAGTTTTTGTGGCACACCCGCACCTCGCAGTTAAGCCTTTTGTGAAAGTCCGCGACGAAAAGCACTCCTTGAAATTTTACGTCGGTGCGAGTGCCGTTTTTGGTGCGCACCTTTTCGGCGGCGTAAAAGTCGCTAAATCTAACGCGCACGCCCTGCACTTCCCCGCTCATCATATCCTCGCTCGATTGCTCGTTTATGCAGTAGTCGTAAATTTCAAAAAACTCATCCGTCCCCAGCCCGCCATTTTCATCGTAGCTAAGCCCGAAGCTTTTTGCGATACTCGCGACGATCCTACTTTTGAAATTTGATCTGAAATTCCGTCTTTTGCTCTCCGTCAAAAGAGCGCTCACGATGCCGTAAACGGAGATGCCGAAAAATACGCCGGGCGGCACTTCGCCCCAAAAGAGCGCCACCAGTGCGCCCATACCGGTCCCTACGACAGCGGCGATGATGTTGGCCTTTTTCACCGCTTTTTGCAGCGCCGCGCGCTCATCCTCCAGGCCCTGCAGATCGGCTAGAAAGTTAAATTTTGACTGGGCTGCGCCGTCTTTTTCACTCCCGCCCTCGCCTTCGGCGGCTTTAGGCTCAAACCTTCCGCAAGTAGCGCTCATGCGGCTATCGCTGTCTTTAAAGCCGCTACCCTCGCCTGCTTCGGCTTTTAAAGCTCGGTTCTCTTTCGCATCGGCGCTTAAAATTTGCCCATCTTGCGCCGCGCCCTGCCCTAATGCGTCCGTATCTTGCGCCGTATCAAAGCCGCTAAATTTATCAAAATTTGCGCGTTGCGCGCCCTCATTTTTGCCAAAGCTTAAACTGTAAAATAGACGGTAAAGCAGCCCGTTTAAAACCGGAAAGATGATGAAAAGCGCGACTATGAGCCAGTTTGTATCAAACGAGACGGGCTCCGCCCTCGTATTTAAAAACAGGTAAAGCCCGACTAGCAACAGGATTATCAAAAATGAGACGAGCTTGCTAATGCGCGCGAGCTTTTCGCGCCGTTTTTCAAGTAGGTAAAGCTCCTCCAGATCGCCGTTTCTATCCATAATCCGCCTTTTGTAACGCATTTAAGCGCCGGTTTATTTGTCGCGCGCTAAATTTAAACGTTTGCGCGCCGCCGCCTGATCTCCGCTAAATTTAGCGTAAAGCTCGCGCTCTGCCGCAAAATTTTAAAATTTGCTCCGCCGCTTTAAATTTGGCCGTTATAAAATTTTAAATTTAGTCCTTGCCGCGCCGCAGTTCGTTTAATGCGGGCAAATCTTTAGCGCCTCTTTCAGCCGCCCTAGCCCGTCTTTTAGCAGCGCCCTAGAGGTCGCGATATTTAGGCGCAAAAATTTCTCGCCGCCCTTGCCGTATTGCGCGCCGCAGGAGAGATACAGCCCCGTTTTTTCGCGGATGAAGCGCGCAAGCTCCGCGCTATCCTGCGTGTAAGCGCCCGCGTCAAGCCACATAAGATAGGTCGCGTCTTGCGGCACGACGCGCACCTGCGGAAGCTCGCGCGCGATAAATTCCGTCGCGAATTTGCGATTTTCGCTGAGGTATTCGCGCAGCGCGTCCAGCCACGCCGCACCCTTCGTAAATGCGGCGATCGCACCCTGGACGCCGAAAAAATTCGGCTCGGCGATGTCGTCGGAATTTAGCGCCTTTGAAATTTTATGACGCAAGCGCTTATCCGCGGCAAAAACCGCCGCGCTTTGCAGCCCTGCGATGTTAAACGCCTTCGTGGGCGCGATTATGCTGGCCGAGATCCTCTCGCAAATTTTACTTGCCGCAGCAAATGGCGTGTAACGCACGCCTGGCTCGGTCAGATCGCAATGCACCTCATCGCCAAGCACCGTCACGCCGTGCTTCTCGCACAGCTCGCCGATGCGGGCAAGATCGTCCCTGCTAAAGGTGCGACCGACCGGATTGTGCGGGTTGCAAAGGATAAAAAGCGTCGTCTGCGGATCGGTAAGCTTGATCTCCAAATCCTCCCAATCGATGCTATATTCGCCGCTAGCATAGGCAAGCTCGTTTTGCAACGGCACGCGGGCGGCGTTTTTGATGCAGTAGTAAAAGCAGTTATAAACAGGGCTCATCAGTAGCACGTTTTCGGCGGGCGAGGTGAGCTTGCGGATGATCGAGTCAATCGCAGGCAGCGTGCCGCCGGCATAGATGAGCCACTCCTTTTGGATTTCATAATCGTGGCGCGAAAGCCACCAGCCTTGATACGCGCTGCGCCACTCATCATCGATAATCGAATAGCCCAAAACTCGCTCATTTAGCCGCTTTTGCAGAGCCTCGATGATCTCGGGCGCTACGGCAAAGTCCATATCCGCGACCCACATCGGAAGCTCGTTCTCGCCTACGTCCCATTTAAGCGACTTCGTGCCGCGGCGGTTTGGCAGAGTGTCGAAGTCGTATTTCTCTTTGCCACTTATAAAATCAAAAAGTCCCATCTTACGCCCTTAATTCAGTAATAATTTCAGTTTTAGACGCGTCGGTAGAGCCATCTAGGATCAGTTCGCCGATGCTTGCCGCGCGGATCAGCCCGCTGCTCGGATTTTTGACGCTGTCGATCGCGCCTTTTACCTCGGCACGGACGTCGCTGTATTCAAACGCCAGCGTCGTATTTATGAGCTCGCAGTCTTGCAAGCGCAGGTTTTGCATATAGCAAAAGCCCTGCAGGCTCTCGATCTTACAGTTTCGCAGCGTTACGTTTTTAGAATTCCACCCAAAGTATTCGCCCGCGATGAAGCAGTCCTCGATGAGGATATTTTCGCAGTTCCAAAATGCGTCCTTGGAGAGGAGCTTGGAGTTTTTGATCGTTACGTTTCTGCAGCCGTCGAAGCAGTAATCCCCGAAGAGCGATAGATTTTCGATACTTAAGTTTTCGCAATCAAGCCCGAAATACGCGCCCTTTGCGGTGACGTTTTTTAGCGTGACGTCGCTGCAGTGCCACAAGGTCTCTTGCGCGTCATGAAATTCCACGTTTTGCAGCGCGGCGTCTTTTACGCGGCGAAGCCCCTTGGGCGCACCGTAGAGGCAGTCTTTTAGTACCACGCCGCGGCTATACCAGATCCCTGCGCGCGCGATCTCGTCGAAGAAGCAGTCCTGCGCGCGAATGTTTTCGGCATACCAAAACGGATATTTCCACTCAAATTTACAGTTTTGCGTGACGATATTTGCGCTGTGTTTTAGCGGCGACTCGCCCTCGCCGAAGACGGAATTTTCGATCCGCAGATCCTTTGCGCCGAACAGCGCGCGCTCGCCGCTAAAGTGCTTTTGTTTTAATATTTGCATGGCTTTCCTTAGATTTTAAAATTTGCTTCAGATTATACAAGGAATTTCAAAATTCCGCATAGATTAGGCGTATGAAACGCAAGCGAATTTTAAAAATTTTAAAATTTAAAGGCGGCGAAGGGCTAAATTTGATGCGCCTCGGTAATGGTTACGAAACATATGCGGCGAATGCGCGGCAAATCGCCGCGCGCTTATAAAGGCGTTTTTGTAAACGCCCTAATGAAGCGCGCCTAGATCACTACGGCTATTCGCGTATTCGTTTAGGCACCCATATCTGCCCACGATAGGCACCACTTGAAAGCCGAATAAAAATTTATCGCGAGCGGCGTTTTATAAAATTTGTAAAATTTTCTACAATCAACGTGCAAGTTCCCCTAAAGCATCGTGTCTGAAAAAGCGCAAATTTTACTCCGCGCACAAACGGGGCGCGTCTAATGCTCGTGGTGATGCAAGTGGATGTCTTCGCCGCGGTCTCGATCCGTAGCACGCTTTCGCAGATCAAAATACACAAAAAGCCCGCTAGGCTCGCCATCCTCGTAAATTTCAAGTTTGTAGCGCATTACGGCGTGCGTGCACACTGCAACATCAAGCGTCGCTTCATAGCCGTCTGCGCTCCGCTTTAGCGGGAATTCCGCATTGCCCATATTCATACTCACGCCCGAAATTTTAACGCTCGGATTTTTCAGCTCACGCGAAATTCCGCTTATTTTTAGCTCGTTTGCTCCCGCTTCGATCGGATGGCGCGCTACGCTAAAAAACGCCTTCTGCCCGCCGGCGTTAGTCTCGCAGTCCTGTGCGGCTAGATTGCAACCCAGACGCGTCCTTATATCTTTAAATAATGCATCGCTCTCATCCGCGCCAAATCCTAAAGTAGCGGCGACAATCAAGCTAAAACATAGAGCCTTTATCATTATGATCCTTTGTAAATGAAATTTGCGCGCAATTTTAGCAGAAAATTCCGCGCCTATTAAAAATATTTATTAAAATTTTAGCTAAAATAATGATATCTTTTACGAAAGGATGAAAAATGGCTGAGTTTTTAATCAAAGACGCCAAAGACGGCTGCAAATTCGATCTACTCTATGACGGGCACGTACTGTGCACCTCCGAGGTTTACACGAGCAAGGCCGCTTGCAAAAACGGCATCGAAAGCGTCGCAAAAAACGCCGCGCTAAATAAGATCGAGGATCAAATCGCGGGCGAAGAAAAGCTAAACAATCCGAAATTTGAGCTTTACACCGATAAAGCTGGCAAGGTTCGCTTCCGCCTAACGGCCAGCAACGGACAGATCATCGCCGTTAGTAAAGATTTTGAAGCCAAAGCGGACGCTCTAAAAGTAATAGAGCTTATCGTAAAACAGGCTTCGAAAGCCAAGATCAAGGAGGCGTAAATGGACATAAACGGACTTGTAAATATGGTCTCTGCGCTCAAAAGCAACGATAAAAATTTAAGAGAATTCCAAAGCGGCCCCGTCGCTTTTATCGAGAAATTTCTAGGCGTGGATCTGCCCGACGATCAGATAAATGCGATAATTGCGGGCATCAGCTCAAATTTTTTAAGCAAAAACGAAAGCGGCGGATCTGGCTCGCTAGGCTCGATGCTGGGCGGACTTTTGGGCGGCGGCGAGGACGTGCAAGCAAACGCCGTCGACAGCAAAGGGGTGGATTTTAGCGCGCTGATCGGCAAAATCGCAAGCGCCAAGCTCGACGTAAACGGCGACGGCAAAATCGATATCAACGACGCAAGCAGCTTTTTGGGCGATCTTTTAGGAGGCGGCGCAAACGGCGAAGATAAGGGGTTAAGCTTAGGCAGCCTGCTAAAAACGTTTAAAATTTAAATAAGGCTAAATTTCAAACGCAGGCCGGATTTTGCGCGACAATGCTTAAATTTGCGCGCGCTATTTTAATCCGCGCCTGCGTCGTTTAACGCTCGCGTGAAGGGTTTAAATTTATGCTGTATTGCGCGCGAGGCATTGAGTTTAAGCAAAACGAGCTTAAATTTATAGCCAGCGAGACGGCATTGAATTTAAGCCGCTTCCTTGTAGCATTTTATTTATGCTGCCGCGACATAGCGCCCTGCTCCGCTCTTTTGATCGCCCATATTGAGCTAAAATAACCACAAACTCTGCTTTAAATTTTATCTTTGCTCTTTAACGTCCGCTTTAAATTTAGTCGCTCTTTGACTCCGTTTTGTTTTACCGCCCATTCAAATGCCCGCACAGCGCGCCATAGCATGCCATTAAATTTTAAAAACGGCTATAAATTAAGCACGAAAGAGTTCGCCTAAAAAGGATATATTTTATTTCTATTTACTGTTTAGGTAGTATAATCGTTCTCGTCCGACAAGATAAAACCTCCTTTTTGTATGAAGCCCGAGTTTAAAAGCTCGGGCTTTTTTTATGCCCGAAATTCTGCTATAATCCCGCCAAAAACTGCAAGGAAATTTTATGCTTTCACATATCGACGAAAACAATATGCCGCGCATGGTGGATGTCGGCGCCAAGGATGATAGCGAGCGCGTAGCCACCGCTAGCGGCATCATACGAATGAGCGCGGAGGCGTTTGCTGCCGTCAAGCAAAATACGGCCAAAAAAGGCCCCGTGCTTCAAACCGCCGTCGTTGCCGCGATAATGGGCGCTAAAAAGACGAGCGAACTCATACCCATGACCCATCCGCTTACGATTACTTCGATTAAAACGGATATCGAAGAGCTTACGAGCGAGTGCGCGTTTAAGCTTTTCGTAACTGTGAAAATCACGGGCAAAACGGGCGTCGAGATGGAGGCGCTAACGGGCGTGAGTGTGGGGCTGCTGACGATTTACGATATGCTAAAAGCGATAGATAAATCGATGCAGATCACGGATGTAGTGCTGCAGCGCAAAGGGGGGGGCAAGAGTGGCGTGTATATTAGGGGCTGAAAAGCCAAAAATTGACTACCCGCTCTTTTGGGAATACAAAATCATCCTAGACGCAAGCACCCAAAAGCGCGAGCAGATCGATGAAATTTTAAAGGGCGAAAATTACAAAATAGACTTTTCGCGCTTTTCAAACGGCGGCAAATATATGAGCTTCAATGCAAGCGTCTTCGTAAATAGCGATACCCACAGAAACGAAATTTTCGAGCGCTTAAAAGCCCACTTTAAATATGTATTGTGACAGGAGATGAAATGAAAGAAGCAATAATCAAAAAATTCGGCGCCGATCTCGCGCAAATTTCACAAGCCGAGCTGGCGGTCTGCGTGCAAAATTTAGCCTTTGAACAGAGCCTGAAGTCTCTGTGTGGGTTAAGCGAAGATGCAAAAAGCGCTAAAAGCGCCGAGCTCATCTTAAGCTTTGCTGCCGAGCTTAACGAAATAGGAGCGCTAAAAGACGCCGCCTCCGAAGCGCTAATTGAAGGGGTGAAAAAGGCGCTGTGCGACGAGGACGAGCAGGCTCTTTACAAACTCATCTACGATTACGACGATCTGCGCAAAAAGATCGCTTGTAAGCAAAAGGCGATTAAAACCCTAGTTCTGCGCAGCTACGACGATCTAGATACCGCGCTGCAAAACGCAAGCGAAACAGAAGCAAAAGAGCGCATAGGCGCGGCGCTACAGCGAGCGATTGCGAGCAAACTTCCGCTTGCGGACGTGCTGAAAGAAGCGAGCGAACTGGCCTTCATAAGCGTGCTCGAAAGCGGCACCGACATCGAGGATACCGCGCACGAGACGGCGAAAAACATCGCATTTTCGGCTATAGGCGACGGGGAATTTACGAAATTCCGTACAAAAGAAATTTCAAAAATCATCATAAATCGCGCGATTTTCGTCGCAAACGAGAGCAAAAATACAGCCTCTGCGCTGATTAGAGGCGCGATTTTAGGCTGCTACGACGGCATAAACAAAGCCGCCGAAAGATACCGCGACGAGCTAAGTTTCTCGCCAGCAAGCGACGCACAGAGCCTAGAGAACGAAAGACTTCAAATTTCGCAGATGAGCGAGCTATTTAACGCAGTTTTAAGCGATGCGGTCGCAAGCTCGGAGGAGCCCGCTAAAAGCGAGATCGCCAAGATCGCCGATGAAGAATTCGGAGGCTATTTGGCTAAATTTAGAAAAATTTCAAGCGATCTACTCGATCAGCTAAGCGCCAAAATCGGCGAAATCGAGCTTGGCGAGCGTGCGAAAAAAGCGAGCGCCAAAGCGCGCGAAATCACTCAAGAGCTGAGCCAAAAAAGCGCCAAAATCATCGAAAACCTCGATCTGGACGAGAAACTGGACGCAATCAAAAAAGAGCTTAGCGAGTTTGAAAAGAAGATGAGCCAAAAATTTGCCGAGCTAAAAAGCTCCGAGGTCGCCAAAAACGTGAGCGAAAGGGCGCGCGAGATGAGCGCTAAGGCTTACGAGGCCGCAAAAGAAACGATCGCCAAGCTAAAGTCCAAAAAGGACTAAATGGGCGCCGCGGGCGCGAAATCCTAGCGTCAAGTATGGCACCCACGGCTTTACGTTGCATAATTTACTCGCTTGCCTTAAAGTCCGCACGCTCCAAATAATGGAGCTTTCGTTAGAGTTTGCAAGACCTGCGCAGAATTTCTTTATGCGCTTTAACGGCGCTGTAAAATTCCATGCCGATAAAGAATTTTACGAATTTTGCATAGCTAAATTTAGATGCGCGCTGCAAAATTCCGTGCCGCCAAAAACCCTACGGCGATGCGAGACCCCGGTCCAACCGAATCTTGCCGCAGTGATAAAATTCTAAGTGTAAAATTTTATAGCTGTCAGAGCATATATAAAATTCCAAAGGCGGCGCGGATTTTTAAGCTTGAAATTTCATCGCGTAGATTTGCGTAGCAGAATTTTAAAATTCTAAACGCGTAAAATTTTAAAATTCCATCCAAAATGATACGGTGCGACTTGCAATTTGAAATTTTATCCTGTCGCGCACAAATGGAATTCCGCTAGATAAAATTCTACGAAAAGACGTCTGTGGCGTTTGACATTTCTGCGATCATTTCAATTCTAATAAAACGCGATTCCGCTACAGCGTAAGATGCGATGTGAGGAGCTACCACTAAGCTAACAATTAGAATTTATGCACCACAAAATACTAACGCGACTCATCTCAAATCATAGTGACATCCTAACCCATTTTATCGCGCGATTTGATTATGTAAATTTCAAATTGCTCTTATCCGCCCAAATTGAGCGCTTAGTGCAAATAAAATTCCGCCGGATTTATCGTAGCCTACGCAGCATAAATTTAAAACCGCGCCCCCGCTCTATTTAGGCGCAGAGGCGCCTTGTTTATACAACGCCGCACTTGGATAAATCCACTACTTTTGCATAGCAATGCCTCGCTTACGCCGTGATAAAATTCTGCGAAATCACCGCTAAATTTTATCGCTAAATTACAAAGCCCAATTCTATTTTAAAGGTGACGGACGTCCTTAAATTTTACGGCAAATTCCAAATAGATCGCGCCTGCAAAATCCGGCAATCCAAAATAAAATTCTAAAAATTTAATCAAATTTCGCTAAAATCGCCGCAAAATTCCAAGGAGAAAAGATGAAAAAATTAGCTCTTTTAATATCCTTTGCTGCGATGATGATTTTTACCGGCTGCGCGAGTACCACGCAAGGCGGCGCCGTAGGCATCGACCGCTCGCAATTCATCACCGTAAGCGAAGCTGAAATGGATCAAAGTGCCGCGCTTGCCTACAGGCAGATTACCGCCCAAGCAAACGCCAAGCACGTCCTAAATACTGATAAAAAGCTAACTGATCGCGTTAGAGGCATCTCGAGGCGCCTAATCGCTCAAGTCGGCGCATTTCGCAAAGACGCACTGAAATGGAACTGGCAGGTAAACGTCATCAACGACCCTACAATCAATGCTTGGTGTATGCCTGGCGGTCGCATCGTCGTATATACGGGCATCATCGAAAAGCTTAAACTTACCGATGCCGAGCTGGCTGCTATTTTGGGGCACGAGATGTCGCACGCACTGCGCGAACACAGTCGCGAGCGAGCCTCGACTGAACAGATGAAAGATGTCGGTATCGCTGTAGCAAGCTCCGCAGCAGGGCTTGGAGATCTAGGCTCAGCGGCTTTGAACATGGCGGCGCAGTACACATTCACGCTGCCGTTTTCGCGCACGCATGAGACGGAGGCTGATCTGATGGGCGTTGAGCTGATGGCGCGCGCAGGATACGATCCAAGGGCGGCGATAAACGTCTGGGAGAAGATGAACAAGCTAAATGAGAGCCATCCGCTTAAATTTATGTCCACGCACCCTTCAAACGACGATCGCATCGCCGATCTAAAAGAGGTGATGCCGAAAGTCTTGCCGCTTTACGAGGCTGCCACAAGAAATAGATAGTCTTGCGATTTAAAATTTCGCAAGAGCTTGCGCGCTAAGGTTTTTTAAGTAGCAGGTTTTATCGTCGCATTTAAATTTCTTAATGGGCTTGCGCGCGGCGCTAGGATTATCCGCCGCAGCGCATAAGCTCTATTGCGATAAAATCTCGCCGCGACAAAGGCCTGCCGTGGCGCGAAATTTTAAATTACCACAAAATTCCATTAACACGCGCGATAAACATAATCCGCGCCGAGACAAAATTTCATTTCAAAACGCAAGCGCCGGACGGAATTTTGCCGCATAGGAGGCCGAAATGCCCGTCGATGCAGAATTTTACGGCGCGAAATTTTACGATTTTAAGCGCGACGAAATTTGGAGTAAAATTTTGCCCCTTCGGGCGCAGATAGAATTTCGATGCGGCCGTATACAAATGAAATTTTGCAGCCGCAGCCCAGTATGAAAATAAAATTTATTCGGCCGGGTAGTAGAATTTAGCGCTATTTTGCGCGGCGACAAGTCTCGCGCGGGCAGATGAAATTTTACGCGATAAAAGGAGTAAAATTTCAACTCCGCAGAATTCTACGCACGGGCGCGAGGTATTTTCCGCGCCTTTTGGATTTTAAAGCGTTTTTAGATATAATCATAAATATTTATTTTTAAATTTCAAAGGATAAGAAATTTGGACACGGACAGTTCGGTTTTAATGTTAGTTTTAGCTTTTGTATTCATCTTTATGAATGCTTTTTTTGTTCTTTCGGAATTCTCAATCGTCAAAGTAAGAAAGTCTCGCCTCGAAGAGCTTATCAAGGATAAAATTCCAAACGCAAAGCTCGCTTTTAAAATTTCAAACTCCCTTGACACCTATCTTAGCGCCACTCAGCTAGGCATTACGATAAGCTCGCTCGCCCTCGGCTGGATCGGTGAGCCAGCAGTATCGAGACTGATTGAGCTGCCGCTAAGATCCATCGGCATAGGCAGCGGAGCGGCGGCGCATACGATCGCCTTCGTCATATCTTTTACGCTCGTTACGCTATTTCACGTCGTGCTCGGCGAGCTGGTGCCAAAATCCATCGCTATTGCTAAAACCGAGAAGATCGTGCTTTTCATCTCTAGACCGCTTCATATTTTTTGGATTATGTTTTTTCCGATCATCAAGGCGTTTGACTTCATCGCCGCCGTTTCACTTAAAATAATCGGCGTAAAACCCGCTAAAGAGAGCGAGCTCGCGCTTTCTGACGAAGAGATCAAAATCATCGCAAGCGAGAGCCTAAAGGGCGGCGTGCTCGATAGCCTAGAGACCGAGATCATCAAAAATGCCGTCGATTTCAGCGACACGGTCGCTAAAGAGATAATGACGCCGAGGCGCGATCTCATATGCCTAAATAAGCAAAAAAGCTACGACGAAAACTATGCAACCGTATTGCAGTCGAAATTTACGCGCTTTCCATATATCGACGGCAGCAAGGATAACGTCCTAGGCCTCATCCACATCCGCGACATCATCCAGCAAAAGGGTGAGCGAAGCTTCGATAAGATCGTGCGCAAACTCATCATCGTGCCTGAAAACAGCCCGATCTCTAAAATTTTACCGATGATGAATAAACAGCGTATCTTCGCCGCGCTCGTTATCGACGAATACGGCGGTACGGCGGGATTTTTGACGATGGAAGATATAATAGAAGAAATTTTTGGCGACATCAACGACGAGCATGACGCGAATGCACAAAATTTCAAACGTATCGACGAGAATACCTTTGAGTTTAGAGGCCGCTTCGAGATCGAAGGCGTCGAGGAGGTGATGGGCATCGACTTTGATGAGGAGACCGAGCAGCTAACGATCGGCGGCTACGTCTTTAATCTCTTCGGCAGCCTACCTGAAATCGGCGATAAAATAAGCGATGAAAACTGCGATTACGAAGTGCTGCGAATGGATGGCACGAGGGTCTCGCTAGTAAAAGTCACCAAAAAGTACGAGCGGGAGTTGCGCGATAAAGATGATGCTCTGGGCGAAGCGAAATAAGCACCTTTAGTTTAACTGTGTAGTAAGAATGCCCCATCTTGGCGAGATTCTAGTAAAATTTTAATATCGCTAATTTAGGGCCGCCTTTCTCGTCGCAAGAGAAATATTACGATTTAAATTCAATTATAATTTATATATTGATTTATAATTTTAAAAACTTCTTAGGAAAGGATTAATTATGGAATTTCGTATCGAAAAAGACACGATGGGTGAGGTGAAGGTTCCGAATGAAAAATATTGGGGTGCGCAGACGCAGCGCAGCCATGAAAATTTCGAGATCGGAGTGGGGCTGGAGACGA
>CAURGM010000006.1:0-98676 GCA_963524395.1 uncultured Campylobacter sp.
ATTTTAAAAGACGAGATCCGCAAAAACGGCTGCGTGCCCTTTGAGTTTAACTGTATCGGCGTGGACGACGGCATCGCGATGGGACACAGCGGGATGCTTTATAGCCTACCTAGCCGCGAGCTGATCGCAAACTCCATAGAAACGGTAATGAACGCGCACGCCTTAGACGCCCTCGTGTGCATGCCAAACTGCGATAAAATCGTGCCCGGCATGGTGATGGGCGCGCTTCGCGTAAACGTGCCGACGGTTTTTGTTAGCGGCGGCCCGATGAAAAAGGGCTACACCAAAAAAGGCGAGCCGATCGACCTTGCGACTGCGTTTGAGGCGGTGGGTAAATTTGAAACCAAAGAGATCAGCGCCGAGGAGCTAAAAGAGATCGAGTGCGCCGCCTGTCCGAGCGGGGGCAGCTGCTCGGGGATGTTTACGGCAAACTCGATGAATACGCTGTGCGAAGCGATGGGTATCGCGCTAAAAGGCAACGGCACGGTGCCCGCGCTTACGCCTGAGCGCGAGGAGCTCATCCGTGAGGCGGGACGACGAATTTGCCAAATAGCGCTTGATGAAAAATACAAAATCCGAAATATCGTGAACGAAAAATCTATCCAAAACGCCCTAGTAGTCGATATGGCGATGGGCGGTAGCAGCAACACCGTGCTGCACATCCTGGCTATCGCGCGCGAAGCAGGGGTAAATTTACAGATAGCGGGACTCAACGAGATCAGCCGCAAGATCGCGCACATCGCCAAAATCAGCCCGAGCCTGCCAAATGTGCATATGGAGGATATCGATCGCGCGGGCGGACTAAGCGCCGTGATAAATGAAATTTCGCGCCGCGACAACGGGCTGCTGGGTTTAGACGCGCTAACGGTCACTGGCGAAAGCCTAGGCGAGCGTGTCGGAGCTAGCGCCATAAAAGACGAATCGGTCATCCGCAAGGTAGAAAACGCCTACTCGCAGGTCGGCGGACTGGCGGTTTTGTTTGGAAATTTAGCCGAGCAGGGCTGCGTCATCAAGACCGCGGGCATCATAGGCGAGCGCAAATTTAGCGGCAAGGCAGTCTGCTTTAACAGCCAAGACGAGGCGATAGAGGGGATCTCAAGCGGCAAGGTAAACAAGGGCGACGTAGTCGTCATCCGCTACGAAGGGCCGCGCGGAGGCCCGGGCATGCAGGAGATGCTAAGCCCGACTTCGCTCATCATGGGGCGAGGGCTGGGCGCGGACGTGGCGCTGATCACGGACGGACGTTTTAGCGGTGCTACGAGGGGGCTAAGCGTCGGGCACGTGAGCCCGGAGGCCGCCGAGGGCGGTATGATCGGATTGCTAGAAGACGGCGACATCATCGACATCGACGTGGATACATACGCGATCAACGTGCGCCTAAGTGAAGCTGAGATAGCCGAGCGCAGGGCGAAATTTAAGCCGATTGAAAAACCGCTGCCGTACCGCTGGCTGCGAATATACCGTAAGCTAGTAACGAACGCTAGCAACGGAGCGATTCTGGAGGCGTAGAAATTTAAAATCGGTAGGTATCGTAGTTTTAAAAATTTAAATAAGGAATAATTTTTATGTTTGAGAGGAATTTTACCTATAAGGATTTAGAGCAAGTAGAGACTGAAATAGAAAATATACATGAGGCGCTAGCTAATGTCTATAATAATAAGTCATGTATTTGGAAAATTAGTAGAACTCTTGACAAATTAAAAAATTCAAATTTTTCTAGCGAGGAAGAATATTTAATAGACGTATTTGAGTCGAGATATGTCAAGTGTATGAATAGAACTAATGAAGCCATCAATTTTCTACAAAAATTTACAAAACGAAAAGATTTTAAAATTTTATCTAATACAGCTCGCGATCTTATTGATGAAATAGAACAACATTTACTGATTTTAGAACAAAAAGATATTTATTATACAAATAAAATTATGTTTAGAGGCATTATCATAAAATATATTAAATCTATTAGAATATTAAAAATACAAAAAGAAATTGTTAAAAAATCAATAAAAAGTATAGATATTGAGGACAAAAAGAAACTTTATATAAAATTTCTTAAAAACGAGGGTGAAATATATAGAATTTATAATAATTTACCGGATAAATTTATCAAAGATAAAAAAACATATATAAGCCATCTTTCAAATTCTATGTTAAGTGACGCGAAAGCAATCATAGCAAAAGGTATAAAATATAAAATATTTTCTGTATTAAATTTTGTAGTTTTTGGAGCGCTTCTTTGTATACCATATTTTTTAGAGTTAAAAAGAGTACCGGAAATTTCTATAGGAAGCATACCTATATCTTTAGTTGCAGTTTTTGCTATCGGTATATCTTTAACTTTATATTTATATATTCTTGTATTTTTACAAAATTACTTTTTATTTAGAGGCTGGTACGAAAGTAAAAATAAGGTTAAGCTATGTTTTATGGGAATAGATTTCAGTATGATATTGCTAATGACTTTTATACCGGTTATTCATGATAAATTAAATTTATCATCTTCTTCGTATGAGCACATTAGAGATGCAGGTTGTTTGCTTAAGATATGTTTGACTTTACATGCAATATTTTTGTTATCATTTTCCTATAAATTTTGGAGAGATAATAAAGATGAACTGAGCGATATTCTTCTAGCCGCCCTTTTAATATTTATCTCTGATTTGCTGATATTATTAGTTATTTATTTTAACTATACAGATGACTACATCCTTGTAGTAATTCCTATGGTGCTTCTTTCTTTTATGATAAGATTTCTTCAAATTAGTAAAAAATTCTCATATCGGTATATACTGTTTGTATTATCCTTTGTTGTTTTCGTACTTTTGTCATCTGCTAGTGGATTTTTTGTGAGGGCTGTAGGTTTAGCAAACTACCAAATCGATCTCGACATTCGAAAAGACAATATTCCAGAGTATATTCTAAATTTAAATATCAAATGCCAAAGTAAAGCAAGCGAAGATATAGAGTTTATAAAATACACTTGTATATTAGACAATAAGTCAGGTCTGGCGATAAAATTTAAAAATATTCTAGTAAAAGTGAAATCAGACGGTAAATATTGGCTTGAGGTCGCATCCAAGGATAGGAACGAAAGTGAAATAGATAATTACAGGTTTTGGGTTTCGGAAAAAAATATTATCAATTAAAGCCGGTATATTTAATAGCATTTGATTAATAATTAACTATAATTTCACCTTTCAATTTTAAATTTGACAGTCATATTTTTGGGATAAATGCACAGATATTTTTTTGGACTTAAATTCCTAAAACGTCAGGTGAGGGATGATTATCTTGCTATTATTGTGACGATATCTTTCAGCATTTTCAGCGGCAGCCGGGCGGTTATGGGTGCGATAGGGCGGTGAGCTTTTGGAGCTTTTCTTTTGAGTATGGCTATTAGCGGCTACTCATACTGCGAGTTTACGAATCTCAACGGCAACCAACTCGTTTCAAGGGCTGATACCGATCGCGTATTTATAGGCACAACGATCGCGGCTTTTATGGTGAGCAAGCTCAAATTTCGTTACTCGCAAACAAAATCTGTGTATTTTTGGTAATTATAAGGCGATCTAATTTCTGGTTTTGAAGCGCGTTTTGCGTTTGGTTGCAGTCTGCTTTTATTTTACTGGACTACCGCACCTCCGCTATACATATAACTTTTTGCAGCGTTTATAGTGATTGGTATTTAGCCACGTTCAGGTAAACCCATAAACCCATTAAGATCACACATAGAAAACAAAATTATTGTTAAAATTCAAATCTTAAACCTATAAATCCCTCGGATCGGCGATCTTGCCTGCGACAGCACTAGCTGCGGCGACGGCGGAGTTTGCTAGATACACTTCGCTCGTTCTATCGCCCATGCGGCCGACGAAATTTCGATTAGTCGTGCTTACGCAGCGCTCGCCCACGCCCAAAATCCCCATATATCCGCCCAGGCACGCGCCGCAGGTCGGGTTGCTCACGACTGCGCCCGCTTCGACGAAAATATCCCAAAGCCCCTCTTTTTGCGCGGCCAGAGCGATCTTTTGCGTCGCAGGCGTAATTATGAGGCGGGTTTTGCGCGCGACCTTGCGACCTTTTAAAATTTGCGCGGCGATTCGCAGATCGGAGAGCCTGCCGTTGGTGCAGCTGCCGATAAAGACCTGATCGACGGTGATATCGTCGCGCACCGCCTCGCGCACGCTCTTGCCGTTGCTAGGTAGAAACGGATACGCAATCACCGGATCGAGCCTGCTCACGTCGATTTCTAAAATTTGCTCATAGTTCGCGCCCTCGTCGGAGTAGTGAAATTTCGGCTCAGCGCGCAAATTTTTATCTGCCAAAAATTCCTTCGTGATCTCATCGACCGCGACGATACCGCTCTTGCCGCCCGCTTCGATCGCCATATTGCAAAGCGAAAATCTGCTATCCATATCCAAGTGCTCCAGCGCGTCGCCGCAGAATTCCAAAGCCTTATAGCGCGCGCCGTCCACGCCGATGAGGCGGATAACTTCCAGGATCAGATCCTTGCCGTAGATATGCGGCGCGGGCTTGCCGTGAAAGATCACTTTGATCGTAGGAGGTACTTTGAACCAATTCTTACCCGTTATCATCGCAAAAGCTAGATCGGTGCTGCCCATGCCCGTCGCAAATGCCCCAAGCGCGCCGTGGGTACAGGTGTGGCTGTCCGCGCCGATAATGACGTCGCCGGGCACTACGAGCCCCTTTTCAGGCATCAGCGCGTGCTCGATACCCATATCCTTTTCGTCGAAATAGTTTTTCAAATCGTGCTTATAAGCAAACTTGCGTGAAATTTTAGCTTGGTTTGCGCTTAAAATATCCTTCGTAGGGATGTAGTGATCCATCACGATCGCAAAGCCGTCCGGGTTGGCAAGCTTTTTTGCGCCGCTAAGCTCGAACTGCTTGATCGAAATCGGCGTCGTGATGTCGTTGCCGATGACCATATCGATGGCGCTTTCGATGATCTGTCCCGCAAAAACCGCCTCTCCCACGTGCTCGCTAAAAATTTTCTCCGTGATCGTTTGCTTCATAAAATCTCCTTCGTATCGGTTAAATTTGCGCGATTTTAGCTAAAAAATCATAAATTTTTGCAATTTTATGTATAATTGAGCCGCAAGGAGCGAGACGATGGAAATTTTAGATATTTTTGCAAACCGCAGAAGTGTAAGAAAATACGCGCAGGGACCGCTTGAGGACGAGGCACTGGATAAAATTTTAAAAGCGGGCCTGCTTGCGCCGTCGGGGCATGCACGCCGCCCGTGGGAGTTCATCCTCGTGCGCGACAAACGGATGCTTGAGCGACTAAGCGGATGTCGCAGCAGCGGAGCAGATATGCTAAAACGGGCCGCGGCCGCGATCGTCGTGATCGCAGATGAGCAGAAGCAGGACGTCTGGATCGAGGACTGCTCGGTAGCGCTAGGCTACATGCACCTTGCCGCAAGCGCGCTAGGCATCGGTAGCTGTTGGGTGCAAGTAAGGCTGCGCGCCGCCGCGGACGGACGCAGCTGCGAGGAGTTTTTGCGCGAGACGCTGGACTTTCCGCCAAATTTCAAAGCAGAAGCGATACTGGCCCTCGGCGTGCCGCAGCGCAGCCCGAGCCCGCACGATCTGCAGAAGCTAAATTTGGCCAAAATCCACAAAGAGAAATTTTAACGCGTATGAAGTATCAAAACTTAATTCAAATTTGCGAGTATCTACGCGCCAAACGCTTCCTTTCGCACATTAAGCGCGTAGGAGATAACCTTTTTAAAGTCTGCTTTGACGGCAACGAGACGCTGTTTTTCGATATGAATAAATCAGGCTGCAATATCCACGAAAATGACGCTTTTACCGAAGGTAAGGTTTACGCGGCGCCCTTTGACGTGCTACTTGCCAAGCGCTTCGTAAAATCGCGCATCACCTCCGTTAGCGTGCCAGAAAATAATAGAATTCTATGCCTTGGCGTGAGCCAAAACGCAAGCTACAAAACCCAAAGCTCAAATATCTACTTCGAATTTACCGGGCGCTTTACAAACGTAATAATCACTGATGAAAACGATGTGATTTTAGAGGCGCTGCGGCACTTCGAGACGGAATTTAGACAGATCAAAGTAGGAAGAAAACTCCGCCACCTACCGTCTGCAAATATTAAAGAAGCCCCCGTGCCAAAAATTTCGGACTTTAGAGCATTTTTTCGCGCGGAATTTAACGCGCTAAATGCGGATCGCTTAAACTCGCTCAAATCCGCAAAAATCACGGCGCTAAATAAAAAGCTAGACTCGGTGCGTGAGGCTTTAGGCTCTTTGCAAAGCAGCACCGAACTACTGCGAAGCGCCGAGCTTTTAGGTGCGAAAGCTGCCTTGCTAAAAGAAAATATCTATAAAATTCCAACTAGCGCGCGAGAATTTACGCTGCAAAAAGGAGACGCCGAAGCGATAGAATTTAAGCTACAAAAGCCTGCAAGCGCCACTTTGGGTGAGCTTTACTCCGAGGCAAAGCGTATGCGCCAAAAGGCTGCTAATATCCATATCGAAGAGCAAAATTTAAAGGAGAAACTCGCGTTTTATGAGAATTTAAAATCGCTCATTCTTGCCGCACAGGATGCACACGAGATCGAAATTCTAATGCCTAAGCGCACGCAAATTAGGCAAAAAAGCAAGGAAAAAAATAGCGAATATGTAGCGAGCTTTTATCTCGGGGATTTTAAAATCAGCGTCGGGAAAAACGAAAAAGGCAATGAGTTCTTACTAAAAAATAGCTCTAAATCCGACTATTGGTTTCATCTTAAGGACATTCCAAGCGCACACGTCATCGTAAAGACAAATAAACAAAGTCTAAGCGAAGAGGTGATCGAATTCGCCGCTAAAATTTGCGTGAGCTTCAGTGCAAGCGGCAGCGGAAAATATCTCGTCGATTACACTAAACGTCAAAATGTCAAAATCAACGAAGGTGCTTTCGTAAACTACGTAAATTTTAAAACAATCAGCGTTTTAAAGCCGTAATAAGCGAGCTTGCGATATAATTGCTCAAAATAAATTCCAAGGAAATTCTATGAAGCAAAGAATAATCACGGCAAGCATTTTACTCGCCGTATTTTTGGCTCTAATTCTCATAAACGCTAGGTGGCTAAATTTCGCCGTATTTGCGCTGATACTTGTGCTTGCGTTTTTTGAAAGCCTCAAGTTATGGGGTCTGGAAGAAACTAGCAAAAAGTGGCTTGCGCTGGCGATCGCGTTTTTTGCGCTGCTACCATTTACGCAGACCGATGAGCCCTTCGTCTCAGCGCTAAAAGTTAGCATCCTAATGATCCTATGCGTCGCCTCTGTCGTAGCCTTTACCAAGGGCCCCAGCCTAAAGATCACGCTTCCTTTTATCTATCCCGTTGCGCCGATATTTTTTATGTGGGCGGCTTACGATGATTTCGGGGAAGTTTTTCACTTCGTTTGGCTGATCTTTATTATCGTAGCTAGCGATAGCGGCGCATATTTTATCGGAAGAGCTTTTGGCAAAACTCCGCTAAGCGCTAGCTCGCCGAATAAAACCGTAGAAGGCGTGCTAGGTGGTCTTGCACTCGCGCTTATCGTTAGCCTCATTTATGCGCGCATCTTTACCAATATGCCGCCGCTTGAAATTTTAGGAAAAACCATCATCATAGCAATTTTTGGCGTATTCGGTGATCTGTTTGAGAGCTACCTAAAGCGCGCGGCGGGTCTTAAAGACAGCGGCGCGCTCTTTCCGGGACACGGCGGGATCTTAGACCGCATCGACGGCTATATGTTCGGCGCGATCGCGATGGCGATAGTCTATTCATGGTAGTTTTAGGCTCCACGGGCTCTATCGGTACAAACACCCTAGACGTAGCCGCGCGCAGCGGCAGTATGATCGAAGCGCTTAGCTGCGGGCGTAATATCAAGCTTTTAAACGAACAGATCGCAAAATTTCATCCAAAGCTCGTCTGTATCGCGGACGCGCAGCAAAAAAGCGAGGTAGATCACGAGCGCGTATTTTGCGGTGCGGATGGAATTTTACAGATGCTTGCGGAGTGCAAAAGCACGACCGTGGTAAACGCTCTTGTAGGCTTTGCGGGCATGATGCCCAGCCTAAAAACCCAAGAGCTCGGCAAAAGGCTCTGTCTAGCTAACAAAGAAAGCCTCGTCGTCGGCGGGAAATTTCTGCAAACGGATAAAATTTATCCGATCGACAGCGAGCATTTCGGACTGAAATTTTTACTTAGCAACGCCAAAATCCCCGTTTCGCGCCTAATCATCACGGCTAGCGGCGGCGCGTTTTACGACGTGCCGCTAACGCAGCTGGGTTCGCTCACGCCGCAAAACGCCCTAAAGCACCCCAACTGGAAGATGGGCGCAAAGATCACGATCGACAGCGCCACGATGGCGAATAAGCTCTTTGAGGTGATCGAGGCGTTTTGGCTCTACGGCATGCGCGAGATCGATGCGCTTATCGAGCGCACTTCGCAGATCCACGCGCTGGTCGAATTCGCAGACGGCTCCACGACGGCGCATATTAGCAGGGCCGATATGCGCCTAGCCATCGCGCACGCGATGTTTAGCGGCGACGTACGGGAGCAGATCACCGCACCTGTGGATCTGTGCGCCCTGCGACCGATAGAATTTAAACCGATCGACGAGATGAAATTTCAAATTTTTACCCTCAAAGACGCACTGCTAGCAAACCCCGATCTCGGCGTCGTCATCAACGCCGCAAACGAAGCGGGCGTAAATGCGTTTTTGCAGCAGCGGTGCCGCTTCACCGACATTGCGCGCGTGGTGTTAAAGTGCGCGGAGAAATTTAACTCGCCTAGCGTAACGGATGCGGATGCGCTTGCGGCGGTGGATGCGAGCGTGCGAGCGTATGCAAACGAGCTGCTGAAATAATAAGCTTTCCGATCGCGAGATTTTTATATGTTGCGCTTGAGCTTGGCGGCAAATTTTACTGCGCGCGGCTCGCGCAAGTAGCCATAAAATTTAGCGGCTCTAAACAACGTGCGCCTATTGCGCCGTATCGGGCGCAGATTTACGCTGTGCCGCAAGGTTGCGCCATTAAATTTAATAAATAGAGGTTAGGCGTGGATATTAAAACCGTCATAGAGTTAGAAAAGCAGCGCAAACGGCTTAAGAAAAGTCGCAAGCTTTGGAAAATTTTAAGTTACCTCGTAGCGTTTGCGGTTTTCGGTCCGATGCTTGCGCTCGCATTGATAATCATCTTTCTTGATTTTCCCAAACTCGATCTTGGCATAGAAAGCTTATCTTTTTTGGTCATGTCTATTTTAGCAATAATCGCCATGCGGGACGAATTTTACGAGTGGATTTTTGAGCGCAAAACCGAGCGATTTTTGATGCGCTACAAAGAGCTATATCTCAAGCCTTATATCGAGAGCCTGGGCTTTTCGTATAAAATGGGCGCGCTTTTTCAGGAAAAAGAGGTAAGAGCAAGCGAGATATTTGACGGATTTGATAGATTTCGCGCGGATGATCTGGTTTGCGCGAACGCAGGCGGAGTAGATTTTATGTTTTGCGATATAAGGCTGGAAAAAGAAATCGGTACGGGAATTCCATTTATTTTTAAAAATAATTACACCACATTTTTCGAAGGACCCTTTTTCATGGCAAATTTTAATAAAAAAATCCACTCCGACGTTTTTGTTTTTTCGGACGCGGCAGCACCCGCAGGCATAGATTTGCCGCCTTCGGGGCTGCCACGCGGGCTATGGAGCGACCGCAAAATCCCGATAGATAATGCGGATTTCAATGCAAATTTCTCGGTTTACGCAAGCGATACGGTGGCGGTTATGTATGTCCTGACGCCCGCGCTGATGGAGAAAATTTTATCTCTTAAACAGCTCGTAAAATCGGATATATCGCTGAGCTTTAAGCAAAATAAAATTTATATCGCGATATCTCGCGGCGCCGATAGTTTCGAGCCGAGCTTGGATCAGCCGATACTCAATGCCCGCATCGCAAAGGATATCAAGGCGGATCTAGACGCGATGCTGCAAATCGTAAAAATTCTAAAGCTGAATGAGAAAATTTGGACGTCTTAACGGGCACAAGGCGGAGCGAGGCAAGCGGGCGAAACAAAGCGGGACGTGGCGAATAAACGAGATGCACGGTTCGCGCAAGGAGCTGCAAAATTTAGCGACATCCAAGCGGAACGCACCAAAATCGCGCCATATCTGGCGTAAATTTACGCTGCGCCGCAAGTTTGCGCCATTAAATTTTACGTGGATTTTGGAAAGATCATGAAATTTCACGTAGAATTTCGACGGGGATTTTACGCCGCGGCGAAATCTTGTATAGAATTTCGGCAAGGGTAAGATGATAAAATTTCGGCGGAATTTTACGAAAAATTAAAATTTGCTTGCTATTGAGAGATTTTTTTGATATACTGCCGTTTCTTTTTGGCCCCGTAACTCAGTTGGTAGAGTGTCACCTTGACATGGTGGAAGTCGTTGGTTCGAGTCCAATCGGGACCACCACTTAAGCTACTTTTAAGTTATAATTACTTCATTTTCGCGCACAGCACCTGTCTTAAATTTAGTTATTCCGACATCTTTCATTTTTATTTTAGATATAATTTTTCCAGAAATACTATGAGATCGATGAGGTAAATTCTATCGGCAATCGATTAAATTTAGAAAGGAGCATCGGCGATATATGGGACAGTATGTTATAAAAACATTAGATTACTGCGCAGAAAAGGGACTGCGGCTACAATGGGAAAAGGACTTCGCGATCTCCGTCAATGCTCTCGAAAACGAAGTTACTATAAGGGCAAATAAAAGCGGGCTTATATCTCTTGCCAGGCATCTGCTTACTTTAGCGCAAGATTCCGTGCCGAAACATTCGCATATACATCTGGATGAGTATAATTCGCTTGAGGAGGGCTCGGCGGAACTTATATTGGAGAAAATATGAACATAAATAGCATCAATGTAGATGGAAAAAGTTATTATACTCCGCAATCAAAGGGATTTGGATCATATTTGACGGCGCTCGATGAATAGTGGCGTAGTGCGCAAAAGGAGAATAAATCAGTGCTACCGAATAAAATTTATATAAAAGACGATCCTCTAACTATCGATGACGAACTTATGGGGCATGAGTATCATAAATTAGATATTAAAATTCTAGAAGACAAAAAGCTTGTGGTATTGGGTTTTACTACGAATTTGGCTATGTATTATTTCGCAAAAAACATTCTAACATTCTCGTATAATGAAAGGGTCTCATACTTAGAGCTTTTTCCTTATGAATATTGGGTGGGAGGAGCGCGATTTGCAAAAAATAGTGCTCAGCTATGCATAGATATAGAGGAATTTATCAAAATGGACGAAGCGGAGTGTTATATAGCGGACGATATGGACAGGTATAAATTTAAATTGGATTTTAAAACATTCTACCAAAGCGTTACATTTTATTTTCCTAATACGAAGGATTATATAAATTTCGCCAAATATCTGCTAAGTATGAGTATCTACAATAGAAAAAATAGGGTAAAATTTTATAGCGAAGATTATACGTTGATTTTACAATACTCCAGGTTTGTTATATGAGAAATTTAAAACGATCAAGAATAAAATTTATCTCTCATAGAGCTCAAATTTAAGGATCATACGGTATGGTGCAAAACGCTATGAATAAAGCAAAGCATAACGAAAAGGCGCGGCAAAATGCTAGATAGAATTGCCGCTTATTTAACGGGCATAATGTGCTTCTTATATCTTATAAATTTTACGGTACATAAACATATAAAGATAGGCGAGAAATATATTAAATTTGATGATGCGGGTAGTTTGTGGATATTGCCCGCAATCGTATTTTTAATAATGGGTATTTACGGCTTTTATTTTGCCTTCCGCTCTGAAAAGAGCATAAAAAAATACCCGGAGTATATGTGGTGTGCAGACTGCGGCAAATTTTACCGATACGAGGACGTCAAAAACACGGATCAAATTTGCCCGGACTGCGGCAAAAAGCTTACTGAGTATAATGACGGCGACTACTGGCGAAGAAACGCTCCTCATCAAGGCGCTAAAACTCCGAAGATAAAAAAGCGTAAATTTAAAAAGCGATGAAATTTTGATTTGTTATAGAGGGATGTATAAAAATGCTAAATAGAATTTTTGCATTAATCGGCTTTTTTGCTTTTTTCGCATGGGGACTGGCGGCCGCTTTATTGGGAAAAGTCGATATAAAACCCGACTTTATGGCATCGGTAAAATTTGATAGCGCGTATCTGCGTATCATCATAGGAATTTTATGCTTTGCGGCGTGCGCTTTCTTTGCACATCTCGCATTTCGCTCCGAAAAAAGCATAAAATATTATCCTAAATTTATGCGCTGCAAAGGGTGTCTTAAATTTTATAATTTCTCGGATGTTAAAGATAGAAGTGTTTGCCCTAAATGCGGAGGCGAGCTGCAAGATTATGCCGAGATAGAAAAGTGGAATCAAATAGAAAAGAATAAAAAGCTTGAGAAATATTATAAATTTGAAAAAGAGTGGCTAAAGACGATGCAGAATCGGCACGATGAGGAATAAAATTTTAAAAGATAGGCGCAGTCTTAAGGTATAAAATTTTAAAATTACGTATGTATTTGCAAGGAATATTATAAGGCGTTATAAATAGAATTCCAATAAAGGAGCGAAAATAAGATGAAAATCTTGACATTAGCATTAGCCATAATTTGGATGGCAATATTTAGCGGCTGCATGAATCCGATACCCAATAAGTTTTTAACAAGCAATAATTATGGATTTATTAGTCAGTGTGCAGGCATTTTCGATTTCGGAGTGGATTATGAAATCGATGATAGTAAAATCTATATCTTTAAAGAAAATACACGCCATATAATTTATATTAAAACGGAGCAAAATTTTGTACCTACGCAGATAGGTGCAGGGTTGGCGGGTATTGTCCCTATCGAAAGCTGTAACGATAAATGGTGTAAAATTTATTATCCCTGCGATGAAACGGAGTATTTTGTAAAGAAAGACGATATAGAAAAATGGTATTAATTTTATACTTGAAAGGAGAGTTGTGAAATATTTTATATCTTTGATATTGTTATTATTCTTTTGCGGATGTGAGCCGTATTTTATGAAATATGCCGCCAAATGCGCCGGCGCCGATGATAAATCCGCTCAAAAGAATATGTATTGGTTTAAGGATAGGCATAAATATAGTTATTTTTATGAGGGAGAATATAGAACCTATGCATCCAAAAATGAAAATGATGTTTTGGCGAGACCCGATTATCCTATATTTGTAATTAGCCACTGCGATGATAAGTGGTGCGAGGTCATTGAAAAGTGTGGCGAGATAAAAGTATTTGTAAAAAAGAGCGATATAATACCATACAAAAGATAGGCGCAGTCTTAAGGTATAAATTTCAATACGTGCAGAGTATCCAAGCGAGCATAACGTAAATTTAAAGCGGGTTGAGAAAGCAAATAAAACGAGAAGGATTCAAAAATGAAAAGCGTAAAAGGTATTTTCCGTTATCTTTTTCCGGTAAGAGATGGACGGGAACTCTATGGACTTAAAATTCCAAAAGGGCAAAGCGGTCGTTTTGGAAAAGAATTTATATTCGAGCCTGAATTGATTGCGAAATCGGACGCGCAAAAACTAGATATAAAAATAGATCCAAAGCTTTTAAGAGATAAACGAATTAAATTTCATATATGCGATATGTATTATAAGACATATTATGAGATAACATCTTTCGGTATCGATGAGAGCTACGCCGATTCGCGGCAAATAGATCTCGATTTAGAAGATATAAAACAAATCGTAAAATCGGATGAAGACGATCCCTACTATGTATATAGCTATAGCTTAAACATAGAGCAGATGAGATCTTTTGGGTGCATCGATATGGTTAAGCCCGGTTTTTCATACTTCTTCGAATCCACTGCTGTCCATGAAAGAATAATCAAGGCTCCAAATAGCGGCGATAAAAATATAAAAGGCTGCTATATAAATGTCTTTGATAGCGATACGGAAGCCTTTTACGTGGCATTATTGGACGTTAAGCTGCCTTTTAGCGAAGTTGCGAAAATAGTCCGCCCGCTGAGCATAGAGGCAAATATCCACTATTCTTATAGCCTCTCCGAAGAGCAGATTATAAAATTGGGGTTTCCTGAAATTTTAAAAGAAAATGGCGGCAAAATCGACGCTCAAATATCGGTAGAGATAGTATAATCTAAAATTTGGCCGTTAAAATAATTAAATAATGCAGCCCAAAATTAGAAATTTGTGTTTATCGTTAGAAAATAGAATTTTAAATCTACATCCTTTTAATCCCGAGCAAGTATGCTATAGCATAGCGGCTTGGTTTATGGAAAATAAAATTTTGTTTCTTATGAAAGAATACGACGGTTGCGGTTTGAACAAGCTCCTAAAGTTAAATTTTAAAGATTATCCTACCGAGCTATCGATTTACGGCGACGGAAAAGCAAAGAAATTCTTTGGCGTAAAGATCATCAAATCGGACAGATACCGCTTGATCAACAAAATTAGAGCGCTGAAAGATCAAAAGAGCTTAAGACTGGTCTACGAGGAATTAAACTCGATTGTATTTGATAGCTTGGTAGTTAGCGTGGATTTGGACTTGGCGTGCGAATGCCCGCAATGGTCGCCTAGCGATTATAGAGTTATGTTAAACGAAGCGACGGACAAAATCGTTTTTGCCTGTATAAACTGTGAGAAGAAATTTTATCCGTATACTCTTACCGAGTGCCGAATAGATTGCGATCTCGCTATTCCTAAACGCGAATATTTTATCAATTAACTATTTCAATTATCTCTTTTATAGCCAACTTTGGTATCCAAGAAAGACGCGGGCGGCAAGGGCTCACATTATTTAACCCAGTTTAATTTAACCCGCTCCGGCGCATTAAATTTCGCGGTCGATTTGCGCTAGGGCGCCCGGGCATCGCCAAGCTCGAGCGCCGTTAAATTTCAAATTTAAAACTGTCCGAAAAGATCGTTCAGCGCCTCGCTGATGCTAGGATGCGTAAAAATTTGATTTTTGAGAAAATCCGCCTTCGCGCCCAGCGCCATGGCGATCGCCAGCTCATTAACGATCTCGTGCGCGTTTACGCAGTGAAGCGCCGCGCCTAAAATTTCGCCGCTAGCCGCGTCCACGACCGCTTTCATCATTCCCTCGTCGTGCGCTACGACTTTGGCGCCGGGCACCGCCGCCATCGAAAGCTTCAGCACCTTGATCTCGCGCCCACTCTCTCTTGCCTGCCTCTCGCTAAGGCCGATGCGAGCTAGCGGCGTGTGGGTAAACAGCACGCTTGCATGCGGTGCGCGGTTTTTCGTAGTGCGCGCGCCGTCTCCGAAAAGCGCGCTAAAAATGATCCTGAAATCGTCTAAGCTCGTGTAGGTAAACATCTCTCCGCCGCGCACGTCGCCTGCTGCGTAGATGCCAGCAGCCGAGCTTTGCAGATGCTCATTCGTGATGATATTGCCGTGCGCGTCCGTCTGCACCCCCGCAGCGGCTAAATTTAGCTCGCCAGTATTCGCGCGACGACCGAGGGCGTATAAAAACGCATCCGCCGTGACCGCCTTGCTCTCGCCCGCGAGGTTAAATTTTAGCTCGTCGCCCTTTAAGCTCAAAAACCCGCAGCCTTCGATAATCTCCACGCCTTGGGCCTGCAGAGCGGATTTGACGCTAGCAGCCACGTCCTCATCCTCGTTTTTCATAAATTTCGATCGCATCAGCACGCTGACTTTAGAGCCAAACCCCGCAAACATCGAGGCAAACTCAAGCCCGATAAATCCGCCGCCGATGATTACTAGATGCTTCGGCAGGATCTTTAAATTTAAAATTTCTTCGCTACTATAAGCGATCTGCGAGCTTACCTCAAAGCTAGGCTCGACCTCCTTCGAGCCCGTATTTACGACGATCGTTTCTGCTGAAATTTCACGTGTTTGTCCGTCAGGACTTAGCACGCGCACGGAATTCGCGCTCGTAAATGAGCCTTCGCCGTCGATTACATCGATATTTGGGCTTCCCTTTAGCATGGCTAAATTTTTCGCCCTCAGCGCCTCTACGAGCTCGTCCTTTTTCTGCATACTCAGCACGAAATACTCTCCTAGCACGCTGAAATTTACGAAGCCAGCTTCCTTGCTCGCCGTAACTAGCCGCTTGGTTGGGATGCAGCCTACGTTAATGCAGGTGCCGCCGTACATCTGCGGCGAGCGCTCGATGAGAGCGACCTTTTTGCCTAGCGCAGCGGATTTCGCAGCAAGGGTTTTGCCCGCCTTGCCAAAGCCTATTACGATGATATCATAATCCATTTTTTATCCTTTTGATCTGAAATTTCGCGGGATTATAAGAGGTTTTATTAAATTTAAAATCTGAGCGGCGCAAATTTAAAGACGCAGGCAGGCGGCGTGAAATTTAACGGCAAAATTCTAACTTCGGCACAGAATTTAATACAGAAAATAAAAATTTCAGCTCTAATCGTTTCAAAAATTTTGCATCAATAGAATTAAAATTTTAAGCGCGGGATACGTGGCATTTTATAGCGCTTGTTGACAGATAGAATCCAAGCTACAAAATTCTAAGTCCGAAACCGCTCATAAAATTTAAAGGCGCGAAGCGCGCGGAATTTACGCTGTAAAATTCCGCCACTAGCGCTTTTTTACGCCTAGCAAAAACATATCGATGCGGTCCTTGATTAGCTCGCTCGCTTTGAAATTTAGCTTTTCGTCGAAAAATAGCAGCCTGCTAAAATGCGGCTCTCTAAGTAAAAAGCAAAAATATAGCGCTAGGCTTTTTGCCGTGCGTCCGGGCGCAAACTCGTCTGCATGCGCCGCCAAATACTCATCCAGCGCATTCGGCGAACCTAGCACGCCGCTTTTTAAAAAGATTTTTGGGCTCTCGCTAAGCGCACCGTTAAAGCCGCTGAAAAGTATCAGTAGGTAGAATTTTATCGCCTCCGGAGCGAAAAGAAACTCCAGATAAATCCCTGCAAACTCCTGCAGATACTCACGTAATTTTAGGTCTTTATTGATTCGCATGCGCTCGTTCATTCGCTCGTCGAGCTTTTTGCTTTGCAGTTCGATGATGCGCAAAAATAGGCTTTCTTTGTTATCAAAATACTTATAAACCGACGATAGCGAGCCGCCGCTAAGCTCGATGATATCGCTTAAGCTCGTAGCCTCGTAACCTTTGGCTAAAAACAGCTCCAGCGCCGCGTCTAAAATGAGCTTACAGCGAATTTCGGATTTTTTATATTTAGGCGATTCGGGCATTTCGCCTCCTTTGAAATACTAAAATTTTTTGTAAGTGTATAAAAAATATACTTAATTAAGCAACATTATTGGGCTAAAATTTTAAAACCTCAGAAAAAAATAATTTTATGCGGCTTTTGCAAGCGAAGCGAAATTTTATATCTAGCGGGCGCAAGCGAGCGGAATTTGATCGCGCGCCGGCTGCGGTAAGGCGGAATCTATCTTTGTAAACGAGGCGTTTAATGCCTATTTTAGGCAAATTTAGCAATAATTACCTAAAACGCTAAAAGGCATCTTTGTATGAAAAAAGTCTCGATCGGCGAAGCAGCCGAAATTTTAGGAATTTCAAAAGAAGCCGTCTACAACCGCATCCGCAGAAATTCCTTGCGCGCCGAGGAAAGCGGCGGCGTACGCTACGTGCTTTTAGATGATGAAATGCAAAGCGAGCCCGCTTCGCAAAACTCTGCGAAAAGCCCGCGCACCAGTGGCACAGCTAGCACTACTCAAAGCTTCATCGACTATCTCATCAAAGAAATCTCCGAGTTAAAAGGTAAAATCGAAGCGCTACAAAGCGATAAGGACAGGCTTCACAAAGAAAAAGAGGAAATTTTAATCGCCTCGAAAGATGAAATCAAGCTGATGTATAAAGAGCGCGATGAGAAGCTCAGGTATTTTTTATCATTTTTCGACAAACCGCTGCTTTCGAGCAAAAGCCGCGAAGCCAAACCCTACGATGTCGAAATCAAAGAAAAAACCTTCGATCGCAGCGAATGGACGAGCCTTGCAAAATTCGTAAAATCGCTCAAACGCAAAAAGCGCCTCAAAGCGCAAAGCCTAATCATCGAAAATATAGGCAAGAGCGAGTTTATCCGCGTCGAGGGAAACGAGCTTTTGATAAATCAAAGCTTAGATATAAAATCATTGAAAGGATCTAAATGAAACTACGCAAAATCGCTAGCTATGCGTTGGTAAGCGGCTTCGGGCTCGTTATGGCGGGTTCGTTAGCAGGCTGCGACGATAGGGGGCAGGAGCAAAACGTCCGCCTACAAGAGGGCGCGCTCGTTCGGCTCGAAGAGATAGCGCCGGGAAAATATAAAATTTTAGAGGAATTTCCAAGCGAAAAAACCCAGATCATCTTAAGATCGCTCGACGGCACGGAGAGAATTTTAAGCGACGAAGAAACCAAAGCCCTTTTAGCTGAGGAAAACGCCAAAATCGACGCCGGCACTTCAAATTTAACGAACCAAAACGCGCAGCTTAGCAGCGGCGGCATGAGCCTGGGCGAAGCGATCTTGGCAAGCGCTGCAGGCGCCATCATCGGCTCGTGGATCGGCGGCAAGCTGTTTAACAACCCAGCCTATCAAAGCCAGCGCCAAACCGCCTACAAAAGCCCGAGCGCCTACTCTAGAAGCGTCGACAGCTTCAATCAAGCAAAGCAGCAAAACGATAAGGCGCGAAGCGGCAGAAGCGGATTTTTCGGCGGAAGCAAGAGCGGCAAGAGCGGCGGATTTTTCGGTGGCTAAGCGCGCTTTGAAACATACAGCGCTTTACGCGGCGAGTTTAAATTTTAACGCGCGACGCTTGAAAGCGAGCAAAATTCTGTCGTGGCGGAATTTTAGTTAATAACGAAAGCGCGCTACGTGCTGCACGTCTTTGGTAAAATTTGATACGGCAAAATTCCGTATCGCTCGGGGGACAATGTCCTACGGCTACGTTATCGCTAGAAAAAATTTTACGGCGTACGTAGCGGTTCGCAATCCTTACGCGGCGAGGTTGCGTCAAGATAAAATTACGCGTCACTATGCGTATAGCGGTTTGTAATCATGCCGCGGCGATGTTATGACGAGGCGGAATTCGCGCCCGCTGCCGAGCGCATCGGATCGCATTTTTTACTGAGGCGTTGCCGCGGGGCGAAATTTTGATATGAAAGGTAGCGTCGTGCGATAAAATTTTATATTGCGACGCGACGTTAAGGCTAGCGAGGTCGTGCTGCGACGGGAGTTTTAATCACCGCATCTGCAATCGGAATTTCGTATCGCAGCGCTTCTTGCGGCAAATTTTATACCGCCTAGCGGTGCTAAAGTAAGTAAATTTTACCCGAGCGAAATCCAGGTCGCAGCATCGCGCGATTAAGTTGTACCGCAGTTTTTGAGGAAGCCGAGGAGGAGCTACTTGCAAGGATCTATTTCTTGCAAAAGAGGTGCCGCTCTGCAGCGGAGCAATGCACCGCTCGCCCGCCGAGCTCTGATTAACCGATGCGCTTAGAGGTGCGAGCTCGTAGCTCGCGTTTTATTCTGCTTCGCTGCGCTCGCAAGATACGCCGGCAGCGACTAGCGCTATGTTTGTTTTACGCTGCGGGCGGAATTTTAAAATTTACATAAAAAGGAAAATCTATGCAACTAAAAAAGATAACGCCGTTAAGCAACGAGTATCTTGAAAAGCTCGGCTTTTACTGGCACACGGACGCCGACGAAACGCCTTACGTCAGCGACGAGATCGTACGCGTGAGCGCCGCGGAGGCGGATGCGTATTATGAGGCCGCAAACGAGCTATACGAGATGTTTGTCGCGGCTGCGCAGCACGTCATCGACAATAACCTCTTCCACGAGCTCGGCATCCCCTTCAACCTCGTTGATCTCATCAAACAAAGCTGGGAAAACGAGGTGCACTGGCACCTATACGGGCGCTTCGATTTCGCGGGCGGGCTGGACGGCAAGCCGATCAAGCTGATAGAATTTAACGCCGACACGCCCACGGCGGTGTTTGAGACGGCGATCATCCAGTGGGCGATGCTGAAAGAAAACGGCATGGACGAGGCGAGCCAGTTCAACGACCTCTACGACGCGCTGCGCGATAATTTCAAGCGGCTCGTGGTACTTGACGGCGAGCTCGAGGACTTTTCTAAATTTTACGAGGGGTGGAAAATTCTATTTAGCAGCGTCGCGGGCAACGTCGAGGACGAAAAGACGACGAAGCTTTTGCAGCAGACCGCGGAGGATGCGGGCTTTAAGACGCGCTTTGCCTACGTGGACGAGGTAGAATTTAACGACGAAGAGGGTGTGTTTTTTGAGGGCGAAAACTACGAGTATTGGTTCAAGCTCATCCCTTGGGAGGCGATCGCGATCGAGGAGGGCGAGCTTGCGCTCATCTTAAAAAACATCGTGCAAAACCAAAAGGCGATCATCCTAAACCCCGCATACACGCTGCTTTTTCAAAGCAAGGGGATTATGAAAATCCTGTGGGATCTGTATCCGAACCACCCGCTGCTGCTGCAAAGCTCCTTTTCGCCGATCATCGGTAAAAAGATGATCAAAAAGCCGTTTTTGGCGCGCGAGGGAGCGAACGTGGCGATTTTCGACGCCGACGGCAAAAAAATAGAGGAAAACGGCGGCGAATACGGAAATCAGAAATTTTTATATCAGGAATTTTACGAGCTAAACAAAGACGAGCGCGCCCAGAGCTATCAAGCGGGGGTGTTTTTCGCCTACGAAGGCTGCGCGTTGGGCTTCCGCAAGGGCGGCGAGATACTCAATAATCTCTCAAAATTTGTGGGGCACTACATCGAGGACGCGAAGTAGCGTCGCGGCAAATTTTAAAAATTTGAGAAATTTTAAGGCGGAGTATTTTGGCGATAACTTTGGCGGTAAGACTCTCGCAGCGGTAAATTTTATCGCCGCTCAGCAGCAAAAATTTAACGCTAGGAGGCTACGGTAAAATTTAACGTAGCGTCGCGACCGGAATTCTGTGCGGATAAAATTCGAGCAGGTTAAATCGGCGCGAGTTAAAATTCCGTGCAGATCAAATTGGCGTGAACTAAAATTCCGCGCGGAGCAAGATTTGTGCGAGCTAAATTTTAAAATTTAAACGCGGGCGGCAAAAATTTATCTCTCGCTTCGGCACGAATTGAAATTTTAAATTTAGACGCAGGTTTCAGCGGCGGTAAAATTTACCGCTTGCTTCGATGCGAATTAGAATTCTGAAATTTAACGCCCCGCGCGCTGCAAGTATTAAATTTCGCGAGGGCAGAATTTGCGATGGTTAAATTTTGCGAGAGTAAATTTTACAATAGTAAAATTTCGCGAGAGCAAATTTCCGCAATAGCTAAATTTCGCAGAGTTAAAATTTGCCGTTTAGACGCCGCGCTTCCGACCGCGTGGCGGAATTTAACGGCTAAATTTAACCGCGCGGCTACGGCTTAAAATTTTAAAACGCAAAGGGGAAAATATGAAGATCGTATGTTTGGATGCCGCGACGCTAGGAGGCGATGCCGATCTTAGCGAGATCGCGGGCTTGGGCGAGTTTGAAAGCTACGAGACGACCGAGCCCGCGCAAACCGCGCAGCGCCTAGCCGGCGCGGGCGTCGTCATAACCAACAAAGTCTTAATCACGGATGAGATCATGGCGCAAACCGCGCTTAAGCTGATCTGCGTCAGCGCCACGGGCACGAATAACATCGACATGCAGGCCGCACAGGCTCGCGGCATCGCGGTGAAAAACGTGGCGGGCTATTCGACGAACAGCGTCGTGCAGCAGACCTTCGCGTCGCTGTTTGCGCTAACCAACGCGCTCGGATACTACGCAGATTACGGATCTAGCGGCAAATGGTGCGAGAGCGAAATTTTTACTCACATTGACGCGCCCATCAGCGAAATTTACGGCAAAGAATTCGGCGTCATCGGGCTTGGACAGATCGGCGAAAAGGTCGCCCGCATCGCCGCCGCGTTCGGCGCAAACGTGAGATATTATTCCACCAGCGGCGCGAACGATAACGGCGAGTTTGCCAGAGTGAGCCTGGACGCACTTTTGAGAGCCTGCGACATTATCTCGATCCACGCTCCGCTAAATGAAAAAACGGCGGGATTGATCGGCGAGGCGGAGCTTGCGAAGATGAAAGAGGGGGCGATCTTGATGAATTTCGGCCGCGGCGGCATCGTGGACGAGGAGGCGCTGGCTCGCGCCGTGGACGAACGAGGCCTGCGCGTAGCACTTGACGTGCTGCAAACAGAGCCGATGAGGGCGGATCATCCGCTACTGCGCGTGAAAAATCGCCGCAACGTCGTCATCACGCCCCACATCGCATGGGCGAGCATAGAAGCTCGCAAACGACTGATAAAAATGCTCGCGCAAAACATTAGGGATTTTATGAGCGGCAAATGAGCGCGGTTGAAACGCCGAAGCAAATTTAACAAAATCAAGATGCGGCACAAGGCTCACAAAGGCTCTGCACATAGTATTTCAAAGCGCTGTATATAAAATTTTATTAACTGAAAAGAAGCGATACCGCTTCGGATAAAATTTTAAATTTACGCCGCGGATAAGCTATCTCTCCGCTTTGAATTCGTAGATTTATCTTTTCTTATAAATTCTTTTTATGCTCATCCAAAATCCCGTAACTATAAAAAATAACACTGAAATCGCCGCTACGCAAAACAAGAATTTACCCGCTTCTCCGAAGATATAGCCCGAATGCACGCTCAAAAGGGCTTATGTATAGCAAAAGGGCGCGGCATGGTGCTTTTCGCATCATCATAGCGAGCATGCCGCAAGATGCCCTTTTTAACATTTACACTCATCGTGTTCATATGCTCTTCGCTCTTTTCGCCTCTATCGAAATAAAAGATCATAAAATTTTCTCCATCTTTTTGAGCGATAATATTGAAGAATTCGTAGTTCTCACCGCGTTCGCGCTTAAAAATATCAAATACCGTCTGCAAATTTAAAATTTTACCTTCATCCTCAAGCGAAAATCCTCGCACTTCGGTAAAGCTCGTTTTTCTAAAAATTTCCTTTTCCCCTAGCGCTCTGTTGGTGATTTTGGCTATCCAATCATACGACCAATAAAGCCCGCTAGCGCTTATCGTAAGCAAAACGGGCAGCAGCAAAACTCCGACCGCGCCGTGCAAGCTATATAAAAACGCATAACCTCTCGCTTTAAAATTTATCCTAAATGCGCGTAAAATCTTTCCTCTAAAGCTAGGATAATAGATCACCACGCCTGAAATTAAGACTAAAATAAACATAATTGTGCTAAACGCCACGATATTTTTGCCTATTAGCCGCAGAGTTTCGTTTTTACTTAACCCAAAACCTAGATTAGTATGTAGATTTAGCGCTACGCCGATAAACGTATCGCCTATATTTTCCGAAGTAATTTCGCCGTTATAAGGATCTATAAAATATGATTTAAACTCGCCGCTAGAATCTGTGCCAGAAAGCCTAATCGCCCCATTTTTATTTTGAGGAATTCTATAATAACTGAGCGTAAAACCGGGCTTGACTTTTCTGAAAATATTTAAAATTTCGGCGGGTTCGAGGGCATCTTTTCCGCTCGGGCTCACGAAAGATTTGCTTTGATTTAACGCATCTATAATCTCGTCGTGATACGAGATAATAGCGCCACTAAGGGCTACGATTAAGATCGGCACGCAGCATATAAGCGTCAAAACAAGATGGACGTTGAACCAAAATTTTTTCCTTTTTAAAATCGCCATTAATTTCCTTAAATTTTAAATCCGCGGACGAAATTTATGCGCCGCGAATTTAAAAATTCACGTTAAATCCAACCTGCGCCTTCATCCCGTCTACGACCATCATTTGATAATTTCCCGAGCGCGTTAGTACGAATTCGTTGAATATGTTATAAAGCGTAAAATTTAAACTTGCGTCTTTTGTAACTTTATAGCTCGCGCCCAGATCAAAAAGCGTGTATGAGCGGATATCCTCATCGTAGCTTAGGCTATCGCGCGTCCTACTATAATAATTTATTTGCGACCATAAGTTTAGCTTGGAGCTTACGTCGTAATCAAATCCTAGCTTTACCGAATGGATTGGAAAATTATTTAAGGTTTTGCCTTTCTCGCTACCCGTTTTTTGCTCGGATTTCGTATAGGCGTAGTTTGCATGTAGCTTCAAATTATCTAAAATTTGATAATCGCTACTTAGCTCTAGACCCCTAACCTCGGCTTCTCCGATATTTATAGTATCCCAAATTCCGCGTCTGTAAGTTTTGCCGTTATGCACGCAAGGACTTCCCGGTCTTGGACGGCAAATTAATTTGGTAGAAATTCCATCTTTGATTTCGGTATAAAACGCAGTAGCGCTAAAGTTAAATTTATCGTTATCGTCGTAAGAAAACCCGCCTTCGTAGCTTATGCTGCTTTCAGGCTTTAGAGAGCTTCTGCCGATCTGCGCTCCCTGGCCTCCTGCAAATGGCAGGGCAAGGCCCTCGCTACGCTGCTTAATATCCGGAGTTGAATATCCCGTCGAAACGCCGCCTTTAATAGAAAAGCTTTCGTTTAAACGATAAACGGCATAAGCGCGCGGCGATATATGGCCGCCGTAGTCTTTATCGCGGTTATATCTGATTCCACCGGTTAGCGTTAAATCATCAGTTAGATAAAAATCATCCTCGCCGTAGATCGAATAATCCCATCTTTTGACATTTGCCTCATCTGCAGTAGTAGCGGCTTCGTTTAATCTCTCGCTTCGGTATTGCACACCCAAACTCAAAGCATTTGAATCGAAAAAATATGAGCCTTTAGAATTTAGCGTAGTCGTTCTAAGACGCAGATCCTGGGCGCCGCTTTCTTTCATGCTATCGTAATTTGCGTAGCTATCTATCATAAACTTATCGTATTTTCCCTGATGAGACAGGCTTGCGGTGTAGCCTTTCATATCCTCTTTCGCAATATCGTTATTGCCTCCCGAGGTTGTTCGCGTACGCCCATATGTACGCCTAAATTTATTATTTACTTTACTATAATCAAGCGTTACCTCATCGTTTTGCGTTACGTTATACATCAGTTTTGCGCCCATATTCGTCTCTTCATTGTTTCTATTCGCATAAGGCTCTTTATCCTCTATCTTTTCAAAAAATCTGCCGTAAAGTGCGATACCTAGCACGTCCGGGACGATAGCTCCGTTTAGATAAAAACCCGTTTGATAATCACCTTTTATTTGCGATTTTTTAGCGAAAGTATAGTATCCGTTTACATTGCCGCTAAGCTCATTTGAAAAGCCCTTGGTGATGATATTTATTACCCCACCCATAGCGTCGCTGCCATAAAGTGAGCTCATAGGACCACGGATGACCTCTATGCGCTCTATCGCATTTGCGGGAGGTAAGAAATTCTGACTGCTGCCAATACTTCTTAATCCTTTATAAGCGCTATCGCTGGTCGCAGGCTTGCCGTCGATTAAAATTTTCGTATATTTTTGAGATAGGCCTCTTAGGCTTATGCCTTTTCTCGATGCAGCGCCTAGCGTTGCGGTAAAGGCACTCGGCAAATCTTTTAGCATTGCGGAGATATCTTGGTAGTTGCGCTTTTGTATCTCTTTTTGCGTAAGAACGGAGATAGAAGCGGGTGCGTCTTGGATATTTTGCCGATAGCCCGTAGCACTGACTACGGTAATTTCACCCAAATTTACGCTTTTGTCCTGTTTTTCTATCTCGCTCGATATTCCGACTGTCGCTACAGCAGTGATCAGTGATAATTTATATATTACGCGCACAAACGCCCCTTTTATTATTAAAATTTAAACTCATTTTACTATAATAAGATATGCATTATCAAGAAATACTAAACGGCAGAGGGATTATTTTAAACGCTAAAGGGATAAGATGGGTAAAGAGATAAGTTTAGACGATTTTTTGCAAAAAATATCTAACGACATTGAGCCGTCCAAGCAATGCGGGTATAACAAAACCGAGCTTGAAAGCGAAAGTATAAAATTCGACTTTAGCTCTTTTTATACTGGCGGAGAGATAGGATATTATAGCAGCGATATAATTTGCAGAGATTTCCTTTTGCATCGCCACGAACGGGGCAGCCGCTATTCATTTTTATTTTTCAATACGGGCGAAAATCCTATCTGCTTCAGATCGGATAAAGATCAATTCGTTTTGAATAAAGGTGAGTTTTGGCTCGGAACTATGCAAAGCAAATTGCGTGGCGTTCACGAGCTTGAAAATAAACACTATAAAAGCTCATGCATAGCGCTTAGCACCGCTTTTGCAAATGAGCTGGGAATTTTAAAAAATTTGAATTTAGATCAGGCCGTTTGCATGAAAAAATTTAAAACAAGCGCCGTGCAAAATATTATTCTCAAAGAGCTCGAAAATGCCGCGATATACGACGGCAAAATACGCGAAATTTTTATGGAAAGTAAAATTTTAGAGATGCTTTATAGAAGTTTTCATAAATTTAATGAGCCCCAAAATACGCTTAGCCTTGATGAAAATCGCATAAAAACAGTTCAAAAAGCAAAGAAAATATTACTCGAAAATATGCAAAATCCACCTAGCATTAAAGAGCTCGCTCATCTTTGCGCTACGAACGAATTTGCACTAAAAAGGGATTTTAAAGCATATTTTGGCACGAGCGTTTATGCGATGCTGACAAATGAGCGGCTTGGAATTGCAAAAGAGCTATTAAGTCTAGATCAAATCAGCGTAAACGAAGCTGCTAAAATGGTCGGATACAATAATTTATCGCATTTTTCTAAAATTTTTAGGGCTAAATTTAACGTGCTGCCGATGCAACTGAAAAAGGATATAAGATTTTACTACTCGGATTAGAATTTCGCACGACTGACTATCTTTTAGAAGCCACACTTTTTCGCAACCTCATATCAAAATCTCATAAAATTTTATATCGCAACCGGACCCGCAAAAATACGGAATTTAAATTATAAATGCCGCCGAAGCCTTGGCGGCAAAAGCGAGCTGCGATCAAATATCGCAGCTGCGCGTATGTTTGGACTTCAAAGGGCGCCTTAAAATTTTAAATGCGCCTAAATTTAAAACAGGCTATAAACCTCGTCTAGTGTAAAGTGCTTTTTATCGATCTTGCCGCCGTAGTATGGCTTGATATCCTCGTCAAAAGCCTTATGGAAAAATTTCGCTTTATACATTTTTACCAGGCTGCTATTAACCGCATCAAGCAGCTCGGTATTGCCCTTAGATAGGGCAACGGCGATATAATCTACCTTGCCAAGGTTAATGATTTTTGCATCAAGTGCGGCGTCGTTTCTAGCGTATCCGAGCACGACCGTGTTATCGTCGGCAAAGCCTATGCCTTCGCCAGCCTTTAGTCTGGCGACACATTCATTCGCATCGGCACATGTCGCAATCTCATAACCCGCGTTTTTGAAGTGCTCCTCGGCAGTTGTGCCTTTAACGCTTAGAATTTTTTTATGCGCGATCTGATCGATTCTTGAAATATTATCATCCTTACGGCTTAGCACGCCAATTTGCACTGAATAATACGGATAAGAAAAATCGACTTTCTGAACGCGATCTTTTGTGACGGTAAGCTTGGAGACGATGAGATCTACTTTGTTTTGCTCCAGTGAGGGAACGCGATCTTTAGATGCTACGGCGATAAAGTCGATTTTGATCTTTTTATTGCCGAATAGATTTTTGACTAGCTCGTTTGCCAAGTCAACCTCAAAGCCCTTCAGCGTGCCGTTATCATCGAAGCTAAACGGAGGCTGGGAATCTTGCAAGCCTATGCGAATTTCGCCTGCTTGCTTGATATCTGCTAGGGAATTAGCGCAAAGCGCGCCAGCACCTAGCAAAATACTTAATAGAATTTTTTTCATATTTCGTCCTTTGAATTAAAACATTTTATAAAGATCATCTAACAAGAAATATTTTTTCTCAGCCTTTCCCTTGTAAAAAGGATCGATGCTGTCGTTAAAAATTTTCTTGAAAAAGCCGTTTTTGCTGAGCTTGACAAGTCCGTCATTTAAGGCGTTTAGCAAGTCGTTGTTGCCTTTTTGCACCGCGATAGCTAAAAATTCCGACGTGCCTAAATTCTTGATATTTACCTCTACCTTGCGATCTACAACCGAATAGCCCAAAACTACCATATTATCGTCTGCATAGCCGCTGCCGCGACCGGATTTTAGCGCTCGGAAACATTCACTAGAACTAGCGCATGAGATAACTTTAAAGCCTTCCTTATTAAAATAATCAAACGCCGTAGTGCCGGGCTCTGCTAAAATTTCTTTATCCTGCAGGTCGTTTATTGTCTTGATATTGTCATCGCTACGGGTTAGTACGCCGATATTTACGCTAAAGTAAGGGTTTGAAAAATCCACTAGTTTCTCGCGCTCTTTCGTAACCGTGATGGCTGCGATATCCAAATCGACCTTGTTATCTTGCACGGCTGTGATACGGTCGTTGCCTAGAGTTACAACATATTCGATTTTGCCGCCCTTATCGCCGAAAATTTCTTTCACGAGCTCTTCGATAAGCGAAATTTCAAAACCGCTATATCTTCCATCCTCGGATACGCTAAGCGGCGGCAGTGAGCCGTCTATTCCGATACGAATGAGCCCTTTTTCTTTGATCTGCGCTAAAGAGTTAGCAAATAACGAACATGAAGCGATTAACAACGCAAATATAATCTTTTTCATAAAATTCCTTTAAATTTTACTAAAATTTGCCAGCGAATAGAATTCCATCCATCGCCACTTTAAATTAAAACAAGCTGTAAAGATCGTCCAGCAAGAAATACTTTTTATCAATGGTGCCTTTATAAAAAGGCTCAATACTCTCATCAAAAATTTTTGTAAAAAAACCCTTTTTACTTAGCTCAATTAATCCCGCATTTACCGCGTTAAGCAGCTCTGTATTGCCCTTTTGCACCGCGATCGATAAAAAGTCAGTAGAGCCTAAATTCTTGATATTTACTTCGACTTTGCGATCAACTACGGCGTAAGCGAACACAAGCAGATTATCGTCTCCGTATCCGTCGCCCTTACCCGATTTTAGGTCATTAAAGCATTCATTCGCGCTCGCACACGGTACTACGTTATAGCCCTGTTTCGTAAAGTAATCAAACACAGTAGTGCCGGGCTGCGCTAGTATAGTCTTTCCGTTTAGATCGGAGACCTTTCTGATATTATCGTCGCTACGAGTTAGCACGCCGATATTTACGCTAAAGTATGGATCGGAGAAATCTACCAGCTTCTCACGCTCTTTCGTAACCGAGATAAGCGCGATATCTAAATCGACTCTGTTGTCCTGCACCGCTTTTATACGGTCATCGCCTACCGTTACGACATATTGTATCTTGCCGCCTTTATCGCCGAAAATTTCTTTAACAAGCCCTTCGATTAAAAGTATCTCAAAGCCGCTATATTCGCCGGCTTTAGCGACGCTAAACGGCGGAGACGAGCCATCTATACCGATTCGAATAACCCCTTTTTCTTTGATTTGAGCCAAAGTGTTGCTAAAAAGCGAACACGCAGCCAGCATCAATGCTAGGATTATCTTTTTCATAGCGCCCCCCTCTTTTTAAAAATTACAGCAAGCTATAAAGATCATCTAGCAAGAAATACTTTTTCTCTGCAGTTCCTTTGTAGTAAGGCTCGATGAAATTATCGAACGAATTTTTGAAAAAGCCCTCTTTGCTTAGCTTGATTAGCTCGCCGTTTAGAAAATCCAAAAGCTCCGAATTGCCCTTTTTCACACCGATGGCTAAAAAATCCGAAGTGCCTAAATTTTTGATATTTACTTCAACCTTTTTATCTAATACCGGATAAGCCAGCACGACTAGGTTATCATCGGCATACCCGTCGCCCTGTCCAGCTTTTAGCGCCTTGTAGCAAGCGTTTGCGTTATCGCATCTAGCGATATTATAGCCTTGCTTTTCAAAGTATGTTTCTGCAGTACCGCCGCTAAGAACTAAAATAGTTTTATCTTGTAATTCATTTAAGGATTTAATCTTATCTTCGACGCGGGTCAAAATTCCTATATTGACGCTAAAATACGGGGTCGTAAAATCGATCTGCTTCTCGCGCTCCGGAGTTACGGTAAGAGTTGCGATAACCGCATCCACCTTATCTTCTTGTAGGAATTTTATACGCTGATTTGCAAGCACGGAGGTAAACTCCACCTTTCCGCCTGATGGAAGCATATCTTTAGCGATGGCATTTGCCATATCGACCTCAAAGCCCTGATGCACGCCGTCTTCTATCTTGCTAAAAGGCGGCTGCGCGTCATAAACGCCTATTCTAAGCACTCCGCTACTTTTGATCTCGGAGAGCGATCTTGCGCAAAGCGCGCTACTGGCCAAAGCTGCGACGAGCAGACCTAAGAGAAATTTCTTCATCCTTTTTCCTTTCTCATAAATAATTTCAAAATCATTGCCACGGCTACGGAAAACCTCAAAATCCCGCCCGAATGGCAAGCAGACATTAAATCCGCCCGCAGGCGAAAAGCAATTTTAGCTTTTTATATCTTTAATGATTATTAAATAGTAAGTAAAGTCGCCAAATAAATTCGCTTTTTAATTGTCTGCTTCGATTTTGCGCGAGTTTTTTTAGAATTCTCATCCGCGTCCTAGCGGTAAAATTTAAAATTTTTAAAATTTTGCAAAATTTTAAAGCCACAGAATTTTACAAAATTTTCAGCGTAGGATTGGGTTAAAAATTTTATGGGCGTTTTAAAGCTTACGATGAAATTTTAAAATTTTATGAGATTAAATTTTGCAGATTGCATTTGACAAAACAGCACAAGAAAGGAGTGGAATTTCAAAATTTCGCGCTTTAGCGCAGACATAGCGGAATTTAAAATTCTTAAATCCCTATGCCCGCTCGATAAATTGGAATTTTAAAATTTTTAGCAAGCGTCGTATTTTAAAAGCAAGCAAAATTAAATCTGTGCCACGCTACAGAATTTCGCGATAAAAGCGTGCCGCCAGCGCTAAATTTTGCGCTATAAATCATACTACAAACATAAGCTTGGCGCAAAGCACGATGATGAATCCAAATACAAAGGCGATTTTGTGGATATTTGTTCGTAAAAACTCAGGCGCAGGCCTTCCCATCGCGCGGCAACTTAAATTTATCGCTACGCACACGGCGATGATGAGCGCGAGCGCAACTTTTAGCATAAAGATTTTTTGAAGCGGCGTGCCGAAATACCCGCCGTTAGCGCTTCCGACCCAACGGCTCATCATCATTCCGCCGGTGATAATCAGCGTAAAAAGGCAAACCGGCATGATTTTAATCGCGCGCGAGCCGATCGCTTTTTTAACGCGCTCAAAATCCGCACCCAGCGTGCCTTTAAGCCGCATAAAAATCACGACGTCGAAAAATATGTAGCCCAAAAAGATAATGGCGCAGATGAGATGGACGATCTGCACGTAGGGGTAAATTTGCTCCACCGCCGCTCCTTGTTATGAAATTTCGCCCATTTTATGCGAAATTTCAAATTTTAGCAATGATTTTCATCAACACGCCGCGAGCGGTTAAATTTAAGTAGATTGCGCGAGCGACGCAAATAAATTTTGGCAAAATCGCGCGAGCAAATTTAAAAGTAAAGCCGCGCAGCTAAATTTAAAAATGGCCACATTCGTAAATTTACAAAATTTACGAGCAGCGCCGCGCGGGCGAAATTCTAAAATTCTGTCCGCGAAAACCCGCGTAAATTCTGCAATCTATAACATCATCGAAAAGATTATGCCGAATATGATTAGCGGGATATTAAAGAAAATAAAGGTCGGCACGCAGGTATCCCACATATGGCTATGTCCGCCGTCGATATTCAGCCCCACGGTAGGTCCGAGCGTGCTATCGCTCGCAGGCGAGCCCGCATCGCCGATACCGGCAGCCACGCCGATGATAAAGATCGTCGCCGCCGTACTAAAGCCCAGCTGCGCGGCTAGCGGGCAGTATATCGTAGCGATGATAGGGATCGTGCCGAAGCTCGAGCCGATACCCATCGTCACGAGTAGCCCGATGCCGATCATCAGCAGCGCGCCGCCGAGCTTGCCGCCGCTTAAAGTGCTCGCTACGTGCACCAGCTCGTTCACGCCGCCGGTTTCTTTTAAGATCGTGCCGTATCCTGCGGCGATCAGCATCAAAAACGCGATATAGCCCATCATATGCACGCCCTCGTCAAATACGTTATCGAGCTTTTTCCACTCGATGCCTTTGCTAGCAAGCATTACTAAAATTCCGCTAAGCGCGGCAAACGGAAGGGATTTGATCCAAATTTGCACCGCGAAGCACACCGCGATACCCGCTAGAGCGCCCCATTCGCGCATACCCATCTTAAGCTCGCTAAAATGCGCATCCAGGCTCTGTTTGGTTTCGGCGTAGTCTCTCGGCTTGCGGTAGTAGATCACGGCTAACACTAGCCCCACGAGCATCGGCACGGCGCTTAGCCACATCACGCTTGATATGTCGCCAAGGCTTACTGCGATGCCGTTTGCGTTCATATTTTTTTCGATTAGCCCCATAAAGATAAGTCCAAATCCCAGCGGCAGCGCCATATACGGCGTCTGCAGGCCGAACGTCAGCGCGCATGCTACGGCGCGGCGGTCGATCTTTAGCGAGTTCATGATCTTAACTAACGGCGGGATCAAAATCGGGATAAAGGCGATATGCACGGGGATTAAATTTTGTGAGAAGCACGCAAAAAAGGCGATCGAAAAGATAAAGACGTATTTTTTGTCGCTGATTAAATTTGCCACCGCGCGCACCAAGATCGCCGTTAAGTTGGTCTTTGAGATCGCGCTTGCGATGACGCCTAGCAGCAGATATGAAAGCGCGGTTTCTAAATTTCCGCCCATGCCGAGACTGCCGGCGTTTTCGGGGTTGCCGTTTATGAATAAATTTATGGCGTCTCCCAGCGGGATCTTACTTGAGAGCACGGCGCATATCGTGCCGATTAGGATCGCAAGCATTACGTTGCACCTCAGCAAGCACAGCGCGCACATCACACAGATACTGATAAATACGGGATTGGTAAGCATCTTTTGCCTTTTTTGGAATTTTTGCAATTATATAGAATTTAGGGCTAAATTTTGCTAAAATCGCGCAAAAAATCGGCTAGGACAGCGATGAAATATTTTTACTCCTCTTTTGTAGTAAGCCTAATTGCGCTTGCTATCGCGTTTTATATCGGCGGTGCTGGTGCCGCTTATATCTGCGCGCTTTTATGCGCGCTGGAAATCAGCCTTAGCTTCGACAACGCCGTAGTCAATGCCAAGGTGCTAAAAGATATGGCGCCGGTGTGGCAGAGCAGATTTATCCTCTGGGGCATTCCGATCGCGGTTTTTGGCATGAGGTTTTTATTCCCCGTACTAATCGTTGCCGCAAGCGCGCATCTTGGTATTTGGGAAACCCTCGTGCTGGCGCTTAAGCAGCCGCATCGCTACCATGAAATTTTAAGCGAGAACGAAGCGCAAATTTATGTTTTCGGCGGCGCGTTTTTGCTGATGGTCTTTTGCGATTTTTTCTTCGATGCGCAGCGCGAGCTACACTGGCTAGGCATAATCGAAAATAACGGGCTCGTGCGATTTTTAAAGCGCATTCCAAACGCTCCCACGCTGATCGCTCTAGCCGCGGGGCTCGTGCTGCTTGCTAAAACGGGCTCGGCTACGCTCGGCGCAGCGTATTTCGGCGCGATCCTGCTCTATCTACTCATCTCCTGCTTCGACCGCCTTTTCGGCACGGACGGCGTAAAAAACGGCCTTGCGGGCTTTTTATACTTAGAGACCCTGGACGCGAGTTTTAGCTTCGACGGCGTGATCGGCGCGTTTGCGCTAAGCGATAATATCTTCATCATCATGCTAGGTCTCGGCGCAGGCGCGATGTTCGTGCGCTCCATCACGCTGTATCTCATCGCGCGCGGCACGCTGTCGCACTTCGCGTATCTGGAGCACGGCGCGCACTATGCTATCGCGTGTTTGGCGTTTATAATGTTTGCCAAGCTGAAATTTGAAGTAAGCGAGATCATAACGGGCACCGTGGGGATATTATTCATCGCGCTGTCGCTCGTCTCGTCGGTGCTTTACAACCGCCGCAACAAACGCAAACTAATCGAAACGATCGCGGGAAACAACGAGTAAAAGCCCGAAATGCGGGATAAATTTTATTAAAATTTCATCCGTTAAGCGGGTTTAAGATTTTTTATGCTATTTTTGCGACCTATTTCGATCAAAAGGCGAGAGATGATAAATTTACCGAAAAATTGCGTGGTTTTTACCTATCCGAAAATGGGCGACAGCGGCAAATTTTTGCCGGAAGAGTTGCGCGGCGCGGCGGGACTTACTGGCTGCACGCTTCAGTGCAAGGCCTACGAGAGCGCGTTTGCGCAGATAAAAGCCCTCGGCTTCGAGCTTATCGCCGTAGGCAGCATGGGCGAGGCGGGCACGAGCGAGTTTAAGCGCGCTACGGGCGCCTCGTTTGAGTTCATAAACGACGAAAAATTCGAGCTTGAAGCACCGCTGCAGCTCGAAACCTTCACTACCGGCGACGGGAAGAAATTTTACCACCGCCAAACCCTGATTTTTCGAGGCGGCAAGGAGATAAAGCGCTTTAGCCGCATCGCTGAACCCGAGCAGGACGCACAAAACGTACTTGCGGCGCTAAAGAGCCTGTGATCGATCACCTCGGCGGCGCGCTTTAAATTCGCGCTTCAAACGCGCTGCGGCACAAAGCTGAAATTTAGGGCAGAGCGCATTTTCCTTAAATTCAGCATTTTTAATTAAAATGGCGCTAAATTTAACGGAGGCGGGTATGAAAAAATTTCTACTTTTGGCGCTATTTTGCGCACTTGCGGCAAACTGCGGCGAGAGCGCGCGGGCGGATAAAATTTCTGCGGCGGGCAAAACAACGAGTATCGGCGAAACTCAAAGCGCGCACTTTCTAAAGAGCGGCGAAGCAAGCGCCGGCTCGCAAAGCAGCGCCGATGCGGTCATTCAAACGGACGGAATTTCGCGGGCAGATCTGCAAAGCTGCATCGTAAAAAGCGACGAGGGCTCCTGCGAGCGCGTCGCGCGCGGCCTGAAAAGCGGCTGTGAGCGAAAAGATCAGCTATCGTGCTTTTTCTACGCAGATGCGCTAGGGCGCGGCCTCGGCGTTGAAAAGGACGTCGTGGCGTCGTTTGAGCTTTTTCGCGAGCAGTGCGATGCCGGCAGCAGCGAAGCTTGCTACGAGCTATCGGTCAAATATCTCCAAGGAATAGGCACTCCTCAAAGCTTTGGGCTCTCGGGGCAGGCGCTAGATAAGGCATGCAAAATGCACAACAAGCGCGCCTGCGCGGTGCTCGATCTACTGCCGAAAAATTAGCGCGGCAGAGGCGATAAAATTCCAAGCTTCGATCTCAGATAGAGCGCACGAGCCTTTGAAATTTTAGCGGGCTGTGCGAGTGCAATGCGCGATGAGGCGGTAAATCGAAGCATGCGAGCGGATAAACGAAACAAAGGAGCAAAGATGAAAGCTTTTTAACCGACGCGGATCAAAATATCAATAAAAATTTAAAGGATTAATGATGAGAAAATTTATTTTTGTGATGATGGCTTTGGCAGGTTTATTAAATTTTGCCTTTGCCTTTGAATTATCGGCGCAAAAAGAGCTTGAATATGGATTGGAGGCATCTTATTATCAAGACTTGGCAAGAGCGGCAAAGCACTTTGAGAGCGCTTGCAATAAAGGAAGTATCAATGGGTGCTCTTTCCTTGGTATCAGTTATTACAACGGCGAGGGCGTGAGGCAAGACTACAAAAAAGCGATAGAGATTTGGCAAATGACATGCGATAAAAAAGACGCCGTTGGCTGCGCTCAGCTTGGTCATGCATACAATAGCGGCAAAGCCGTGAAACAAGACTACAAAAAGGCAATGGAGCTTTATCAAAAGGCCTGCGATCTAGGGGGCGCTGACGCTTGCTACGATGTCGCTTCTTTATATCTTGAGGCAAAAGGCGTGGAGCAAAATTTCAAAACAGCCAAAGAGTATTTTGGCAAAGCATGCGATCTGGGCGATCAGTTTGGCTGCGACGACTACAAAAAGCTAAATGAAGCCGGATATTAAAATTTAAACGGAGCGAAAGTGGCAAAAAATAAATTTAACGACGTGGATTTTCACAACCTTTACGACCTAGATATGGAGCGCGCGATCCTCGCATCCATCATCTATAGCGCGGACAATCTAAGCGAGATTTTCGATATCCTAAGCCCGTTTGACTTTTACCTGCGCACTCACGGCGACATTTACGACGCGATGGTAAAGTGCCTCAATGAAAATTTGCCCGTCGAAACGGGATTTTTAAAAACCAAGCTTGGGAGCAAATTTGACGAGAACGTGATGAGCGAGATCATCGGCACGAACTCGATCCTGGATGTGAAAAAATACGCCAACGAGGTCAAAGAAAAATCGATCAAGCGAAGCCTGGTAAAAATCGCGCACCAAATACCTAGCAAAGTGAGCGATCTGCGCGAGCGAGCCTGCCTGGGCAATGCCGCGACGCTGGAGAGCTTCGCGAGCGGGCAGTGCCGCAGCCTCGTGATATACGACGAGCTTTGCGAGGGCGGCTCGCAGGAGGCATGCGACAATCTGGCGCGGATGAAGCGCGAAGGCTGGGCGCCCAAAGAGAGCTGTAGCGAGGAGATAGTCGCGAAATTTGGCGACGGCAAGCCGCAGAGATAAAATTTTACTGGCTTTTATGGCGATAAAATTTTAAAATTCCGCGAGTATAAAATTTGCCGAAATTTTATAGAGCTCGACCGAAAATGGTAACAAGGCGGGCTAAATTTTGAATTCCAAAACGCGTTTAAATTCATGTATTAAGCGGCGTCAATTTTTGGGCTCAGAGAGATTAGAATTTACGCGGCAAGGCTCTTTGAATTGCAAATCGTGCGTGACGGCCAGGCTACAATTTTAAGAACCAGAATTTAAACAAATCTGCAATTTAGCCGTGACGATGATATAATTTTTAGAATTTTGCAAGCGTAAATTTATCAAAATTTTACGTATCTATGTCGAGCCGCTCCCAAAAAAAAAGCGAGAAATTTGAAATTTTAAACTGCCATATTGTGCGAAGAGGTTAAAATTTCAGACAGAGGGAATTTCATTAATGCGGATTAAAATACAGGTGCGATGGGCAAATGCGTGCATCGCAAGTGATGGAATTTCAAATATGAGTTCAAGGCTCGCTAGACGCGGAATTTAAACGCCACGAGCGATAAATTTCAAAACATCCATTTTAAAATTGCGAGGCGGGGATTTAAATTTGAGTGCGGCGAGCGATTAAATTGCAAAAGGAAGCTTAAATTTAAATATCGCAGCTCACAAATTATGCGATGAAATTTTGCGTTTAAATTTCGCAAGATTGGGTGCGCGATAAGTATTTGCAGTATCGCAGCGAGACTATCAACTAAGCTTCAATCACGCTTAAAACCCTATTTACGGAGCGCTTGTGCAAGCGGGTATTGCAAACCGCCGAAGCAAAAAAAGCCTGATCGGAAGCGTTTGTGGCGTATCCCAACCGACCGCGCCTCATATTTTGCTCTATAGCCTAGCTCGCGCACGAAATTTAGATTTTGAAATTTAGCGCAAAAATATTATAATTTCGCCCAAATCACGGCTAGGACGGAAAATGAACTCACGCGTGCAAAACGAATATCTAAAATCAAAAATTATGAGCGCCGAGGAAGCCTGCGAGCTGATCCCAAATGGCGCATCGGTGGGCTTTAGCGGCTTTGTTGGGGCGGGCTGCGCACTAGCGCTGCCGCAGGCTCTGGCGCAACGAGCGACAGCGCTGCACGAAAAAGGCGAGCCCTATCAAATCGAAATTTTTACAGGCGCATCGACCGATCCGCTTTTAGACGGAGTTTTGGCAAAAGCAGGTGCCGTGAGCTTTCGCGCGCCGTTTTTTACGGATGCCGATATGCGCCGTGCGATAAATAGCGGCGCCGTGCGATACGCAGACGTGCATCTATCAAGCCTTGCCGCGCAGCTTAAGGCGGGCTTTTTTCCACATCTAAACTTTGCTGTGATCGAAGTAGTGGCGATTAAAGAAAGCGGTGAGCTCGTGCCGTCCACATCGCTAGGCAACAACCAAGCCTGGCTCGATATCGCCGATCGCGTGATTTTAGAAGTGAATTACTACCAGCCACTTGAGCTGGAGGGCATTCACGACGTTACAGATCTGCGCCTACCGCCGCATGCTGAGGATCTGCCGATCAAGCACGTAGGCGATCGCGTAGGCAGCCCCTACATGCATGTAGATCCTGCTAAAGTAATCGCTGTTATAGAGGCTAGGACGCATGATCGCGTCAATAATTTCACCGCCGTGGATGAAATTTCAAGCGCGATTGGGCGAAACGTCGTAAAATTCCTAAAAAACGAGGAAGCTTGCGGCAGGCTTCCCGCAAAGAAGCTACTGCCGCTACAATCGGGCATCGGCAACGTCGCTAACGCCGTGCTTAGCTCGCTACAAGACGCCGGCTATCAAGGGCTGCAGTGCTACTCCGAGGTGATCCAAGACGGCATGCTAGATCTCATCAGAAGAGGCGTCGTAGGCACTGCAAGTGCCACAGCGCTATCGCTTAGCCCCGCAGGTGTCGAGGAATTTCAAAAAAACATCGATTTCTACCGCAAGCACATCATACTGCGTTCACAAGACGTCTCCAACTCGCCAGCACTCATCAGAAGGCTCGGCGTCGTGTCGATGAATGGCATGCTAGAGGCAGATATCTACGGCAACGTAAACTCCACAAACGTCATGGGTTCGCAGATGAAAAATGGCATCGGCGGTAGCGGTGACTTCGCTCGCAACGGATATTTGTCGCTATTTTTGAGCCCGTCGCTCGCTAAGGGCGGCGCGATTAGCGCTATCGTGCCCTTCGTAAGCCATGTCGATCATACCGAGCACGATACTCAGGTTATCATCACCGAATACGGCATCGCCGATCTGCGCGGTAAATGCCCTCGTGAGCGGGCTCGCGCGATGATAAGCATCGCGCATCCCAGCTACCAAGACGCGCTGAGAGATTATTTCGAGCGGGCATGTGCGCAGCCCTGTGCTGGGCATACTCCGCACATCCTAAGCGAGGCGTTGTCGTGGCATCAAAGATTTAAGGATACGGGGAGCATGAAGGCTTAGAGCGAATTTGCTCAAGCTAAGGCGCTAAAGCCTAAAATTTAAGCTCATTCTCGCTGAAAGCAAGAAAGTTTGCACTTAAAAATTCCGCCTGCATTTGAAGGCTCTATCGCTACTTAGAGCAAAGCTTGTTAAAATTTTTATTTTTGCAAAGCTCGCGCGAAATGTTTATTATATGAATGAATTGAAAATTTGCGCCATAAAATTTTAAAATTTGCAGGCGGATTTAAGGCGCGGAATTTAAAATTTTATCGCTACTGAATTTTAAAATTTAGCCTTAAATTTGCAGTTAGCGCATTTCAAATTTTAAAATTCTATGGCTTAAAATTTTAAAATTTTGAACTTCGCAAAATTTCATCCATAGATCCGCCATTAAATTTTAAATTGAGCTCCCACTTTATTTGCCATGCGTAAGCTTTTACGGCAATCCTAGCTATAGGGTGCGCCATAAGTTTGCGATAAAACCGTGCAGTATTTGCCAAGATAAATTCCGTATAAATTAAAGCGGCGACTTGCTAAATCAGAATTTCTCGCCTTACGAAGGCGATCTTTGAGCTATAAATTTAAAGAGGCAGGCTATAGACCGCGGCGAGATGAGGTTAGAATTTTATCCTCGAAGGCTCCATCGGCTTGCTGTAGAAGTAGCCCTGCATATATTTAATCCCCATCTCTTCTAAGATGATTGAAATTTCGTGGTTTTCTACGTATTCGGCGATGAGCTCGTAGCCCTGCTTGCGCGCGAAGTTAGCGATGGTTTCGACGATGGCGCGCGAGTTTTTGTCGTTTGCGATATTTTTGATGAGCGCTCCGTCGATCTTTATGTAATCCACGTCGAGCGTTAAAATTCTATAGTAGTTGGAGTATCCGCTGCCAAAATCGTCTATCGCGACCTTGCAGCCATAGTTTTTGGCTACGGCGATGAAGCTTCTAAGACTCTCGTAATCGTCGAATTCCTCGCTTTCTAAAATTTCAATAAATAAATTTGAAGCATTTGGGCTGGATGCGAGCTTGCGCTCTAAAAGCTCCTTGATACCTTCGTTTGCGATGTCAAAATATGAAAGATTTATGCTAAAGCAAGTCCCTGCGAAGCGGTCTAGCAAGCGAAAGGCTTCGTTTATTACGACCTGAGTTAGCGGGATGTAGAGCGAGGTTTGCTTTGCGATATCGATAAACTCACCCGGGCAGCGCGTCTTGCCCGAACGATCGATTAGGCGGATTAGAATTTCATATACTAACGGGACATAATCACCGCCCTCGGTGCCGTAGGTGTTACCACTAGGATCGCGGTGGGTGATATCAAATATGGGCTGAACAAGCACAAAGACTTGGTTTTTCTTGATCGCGTTTTGAATGGTGTTGATCATAATCTGGTTTTGAAGATATTTTTCCTCAATAGCATTAGGACGCGAATAAAAGCCCACGTGCTCGTTTTTGCTCTGCGCCTCATACATCGCCATAACCGCCTGAAAGACCCTATTTGCGCCACCCGCTACGTCGGCACGCTCGCTTACGCCCATCGTGATATTTAAAGGCGCGGAGGCAAAGCCCTCGGTGGTATGGAGATTAAAGACCTTGTCGGTGAAATATTTATTTATGATCTCCACGTCGCGCGCGACATTTAGTCCCTCGTAAAATAGGCAAAACTCATCCGATTGGATGCGAAAGATACTAGCTTTGATCTCGTGCGATTCGATACACATTGCAAGCGTGCGCGCAAAGGAGCGCAGAATTTCATTCGTCGTCTCCGCCTTGTAAAAAAGCCGTAAATTCGCAAAATTTACGATAGTGATGTAGATCGCTACGCCCGTTTTTTCTGCGTTTATTAGCTCATATAGCGCTGCTTCGTTGCCCTGGCCCGTAAGATGATCGATATAGACTTGATTGTTTAAGCTTTCCTTCGCGCTCGCAAGAGCTAGTTTCATAATCTCGCGCTCGCCGATATCATGAGCGTAAAGCGCATATAGCGGCGGCTTGGATGCAGCGGCGATATTTGATAGCCTTAGGCTCACATCGGCTAGCTCGCCGTTTTTGCGAAGCAGGCGCGTATCTTTGGCGCTTTTATTTACCATCGCAGGAAGTTCGATCCCTTTATCTTTGGGCATCAAAACTCCAAGATCGCTTCCTTCCAGCTCGCTTTGTTCGTAGCCGCTTAAGTTAAGCACGCTTTTATTAGCGTATAAAATTTTAAAGTTTTGATCTGCTAAAACTATCGCTTCGCCTGCTTGTTCGCATAGTGCGTGATAGGGCGCGAGGGCGCGTTTACTACGCAAAGCATCGGAATTTATGATGTAAGTAAGCAGTAAAAACGACAAAAACACCGCCGTGTAAAGCATCGTCATTTGCATAAACGAGCCGTAGAATTCCTCGCTAGCGTAAGAAAATCGCTCGCGCAGGCTTGCGAAGCGCTCGTTGAGTAACGAAAGATTATCGCTTACGATGATATTTTGCCGCTCGAAATTCCTTAAAATTTGCCGTGCGATTCCTATAAACGCAGCTTCGTCGGGGCTTGACGCATCTGCGCTTTCTAGCGCACTTTTTAAAGCAGAGATCTCGGAGCGATTTTTATAATTAAGCCCTAAAATTTGAGAGTAGAGATTTGCTCTTTGCACATTTGTGCCACTGGATAAAAATTTTTGCTGCAGACTTTGAAAAAGGATTAAATTCTGCGAATTTAAAGCCCCAAGCTCGTCCAAAAGCGAAATCTTATCGCTAAAAGCGTTTCCGATCGCGCGCACATCGCTGCTAAGTCCGATTTTATCGATGATTTTGTCTTTTTGTAAAGCTTGCAGCACCTGATAGATGCCGCGCATATCGGCATTTGCGATCGAAAAGTCCCTTCTTGCGATCTTTGCATCAAATAATATATTTAAGCGGTTATCGGCGTTATCGATCAAAGCTAGCTCGCGCGAAATCGTGCTAAATCTCGCTACATCTCTTAGCGACGAGAAATAATTCCCGGCGATGATTATGCCTAATATCATAATTCCCACCATCAAAGTCCACATTATCTTATCTTTCATCCTGCGCCTCCGTCATCTCGCCCTTAAGTGTAGCTAAAAAGCTCATCAAAGCATCAAGCTCCCCATCGCTAAGATCGTATTTTAGCAGATCCTTTGCAATCTGCCGCACCGCAAGACGCAAATCCATCTGCCCGTTTACGTAAGGCGCGGTTTGCGTGATATTGCGCAAGCTAGGCACGCGGCGCAACTCAAATCCGTCGGAAGTGAACCTATGCCTAGGCGCATCCTCCTCTTCCGTGCTTGGGCGAATTTTAGTAAAGCTGCCGGTGCCTAGGCTAACGCCGTTGTGACATGCCGAGCATAGCCGCACAAAAAGCACATATCCGTTATATTCGGCATCATTTAGCTTAACCTCGCCGCGCAAAAATCGGTCAAATTTGGAATTTATCGCCGTTTTGGACTTTAAAAATTCCTTCAACGCATCAATGAAGTTCGCCGTATTCGCCTCGCCGTAAGCACTTTCAAAAGCCTGCTTGTAGGCTAAATTCTTCCTGATAAGCTCTAAAATTCTATCTTCGCTCGCATCCAGTTCATTCTCGCTAAAAACCGATGCCGCGATCCGCGCTTCAAAGCCCGCGAAATTATAATCGCCTAAGTAGCGGTCAAAATAATAAGAATTTATGAGCGTAGGCACGCGTCCATCGCGCACCGAAGCACCCGAATCGTTTAGATAGAAGTTGTGGCAACTTTCGCAGGAGCGGCCTTTGCTGCTAAATCTTACGTCAGTAAAAATTTTTGCGCCCAGCCGCGCCTTTTGCGGGTCGTATTTAGGCATCTCAAGCGGCGAGAAAAGATTGCCGCAAAGCCCCAAAAGCGGCGCCAGGCTAAATATAAAACAGCTTAAAACTCGCTTCGATCTCATCGCTTATCATCCCGCCTTTAGCCCGCTTTTTCAAAAGCTCCTCGATCTCGCGCTCACTGGCCTTCGCGCCGTCCATATGTAGGTGCCATGCGGCGTTTTGCACAGCTTCTTGCAGGCTGCGTTTTTGCTCGCGCTTTTCAGTTAAAATTTCGCTTTTAAATTTGATGTCGCGCGTCTTTAGTAGCGCCTCGAACTTTTCGGCGGCGGTAGCAAGTCTTTTATGCCCCGTGCCAAAGCGCTCAAAAAGCGGCGCAAGCATCGATGAATTGCGCTCGCTCGCCCAGTTTAGATAAATTTTTCGCTCGCCCAAAGCCAAAAACGCCTCAAAATCCTCCGTACTTTTTAGCGCGGGGCTCATAGTAAGAAACGCGATGTCAAAAACTGCGGGAATTTTAAAATTTTCGCTCTCGCGGCTTTTGCTCGCAGAATTTTTAAAATTTAAAGCCTGCGCGGCGCTTTCTTGGGTTTGCGCGTTTGAAATTTTACTTTGCGAGCGCGGATAAATTTTAAAATTTTCGCCCGCCGCGTCTGCAAAACCATCGCGGCTCAGCCGCTCGCAAAACTCCGCAAAGCTTAAATTTAATACGTTTTGCAAAGGAATGCCAAACTCCTGCGCGCTGCGCCTTAGCTCGCGCAGCATCCCCTCCGAACTATCGATCGCCGTGACCTTTGCGCCCAGCGACGCGAGATATAGCGAGTAAACCCCCGTGCCGGCGCCCACGTCGAGCACGCTTTTGCCCGCAAAGTTCACGCCCCAACCGCGCAGTATCTCAAACACCCGCTTGCCGAAATCCCCTAGTTCGCCGCTAAATTTAGCGTAACTTTCGGACTTTTTATCCCAGCTATTTTCATCTGATTTTTCGCCGATTTTCTCCACCGCTCGCCTTTAAATTTTTTGTAATAATAGCAAAATTTGGCAATTTTTCCGAATTTGGGCTATAATAAATACTTTCAAAATCTAGGCGAAAGGGCGTTCATGGCGGACGTGACGATAAGAAATTTAAACTTTGCTTACGAAAAACGCGAAATTTTAAAAGATATAAGCTTAAGCTACGAGCTGCGCGATTTTTTAGCGATTTTCGGGCCCAACGGCGGCGGCAAAAGCACCCTTTTGAAGCTGCTTTTGGGGCTGCTGCGACCAAGCTCGGGCACGATCGAAATTTTAGGCAGATCGCCCGCGCTTGCCAGGGCGCAAATGGGCTACGTGCCGCAGTTCATCGCGATAAACAAAAGCTTTCCCATCAGCGTGCTCGAAGTCGTTTTAATGGGGCTGATAGATAAGAAAATTTTCGGCTTCTACTCCAAATCCGAGCGCGAGCAAGCCATGCAAGCCCTGGGGCGCGTAGGCATGCAGAGCTTAGCCGGCTGCCGTATCAGCGAGCTTAGCGGCGGGCAGAGACAGCGCGTTTACATCGCGCGGGCGCTGTGCGCGAAGGCTAAAATTTTACTTCTTGATGAGCCGCTAGCGAGCATCGACACGATGGGGCAGGTTCAAATTTACGAGCTTTTAAAATCCCTAAACGAGGGCGGCTGCGGTATAATTCTAATCAGCCACGACGTGCAGCTTGCGCTAAACTACGCAAATCGCGCTCTTTACGTCGCAAACGGCTCGGCGCACACTCATGAGATCGATCCCGGGGGCAGGGCGGAATTTTTAGATCATCTACGACGCGAGCACGGGCACTTCTGCGCCGTCGATCTCGCGCTTAACGAATGCTGCTGCAAGGAGGGCGAAAATGGCTGAAATTCTATCCTATGATTTCATGCGAAATGCCCTACTCGGCGGACTTTTAGTCAGCATAGTCTGCGGCGTCGTGGGCTCTTTAGTCGTGATAAATCGCATGAGCTTCATAGCAGGCGGCATCGCGCACGGCGCATACGGCGGCATCGGCATCGCGCTGTTTTTAGGCATCTCGCCCGTGCTGGGAGCTAGCGTATTTGCGCTGTTTTTGGGGCTGCTCATCGCCTACGTCACGCTGCGAAATACCGAGCGCTTCGACGCCGTAATCGGCGCGATATGGGCGTTTGGAATGGCTTTGGGGATAATCTTCGCCGATCTCACGCCCGGATACAAATCCGATCTGATGAGCTTTTTATTCGGCTCGATCTTAGCGATAAATCATGAAAATTTGATCTTCATCGGCATTTGCGGCGCGGCATTTGCGGCGCTTACGGCGTGCTTTTACAGGCAGTTTTTAGCGATCAGCTTCGATAAGGAATTCGCCCTACTGCGCGGAGTAAATACGAGCGTCTTTTACTACGTCCTCGTGGTAATGGCGAGCCTCGCGGTGGTCGCGTCGATTCAGATCGTAGGGCTAATCTTGGTAATCTCGCTGATGACGATCCCGCCCTTCATCGCCGAAAAAATTTCAAAAAGCCTAGGCTCGATGATGGCGATAAGCTGCGCGCTATCGGCGCTTTTCTGCGCGGCGGGGCTTGTTTTGAGCTTCAAGCTCAATCTAACCAGCGGCGCTTCGATAATCCTAGTCGCCTCGGTCTGCTTTTTCGCAAGCTCGATTTTTAGCAAACTTCGCGCCTAAAAGCCCGCCCAGCTCGCTAAGCAGGATGCCTGCGAGTATCAGCGCCGCGCCTAAAATTTGAAGCGCGCTTAGCTTCTCGCCGAAGGTATACCCCATAATGCCCGCGCTTACGGGCTCTAGCGCGAAAATCAGCACCGTTTTTATCTCGCTTACGCCGCGGTTTTGCGCCATTGTTTGGATCACAAACGCCGCAACGGTGGCAAAGATCGAGGTCAAAACCAGCGCAAAAACGAAATCAAAGTTCAGCGAAAAGATTAAATTTCCAATCACCCTTATCTCGCCTTCAAACTGCACATGCGGAGTGAAAACTGCCGCGATCAGCGCGCAGACGCAAACGCAGATAAACTGCACGATCACAAAGCCGTAGAGATTGCTTTTGCGCGCGCAGACGCCGGTAAATACGATGTGAAGCGCGTATGCAAATGCCGAAACGAGCGTCAACCGCTCGCCTATGCCAAATCCCACCGCGCTTGCTCCACTTAAAAAATAGAGCCCCAAAAGCGCCACGACTGCGCCGCCAAAGGCGCTCGCACCGACCTTTTTACCGAAAAACGCAAGCATCAAAAAGGGCACGATAACGACGTTTAGCCCCAAAATGAACGCCACCGTCGAGGAGAGCGCATAATTAAGCGCTATGGTCTGGCAGGAAAAATCGCAAAACAGCATCAGCCCGCAAAACACGCCCCGCCCTATCGTGCCGCGGTCAAATTTGACGCCGAAGCGCAGGCAGGCGAGGTAGGTAAAAATGCTCGCCGCCAAAAAGCGCCAAAACAAAAAGCTAAAAACGTCGCCGCTATGCAGCGCGCGCTGAACAGGCACGAAAGTGCATCCCCAAACGATCGCTACGAAAAGCAGCCCCAGATCCCACAGCCTGCTAGGCGGAACGGGATTTTGCGCATGGTTTTGCGTGGAATTGGAATTTTGCCCGAAACTCTGCGCGGAATTCGAGCTTTGCGTAGAATTTAAATTTTTTGCGGAGTTAAAATTCTGCGTAGTATTAGAATTTTGCGAAGCGCCGGGACTTAGCGCGGAACCACAGCTAAAGCCCTTCGGCATGCTGGCGGAGCATGGATCGTTCGCAATGACCTTGGTAAAATTTTTCTCGGAACGTTGCGTATAAGCTGCGGCTAGGCTTTTTGCGAGGCTTAAATTTGGATCGTCTACGACGCTTGCACGGCTTAGCGAACTCGCGCTATTTGCGCCGTTGCAAGTAAAATTTTCCGCACAATTTAATATAAAATTTCGTTTGAAATTTCTTGCGGAATTTTCGCAAGGATTTATTGTGGGGGCTTTTGCGGAATTTAAAGCTTTATTTTCGGCGCAGTTCAGAATTTGCGCAGAGTTTAAATTTGGCACAAGAGCCGCAAAATTTAAAGTAACTTTTTTTTCGATATTTCTGACGCGCGGAGCGGAATAGGGCGCTACGAGACTGTGCACGGCAAAACCGACCGAGGCACGATTGCGTGCGGCGAAACCAGCCGAAGTGGGATAAAATTTTAAATTTCGCACGCTGATAAAATTTAACTCGGCAGTCGCATCTTTAAATTTAAAATTTCTTTTGAAGCGGGAAGCTGGAGCGAAATTTATCACACCGCCAGGCGCTGTGTCTTTCACACGCTTGCACGTCTGATTTGAGATAAAATTTAAAGCGGATTTTGAATTAAAATTTTCCGCGAGCTCAGAGATAGAATTTTTCATAATTTGAAGTAAAATTTCGCCGAGATTTTAGTGCGGTCGCGCCTATCTGACCGTCTTTATCGCGTTTAAAATCGCGCCCGAGTTTTTGCGAAACTCCCTTTCGTTTTTGCTTAAAAAATCGAAGCTTTCGTTGATGAAGGCGCTACTAAATTCGCTACTAAAATCGTCTCCAGGCTCGCGCCCGACGGCACTTTTAAAGCTTTTAGCAAAGCTCGCATCGGCTCCTAGTTCACGTGCCAAAGGGCGAATGATTTCGTAAATTTCATCAAAGGCATTGGTGCGCAGATAGTGGCTAAATAGCACCTCGCCGCTCATTACTGCCTTAGTATCGGCTTCGGACATATCTTTTATTTTAGCCAGCACGAGCTTTTTGATCGGCTCTACGGCAAGACTTAGCTTCTTGCTCGCCAGCCTTTGCATATTCTGCACGGCGATGCTTTTTTTGCCCACGCGCTCGGTAATGTAGCTAGGCAGATCGAGCTCGTAATCCTGTACGCCAGCGCGTTCGTATTCATTTGCGGCACGCTCTATCAGAGTGCTTAGTGAGTTTTTAAAATTTTCACTATCGCCCGCGCCCGCACTAAGCATCACGTCTAGTCCCTTTACGGCGACCTCTTCCCAGCTAGCAGTCGCAAATAGCGGCAATAAACAAAAGATTAATTTTTTAAGCAAAGTTTTTCCCTAATTAAAGATTGATTATTTTATTTCGAAAATTTTAATGTATAATCAACGCTTTTATAATACCAAAAGGGCTAAATATGGAGCTTTTACTCATCGCTTTCGCGCTTGCGATGGACAGCGTCGCGCTTAGTATCTCAAACGGCGCGAAATATCCGAATTTTAAATTTGCACAGATCGCGCGCGTCGCGTTTTTCTACGCGGCGGCTCAATTTATAATGCCGCTTGCGGGCTATGCTTTGGGGATAAATTTCGTCAAATTTATCGCGCAGATTGATCACTTCGTCGCGTTTGGAATTTTATCGTTTTTAGGCGTTAAGATGATCGCAGAATCCTGCCGCGAGCAGGACGAGCCAGCTCTACGCCTAAGCACGAAGGAGCTGGCGCTGGGCGCGATCGCAACCAGTATCGACGCGATGGCCGTGGGCGTGACCTTTGCGTTCGGCGAAATAAACATCCTCTACGCCTGTTGCGTAATCGGACTCGTCTGCTTCGCGCTGTGCGTCGCGGCGTGCTACGTAGGCAAGCTAACGGGCAAATATCTGCACTCAAAGGCGCTAGTTTTAGGCGGCGTGATTTTGATCCTAATCGGGGTTAAAATTTTACTCTCGCACCTCGGCATTATCGATATTTAGCGGCGCGGATATTCAGCGGGCAGATGAGGTAGGCGCGGTTAAAGTACTCTGCCGCGATAGTGGCGTAACGATACGTAATTTTAAAATTTATAAAATTTGAGATTTATAGAATTATAAAAAATTTCGCGGATTTTCTAAGCGGTGGGATTTAAATCCGATTGGGCACGCGGCGGGAACAAAAATGCGCCGCTTCAATACTGCAAATATGGCTAAAGCGCAGCTCAAGGTATTTGTCGCGATACTAACGCAGTAGTGCGTCAGATGGAATTTCAAAATTTAAAATTAGGCAGAATTCTAAAATTTGCTACATTGTGTTTTCTTAAAATTTTGCAAAATTCTAAAATTTCATAATCTTAGAATTTTAAGATTTTTAATAACTTTAAAATTTTATTCGCGTTAGCTACCGATTTTAAATCGAATAAAGACTTTCTATTTTCTACCAACCAGAAGCTTTGAGCTGCCTAGCATCAGCCATTTGGCTTCGCGCGGGCCCATAAAAAGCCCCTGCGTCGTATCTATGAGCTCGAGCTGCTCATAGCCCTGCTCCTTAAGTCGCGCGATGAAAGCATCCATATCGCCGTAGTTTCCGCGCGAAAAAAGATCATGGATCGCGAAGCTGCCGCCTTTTTTAAGCACGCGGAGCGTCTCTAAAAGCAGCGCCTGGCGGTCCTTGCGCATGATGTTGTGATAGACGTAGTTGCTTGCAACCGCATCGAAGCTGCCGTCCTCAAAGGGCAGCTGCGTGGCGTCGGCCTGCTCGAAGCTAGTATTTTGCACCCCTTCGGCGCGTGCGTTGGATTCGCACAGCTGCTTGTTAAAAGACGCATACTCAAAGCCCCAGCGATCGACGCCTAGCACCGATGCGTGCGGGTTGCGCTTAGCCACGGCGATCGTTAGCGCGCCGCTGCCGCAGCCTACGTCTAGCCCGCGCCCGCCCTCAGGTAGATCTACGTATTTTGCCGTGCCCTCTACGATCGCGCGAGAGAGCTGACGCTTGCCGCCGTAATCAAACGCGCGGTACCACACGACGCAGTAGATCGTAAAGCCGATCAAAACCAGCGCCGCTGCGCCGAAAAGCCCCGCAAGAAACCACCTCAGCACGCCGCCAACAAAAGCGCCGCAAACGCCGAAAATCAAAAACAAAACTAACGCTATGCCCGCACCTGCGGCAAAGCTCGCGATCATGCCCTTAGGCACCCAGTTTTTATAGTCCGGTTTCATCTTTGCTCCTTTTATTAAATTTAATCCCGCGGCGGCAAAGCGCGCGGCGGCGAAATTTTAAATTTCGCCCGTAAATTTTAAATTTCGCAGCTCAAACCTCGCTTAAATTTAAACGCACGCTAATAGGTGTATTTAAACTCCGCGTAGTAATTGCGCCCGGGAGCCGGAGTATAGACATCCGAGCGTAAATTTTGGTTGTAATTATACTCCTCGTCAAAGACGTTTTTGACTCCGGCGCTTATCAAAAATCCGCTTGCGAAGCGGTACGCAGCGCCCAGATCCACGATCGTGCGCGAATCGATCCTATCGTGGTTGGCGTCGTGCGATGATGAGAAATATTTAAAATCGCTCATCAGCGTCAAATTTCTAATCGGCTCGTAATCGATGCCCAAAACGAACTTCGAGCGCTCCACCAGCGGAACCTGCTTGCCTTTATTCGCGCCGGATTGGATCTTGGCGTCGACATATGAAAAGGTCTCGCTGAGCTTTAAATTTGAAAGCAGGCTTTGCTCCGCATACAGCTCCACGCCCTTGCGGCGCGTCTCGTCGATATTTATAAAATGCCAACCGTCGGTGATCGAGCTGCCCAAAGTTTCGTTTATGATCTCGTTTTTCGTATCGGTCCAAAAGATCGTAGCGCTTACGTATTGCCCGTAGATCAGGTCTTTAAGACCGATCTCGTAGGTTTTAAAAGTTTCGGATTTGAGGTTATTAAGCACATAGGGCCCGTTGCGACCGAGCTTATCAATGAGCTGATTAGGACCCGGCGAGATATAGCCGCGCTCAAATTTAAAATATAGATTGCCATCTTTGGAATAATTAAAATTCGGCGTGATCTCAAAAGCGTAGTTGTTTTTATGATCGCTTACTCGGGTGCTATCTTGCGTCTGCGAGATTATGTTTCCCATCCTTTTTATAGTAGTCGAAACCCTGCGATTTACTTTGTATTCGGCGCGCTCAAACCGCCCGCCCGCGCTAAGCGAAAACAGATCGGTGAAATTGTGCTTTTCTAAAGCATAGACCGAGTGGGTAAGCTTTTGCATATCAAAGATCGTAAGCTGCGAAAGGCTCATCATAGGATTCATCGCGGCATCAAAATTTATCCTGCGGAAGCCCTTGTTTTTGAGATAATCATATCCCGCTATGAACTCGCCGCTGTCGTAGTCGAGCTTGCCTTTTAAATTTGCACCTTCTTTGCGATCTTTCATCACAAAGCCCTTTTGTAAAATTCTAATATCTTGATAATAAGGCTGTAAATTTGCTTCAAATCTATCGCCAAATTTTACCGCATAATCCAAGTCAAAATTTAGTCGCGTACTTTTGGTAAAGGTTCTCTCGCCTCCCTGCTGGCGGCGATCCGCTTTAAGCTCGGCAAGGCCAAGAGTGGGCACGGAATAGGTTCTGGCGCGATAAAAACTCGGATCGAAAGAGATGCTTTGATCGTCCGAAATTTTATAATGCATCCCGAGTGAGCCGTAGTAGCCGGTATTTTTCTCGCCCTTGCGATATCCGCGATGCTTAAAGCCCTTAACGGCGGTTTTTAGAAACAGATTATCGCTCACGCCGCCGCCTAGCCCTAAATTTAGATCATTGTAATTATACGATGCGATCTTGGTCGAGATATTGGCGTACGGGTATCTGGCGCCCTTTTTCGTGATGATATTTATCACGCCGCCGCTGGTGCCGCTGCCGTAAAGCACGCTACCGCCGCCGGGGATGATCTCCACGCGCTCAATATCTTCGATCGGAACTAGATCGATCGGAATGCTCGTCGGCGTCGTGTCGATCATATTGAGCGCGACTCCGTTAAGAAGGACCTTTACGGAGGTATTTGCCTTCTGACCCTGTCCGCGCAGATCAACCGTATCGCCGTGAAAGCTAACCCCCGGCGCCTTTTCTAAAATTTCGCGCAGATCGCGGTAGCCACGGTTTTCCATATCCTCCGCGGTGATGACCGAGACGTTGCGAACCTCGTTTTTAAGCGTATCCTCAAAGCCCGTCGCGGTAACTACGATGGTGCCCAGCTTTGTGGCGTTCGTGCCGGAAGCACTTTTAGGAACTGCGGGATTTACCGCCCCCGCGCTAGGCGCGCCGATATTTGCGGACGTAGCGTTGTTTTCGGCTCCGTTTAGTTGCAATGCGGCGCACAAACTTAGCGCAATCGCGGCATTTGAAAGATAAAATTTCTTAAACATCACTCTCCCCTATTCAAAATTATAATTTTGCAAATGATTTGCAAATGCTATATTATAATTTCTCTTGATTAAATAATAATAAATTTCAAAGATTAAAGATAGGTTTTTAAAATTTAGGCAGAGATTGGATGAAATTTTGATTTTGAGCGTTTCGCTGGGCGCGGTAAAATTTCGGTTTTAAATTTAGATTCTTTAGCGGTTTTTATTTCCTAAAGCGGCAAGTTTATGGAGTAAATTCGGATCGGAATTTTAAAATTTAGACCTTGCAGCTGCCCGCTTTGCCGAATTTTGCCTCGATCAAAAGCACCAAGATGAAGAAAATTTTTTCGTCGTTAAACTTCGCAAGCTCGCGCAGGCCTTGATCTGCGCTTATGAGCTTGATACCGTTTGATTTCAAAATCTCAGCGAGCTCGTCCGGCTCAAAGCCCATTTTACCAGCGATTTCTCTGATATTATAGTGCTCGATCGCGCCTATGATGCGGTCCATATTACAAAAGCCGGGATTTTTGCGGCTCAAAACCACGTCTAAAAACTCGCCCCAGAGCTTTACGAGCTTCTTTCGCCTTGTGATTATATGCAAGATCGCGACGCAAAGCAGACCCAATCCCGCGATCTTATGCAGGCTCATCCACGTCTCGTCATATTCGCCGCGCGCGAAATTAGCGCCAGAAAAGCCCAAAATGCAAAGCGCGCAGCCTAGCAACACGATGAGCGCAAATTTATAGACAATCCCCGCTTTAAACATAAAATCTCCTTGCTTCGTTTTAAAATTTATCGGCTTAGGCGTAGCGCCCGCGAACGCTACGGCGGCGCTACATCCCATCGGTCGCCGCTATCGTATCGCCTCGGCGTTGTTGCGCCGCCCGCACCGCTGCTTCACTTATACGCTCTGCAGGTCGCCATCGTCGTATCGCGGCGTTTGCGCTACTTGCACTGCGCTTTACCTATATACGCATGCTGTCGATCGCGGTTGCCATATTGCGGCATTTTATGCTGTCGCCGCCGCAATCACGCCGCGCCCTTGTGCTGCCGATCCGCCGTCACGGCCGCGCTACTCGCTTCGATCGTAGCGCCGTTATGATGATGATTTGCCCAAGCGAAGGTTATGTCATACGATGCCGAGTAGGCACGTATTGTCGCTCCGCTTCTCGACTACGGCGTGCCGTCTACGCCGCCGATGTGTTACGCGCCATCCGACGCGCTACTGACTTATCGCGACGCCCGCGCATCGCGCCGCTGCCGTAGCCCGTTCATTTAGCACGCCGTTATGCTACCGATCGCGGCTCGGTTTAAAATTTTATCTAGGCGCCGTCTTCTTGGCAGATCATTTTGCGTTTAAATTCTACGGACTTAATTTCGCGCAAAATCACGATCGCGCGCTGGCTATCGACCTCCAAGCCGCTCGCCGCGCCGTAGTGCCTGCCCGCCGCCGACTGTGTGCGAGCGCCTAGCCGCGCGGGTGCCGATGCCCATATATGCGAACACTTGCGCTTCGGCTAAATTTTATCGCCGCTTAATATAAACAAGTAATTTTAATAAATCTGGATTTAAAAAGATATGAATTTAAAGGCGAAATCCCTGCGGCGTGAAATTTAAAGGGCCGAATTTAAAGCTCTATAGTCCGCTCAAATATGTCCTCAAGCCCCGTTTGATGCACGATCGCTAGCATGCCGAGGCTAGACATATCCGCACGCAGACCCAGTAGCAGCTCGCGTGCCGAGGCCGGATCAAGCGCGGACGTGATCTCGTCTGCGAAAACAAAGCTCGGCTTGTGGTAATGAATACGTGCGAAACTAAGCCGCTGTGCCTCCCCGCCGCTTAAAATCTTAACGTAATCGGCGCGCGAGTTTAGCATGCGAGCAAATTTCTTAAGCCCTACGTGGCGTAAAATTTCTAAAAATTCCGCGTCGTCTGCGTGCGGCGTCTGCGGATAGGAAATGAGCTCTTTTAGCCTAAGCGGCGCTAGATAGGGCTTTTGCGGGATAAACATCACGCCCGTGCGCGGCAGACTGATCTCGCCGCGGCCATATCGCCAAAGCCCCGCCGCGTAGCGCAGAGCCGTACTTTTGCCCGCGCCGCTCTTGCCTCGCAGCATTATAAACTGCGCGGGCGCAAGCTCAAAGCGTAGACCCTCGATCAGCGGCTCGCCCGCAGGCGTGAAGACCGACAAGCCCTCGCAACGAGCGGAATTTTCGTCGCTTTGTTTGACGCAAGTACGCAGATTTGCGCTCTCGCCGTCCATGCGCGAGATGAACTCATAGATCCTCTGCACGCTCGCCGCCCACTCCATGATCTGCTTATAATAGTCCATAAACCACGCAAATCCGTCCTGCACGCTGTAAAACGCCGAGCGCGCCTGCATCATATCGCCGAAGCTCATCGCGCGCGACAAATACAGCGGCAAGTAGGCAAAGATCGGGATTAAATTCGTGATTTTTAGGTAGCTTGCCGAAAAGCATTCGAGGCTAAATTCCGTATTCATGATGCTGCGCCAGTTTCTCATGATCTCGCCGAAGCTCGCGCGGAAGCGGCCGCGCTCGGCATCCTCTCCGCGCATAAAGGCTACGGCTTCTGCGTTTTCGCGCACGAGCAACAGATCCGAGCGGTAGTCGGCTTCGGCGCGCTGCTTAGCAAAATTTAACCCCCTAAGCCTGCGCCCGATGAGATGCGTAATCAGCGAACAAAGCAGCGTATAGAGGAGCGCGACGTAGAGCAAAAAGCCCTCGATCTCAAAGTGCATGCTAAAAATTTCAAATTTCAATACCTTCGAGACCTGCCACAAGATCGCGACGAAGGCGATGAGCTTGGCGAGATTATAGACGAGCGATTTTACGAGATCGACGCTTTTTTGCACAAGTAGCAAGCTGTCCTCGGCGATACGCTGATCGGGGTTGTCTAGCTTTGCAATTCCCCGGTCTTCGGAAGCTTTAAACGAACCTTTGACATCCGCTTCGGTTGCGGGGCACCCAGCCCGCGCCCTCACGGACGCCGCACGTTCGTTTAAATTACCCGTATCTCGTCCCCAATATTCTTTAAAATCTTCCTCACGCTGCTGGTTTAAATTTTCGTTCACATCGGTGCCACTCGCCTCGCTTGCAAGATACTCTGCGCGATCGCTCGCAGAGTCCACGTATTCGTTTAAGCCATCCGTATCCTGCTCCAAATATGCTTTAGTATTCTCGGCGTTTTTTGAATTTTTAAAATTCTCGTCGCTACGATCGTTTAAATTTTTATTCTCGCTTGCGCCGCTTTGCCCTGCTGCATTTTACTCTGCCGTGCTCGGTAAATTTCAAGCCCCTTTACGTCTCCATGCAAAGCCGCGCTGTCCGCTTCGACTACGGAACACTCTGCACGCTCGTTTAAATTTTTATCTAAATTTACGTCGCCAGGTTTTTCTAAATTTGATCCGCCCCTGGCGCTAAAATTTCCATCAAGGCTCGTGCGGTAGAAGTTTGCGTTATGTAGCCATTTGCGCTCCATCATCGCACTTAGCCGCTCGCGCCAGACGATTACGAGCAGTTTGCGAAGCCAGCTGCCACAGACGATGAAAAGCACGATGAGCGCAGTGTAGAGCAAAAACTCGCCCACGAGCGCGGGAATGAGCTCGCCTTTAAGCTCGCTTAGCGCGTCGTAAAAGCGCTTGTCCCACGCGTTCATCAGTACGCTGATTTTGATGATAGCCAGGCTAAAACCAAGCGCGAGCAGCAGTAGCGCCCACAGCTTCGCCGCGCCCTTGCCGAACCAGTGTGGACGTAGAATTTCAAAAAATTGCTTTAGCGTTTTCAAATTTTCTCTTTAAATTTTAAAATTTAGCGCCGGTTGCGGCGAGATCGCGGGATTAAATCGCGAGATTAAATTTATCGCCCTGCCCGCATCGCCTGCGATCGCCCGCGCCAATCAATCGTTAATCAACCAAATCGCGAGTTAAATTTTAATCCCGCGGCTTCGTTCAAATTTTACCCGCCTCGCTACGTGCTACTTGCGACAAAGCCTAGCCTCGCGCCTCTGCGCTCGCTTTATCCGCGCTCTTATAAAGCGCGGAATTTATCCAAGGCCGCGTGCGAGTTCGGTCAGTCCGAGTTCGCATAAGCGCAAAATTCCATTCGCACCTAATACGTATAATTTAGCGTCAACATAAAATTCCGCGGCTCGCCGTAGTAATTATTCATCCCCGCGACGCGATTTTGCGTGTTTTGAAAATACTTCTTATCCGTGATGTTTTTGACCGCAAAATTTACGCTAAAGTGTTTGTCGAAATGATAGCCGACGTTTGCGTCCCACAGCGTGTAAGCCTTCTGCGGCGCGGCGTAGTACGCAACGTTTTCGCGATATATCGAAGCGGTTTTGCTCTGATAGCGCACGCCCGTACCCAGGGCGATCTTACGATTTTCGCCGAGCGGAATTTCATAGTTCGTATAGAGCTTAAACAGATGCTTCGGAATGTAGCGTTTGGCGTTTGCGCCTTTGCTATAATCGACCGCTGCGGAGGTTCTTTCCGTCTTTAAATAGACGCTGCGGTTGAAAGTATATCCCGCGAATAATTTCCAATTCTCAGTAAGCGAGCCTTGCAGCTCGGCATCCACGCCGCGGCTTCGCACTTTGCCCTCGGCGATGGAGTAGTTCGTATTAAGAGGGTCGCTCATCGCCCTATTTTTCTGAATGATCTGAAATAGCGCGACATTCGTATTAAGCGCGCCGTCAAAGAATTCTCCCTTCACGCCGGTTTCTAAATTATAGCCGACTACGGGATCTAAATTTTACCGTCCTTGTCGCGCGCGGCTTGCGGCTTAAAAATTTCGGCATAGCTTGCGTACCACGAAAAATTATCCGCAAAATCCCAGACCACTCCCGTATACGGCGTAAAATCCGATTTGCTCGGGCTTGCGCTATGCGAAGCCGTACCGCGCAAAATATTATAATAATACCTGCTGTAAGTTACCTTCGAAAAGCGCTCACCGAGCAAAAAGTGAAAATCGTCGGTTAAATTTAATCTAGTCCCGAGCGAGATCGCACGCTGCTTTATGGTAGTGGAGCTTCTGTCTTTAAACGTAGCGGTACTGCTCCAATCGGGCTGAGCGATCCTTGAGCGGTCCCAATTATAAATATTCATCCCCAGTGACGCCATAGACGAATCTCTCGTTCTAGTCTCGCGCCAATTAAGCTTTTCGTTGCTAAGCGAGCCGTTTAAGAAAAAGTCGTGCTTCTGCCCGAATGCTTCGAATTTGCCGTCTAGTCCCGTTTGAAACCCGATCTCTTTGGAGTCGTTATCGTAAATTCTATATCGCACCGTATGCGACGTAGTGCCGTTGTAAGGATTTGCCCCGCCGAGCGCTCCGAATTTTAACATGCTGTCGCTATCGGTATAATTGAGCCTCGCATAGGCTTTCAGATCATCGCTAAATTCGTGCGAAAGTTCGCTGTAGGCGTTAAATTTTTTATATTCGCTTCTGTCCCAATCCGAGCCAAAGTAGCTTCTGCGCGGTAAATTCAGTAAATTTCCATGATTGTCTAAAACGGGCACGCCGTAAATATCATAGACGCCGACGGTTTTTTGCCACAAAAATCCCGCGCTAAGAAGCGTCTTATCGGCCACGTCAAATTCCGTCGAAACGCCGATGCCTTCGCGATAGCCGTTGCGCGGATAGTCCTTAAACGAGCCCGTTTTACTTAAAATTCCGATCAGCCGCGCGCGTGCCGTACCGCTTTGATTTATCGCATCCGTTACGTCGATCATACCGCGATAATTATCCCAGCTACCGCCGCTTAGACTTGCGTTAAAGCCGAACTGATCGCTCGGGCGCTTTCGGATTAAATTTATCGTGCCGCCGGGCTCGCCGTTGCTTTGCGTAAGGCCTGCTACGCCGCGCAGAACCTCGACGCGATCATAGAATTCCAAATCGGTAAATTCCTTCGATGAGCCCAGAGGCCCGAACACGGAGCTAGAAACCGAGCTTGCGATGCCGTCTTCTTGGATATTATCGACATAAAAGCCGCGCGAGACGATGCGATTGCCGCCCGCGTCGTTATTTAGCGAAATGCCGGTGGCGTATTTTGAAAGAGCCTCTTCGGCGTTGTGTAAGCTCAGATCTTTTAAAAGCTGATTGGAGATGACGCTTATGGACTGCGGCGTCTCTCTTATGCTTAAATTTAGCCCCGTCGCGGTGCTCATATTACCCGTCGTATACGAGCCGGTGCCCTCGGTAGTGGACAGATCGGCTTTGCCCGTGACGTTTATGGTGCCGAGATTATCGCCGTCCAAACCCTGCAGCGTAGAATTTGCCGCGCTACCGCTTTGCGACGTGGAATTTACGACGGTAGAACTCGCTGGCTCTTGCGTAGAGTTTTTCGGCGCCGCATTATTGGCGGCGGAATTTGAAGCAGGCGGCACGGAGTTCTGCGATGCAGTGCTTGCGTGCGGGCTTTCGTTTTGCGCTGCGGCGAGCCAAAACGGCGAGCAAAGTAGCGCAAAAGAGAGTAAAATTTTACCCTTTTTCATAAAAATCCTTTTTAGATTTTATAATCTATATCAATTTACTGGCGGGATTATCTTACAATTCCTCTTAAATAATAATAAAATTTTTAATAAACTAAATCATAAAATTATATATGTAATTACTAATTTAATGGAATTTAATAAGATCTATTGACGAATTATTAAGCAAAATTTCTATGAATTTTAAAAAGTATATGAATTTGAAAAACGAAGGATTTAAAAATTTAAAATTTTAAAATTCCGCCACTTTAAAATAACGTAAGCGACGGAATTCGGCGTTTGGTCTTGCGGCTACGATAGCACTAGCACCGGTACAAGCGCATTGTGCAAGATGTCCTCGGAGACGCTGCCTAAAAAGAGCTTTTTGAAAAACCCCTTCGTAAAGGCACCGGTAGCGATCAGATCGAGGTTATTGGCGCGGCGATATTTGATGATCTCATCGGCGGGAACTTCGGCTTGGATGTATTTGAAAGTGGCGTTTTGAGTGCCTAAAATTTCGCGCGCCAGATCCAACATCCGCTCGCCCTCTGCGGCACCCGCATTGATGTGCAAGACATGCTTATGCGCGCTCGCAAGAAGCTTTGAGCTCTTTATAAACTCAAGCGTGCGTTTCGCCGCGTCAGTGCCGTCAAATGCGATGAGCACGGAGTTAATCGGTGAAAATTCCTTATTCACGAGCAGCGACGGCACGTGAAGCTCCTTTATTAGCACGCTTGCGTTAAAGCCTACGTCCTCGTTATTTGAGCCCTTGATACCGAGTACAAAAATTTCAGCTTCGTCCTTATACTCCGCGATAACGTCGATGAAATCGCCATCTTTAATGATCTTACTCGCCTTTACGCCCGCAGCAGTCGCGGCGCAGATATATTCATCCAGCATCGCTTCAGCTTCTTCGTGGTCTTTCTCCGCATCCACGCCGCCTAGTGTGGGACTTCCGTAGCTATTTGCAAGGATATCATTCTCTCCTAGGACGATCCCGCCTGCGGCTAGCCCATAAAAATTCTCGCCAAGCTCCGGGATTTCAACCACGTGAATAAACACGAGCTCGGCACCCAAGGTTTTAGCGACGTAAATTCCGTAATCTCTAACCGCTGGGGCAAGCGCATTTTGATCGACGCAAGTGATGACCTTTTTCATTTTTCGTCCTTTTAAAGATAAAATTTTAATCAAAATAAGCTTATCAAATTTTGTATAAAAGTTATTTAAATTCCGTAGATTTGAATGCGGCGCGGGCGATTTTGTGAAATTTTAAAGCCGCGTCGTAATGGATTTGTGAGGTGCGGGCGCACTTGTGGTAAGCTAGCTCAGGCTCAGCTGACAGGCGATCGAGCAGTTGCAGCGTAGTAGGCGACTAAAAAGCGTTGCGGACGCGGCAGGCAAGGTGCGGCGCGGGCGATTTTGAAATTTATTAAGCCACTAAAGGCGGTTTAAAGCGCCGTTATTGCAGTTAGCAGCCCAAAGATGATCCCCGGGAAATTCGCCGCGGCGAGCGGATAGTCCTTTTTAGGCTTTAAAAGACCATAGCTGACCCATATCGTGCAGTTTATCGCAGCTGCGAGCGGCTGGAGAAACGGGACTTTGTTGCCGTCTAAATTTGCCATTATGTTCGGCACGTAGGACACGTACATGATGACCGACAGACATGTGCCCGCCCAACCTAAAATTTGTAAATTTCTTTCGCTCATTGATTTTCCTTTTTAGAAATACGTTTCAAATTTGCAAATGAAACGGAGCGGGATTTTAATATATTAAAAATAAGAAACGAATTAAAAAATGGCTAGAAATAAAATTTGGCTTTAAATTTATCGCAGCGGCTCCTCGCCTGCTCGCGTCTGCATAAATTTTAAAGCGGCGTTTAAGGCGCGCATTTTAAAAAAACGGCGGAATTTAAAACGCTAGACGGCGCAGCGATAGAATTTAAAAAGGCGGAATTTCAAGCGGAGTTTGCGGCTAAATTTGAAATAAAATTTTGCAGCCAAATTACGGCGAAATTTTGAAAATATATGTGGATTAAAATTAAATTTTAAAAGACTTAATAGCCCGCGTTTGCGATCGCTTCGGCTTGAGAGTGCGCGATGAGCGGATCGATGATCTCGTCGAACAACCCCCCCGCCATTATCGCGTCCAGGCGGTAGAGCGTTAAATTTATGCGGTGGTCGCTGATGCGGTTTTGCGGATAGTTGTAGGTACGAATTCGCCCCGAGCGGTCACCGGTGCCTACCTGATCCTTGCGATCTTTGCGCTCTTTTTCGAGCCGCTCCTGCTCCTGCATATCGTAAAGGCGCGCCTTCAGCACCTTCATTGCCGCCTCTTTGTTTTTGTGCTGATCTTTGCCGTCTTGGTTAGTGACGACTAAACCGGTCGGGATGTGAGTGATGCGAACGGCGCTATCGGTGGTATTTACGGATTGCCCGCCGTGGCCGGAGCTGCGCATAACGTCGATGCGAAGGTCGTTTGGGTTGATCTGTATCTCGCTATCCTCGATCTCGGGCATGACAGCGACGGTGATTGCAGAGGTATGCACCCTGCCCTGGCTCTCCGTTTCGGGGACGCGCTGCACGCGGTGAGTGCCGCCTTCAAATTTCAGCCGCGAATACGCTCCCGCGCCCTTTACGAGCAAGATCGCTTCTTTGTAGCCGCCGACGCTGCCTTCGCTAGTGCTTACGATCTCGCATTTATAGCCGCGAAGATCGGCATAGCGCAAATACGCGCCGAGTAGATCGCCCGCGAACAGCGCCGCTTCGTCGCCGCCCGTACCGGCGCGGATCTCAAGAAAGATATTTTTATCGTCGTTGGGGTCTTTCGGAAGCAGTAAAATTTTGATTTTTTCTTCGAGCTGCGGCTTTTGCGCCTCTAAGCTTTTAAGCTCCTCTTTGGCTAGCTCGCCGAGATCGGCATCGCTTAGCAAGGCTTTGTTTTCTTCGATCTGATTTAAAATTTTAAGATACTCGCTAGCCGCCTCTTTGATCGGCTCTATATTGCGCTGCTCCTTAGATAGCGCCGTCATATTAGCGATATCTGCGGTAACAGCGGGATCGCTAAGCATGCGCGAAAGCTCGTCATAGCGATCTAAAAAAGGCTTTAGTTTATCGGCTAGCATTTAAATTTTATGCGTAAGGAGCGCTTACGCGGCGGTTTTTAAAGAATTTACGAGTTTGGCTAGGCGGCTTACTTTTCTGCTCGCGGTCTGTTTTTTCAAAAAGCCCCTGCTTACAAAGCTGTGAAAGCTTTCATTAGCCGTTTTTAGAGCCTGAGTTGCTGCGTCTAGATCCTTGCTCTCGACCGCCTCTCTTACGGCTTTTGTGATATTTTTTACTCTGGTGCGATAAAATCTATTTCGCTCCGTTCTTTTTATGGTTTGTCTCGCGCGTTTTTCGGCGGATTTGTGATTTGCCATAACGTTCCTTTTCGGTTAAATTTGAACCTGCGATTATACGTAAAAAATATTTAATCGACGCTTAATTTAAGTAAAATTTAAATATAGTTTAAATTTATTAAGATTAAACTTTTTTTGGTAGAATTTCCCGATTTTTATATAAGGATTTGATAATGAAACTTTTCGGAACGGACGGCGTACGAGGCAAAGCGGGAGAATTTTTGACCGCCGAGCTTGCGATGCGCGTAGCGATGGCAGCGGGAATTTATTTTAGGAAAAATTCCGTTACGAATATGATTTTAGTCGGCAAAGATACCCGCAGAAGCGGTTATATGATAGAAACCGCGATCGTAGCGGGCCTTACCTCAGTGGGCTACAACGTCCGCCAGATCGGACCGATGCCTACTCCTGCGATTGCCTTTCTTACGGAGGATATGCGCTGCGACGCCGGTATCATGATAAGCGCGAGCCACAATCCATACTACGACAACGGCATTAAATTTTTCAATAGCGAAGGCTTCAAACTCGATGAAAAAGAGGAAGCGCAGATCGAAAAAATTTACTTCAGCGACGAGCTCATCTCTGAGGCGCGCACAGAAATGATGCAGATCGGCGCCGCAAAGCGCGTAGACGACGTCATCGGCAGATACATCGTGCATATTAAAAATTCATTTCCGAAGCAAAAGACGCTGCACGGGCTTCGCGTCGTGCTTGATTGCGCAAACGGAGCAAGCTACAGGGTCGCACCTACGGTATTTAACGAGCTGGGAGCCGAAACGATCGTCATCGGCGACGAGCCTAACGGAAAAAATATAAATGATGCTTGCGGCGCGTTAAGCCCGCAAGGTCTAGCCGGGGAAGTAAAGCGCCTGCGCGCCGACGTCGGCTTTGCTTTCGACGGGGATGCCGATAGGCTCGTAGTCGTGGATGAAAACGGCGAGATCATCCACGGCGACGCGCTACTTGGAATTTTAGCAGTCTATTTGAAAGGAAAAAATCGCTTAGCAGGCAATAAAATGGTAGCCACAGTGATGAGTAATTCTGCGCTGGAGGATTTTTTAGCTAAACACGACATCGCGCTTTATCGCTGCAATGTAGGCGATAAATTCGTACTTGAGACGATGCACGAGCTAGGCGCAAATTTCGGCGGCGAGCAGAGCGGGCACGTGATCTTTGGCGATTACGCCAAAACGGGCGACGGCATCGCAAGCGCGCTGCAATTCGCCGCCTGCATGCTGGATATGAAAAAGAAGGCAAGCGAATTTTCGGGGATGATTAAGCCCTATCCGCAAATTTTAAAGAATTTAAAAATTTCGGATAAAAAGCCGCTTGAAAAATTAAAAGGGCTAAAGGAGCTTGAAACAAGCCTTAAAACGGACAAAATCCGCTCGCTCTTTCGCTACTCCGGCACCGAAAACGTTATCCGCCTCTTAATCGAGGGCAAAAACGAAAAACTGCTGCAAAAGCGAATGGACGAGGTCGAGAAATTTTTTACCAAAGCCCTAAATGAATAGCGATTTTATAAAATTTTACGGCTCGGCAAGCTGCCAGCTCCATACGAAAAGCGCGGGCAAAAAACGCAGGCTTTACATATTCAAATTTGGATTGCAAGATGGCTAAGACCTGTATTAAATTTGTCCTGCTTTTTGCGGTTATTTTTGCAATCGATCAAGCGATCAAACTTCTGTTTTTAAACGGCTTTTCGTGGCAGGGGGAGTTTTTTTCACTAGAGCTTACGCTTAACCGCGGCGTTGCGTTTTCGATGTTTGCGTTTTTGGGCGAAAATTTAAAATTTATCCAGATCGCGCTGATCTCGGCGCTTGCGGCGTATGTATTTTGTCATAAAAAGCTTTTTTGCGAGCACTGGGCGCCGTTTACGCTGATGCTCGCGGGAGGCTGCTCAAATTTACTCGATCGCTTTATTCGCGGCGGCGTTGTGGATTATGTCGCATGGCATAAGTGGTTTGAGTTCGCGGTGTTTAATTTTGCCGACGTGATGATAGATCTGGCCGTCGTGATTTTTATCTTCCAAAGCTACAAGATCGCGAAAAAGGAGAAAAATGAAGAGAAATAATTATATCGCTTACGCGCTTTGGTTTTTAGGTGCGTTTTCGTGGATCGCAGCTATGCCGATCGGCGGCGGACTGCATAGAATTTATTGCGGCAAATTTATCAGCGGATTTGCTCAAATCGCGCTATTTTGGCTGGGAAGTTTTACACTATGGTTTTTAGTGGGCTTTTTGTTTTGGGCGATTTGGGGAATTTGGATTTTGCTAGACATATTTTTCGTAGGAATTTGGGTAGAAGATTTAAATGCTTTTGCAAGCGAGACGGAGGAGGACGACTACGAGGGGCGTCTGAAAAAGGTCGATGCACTCTACGAGCTGTATCAAAAAGGCGCGATTTCCAAAGAGGAATTCGAGGCGCGAAAAGAAATTTTAATGAGAGATTAAGGAGAAAAAATGAGTTACTATTGGTTTAAATTTATCCATTTTGCGGGTTTTATTTCATGGATGGCGATGCTATTTTACATGCCGCGTCTGTATGTATATCACGCTGAAAATTTAGACAAGCCGGATTTCGTAAAGGTCGTTAAAAAGATGGAGCGGATGCTCTATCACGCGATCGGCTGGATAGCGATGGCAGTGACGGTTTTTAGCGGCGTGATGCTTATCATTTTAAATCCGGGGCTTATGAAAATGGGATATTTTCATATAAAATTACTAGCCGGAGTTTTGCTAATCTGTTATCATTTGTGGCTGTATTATTATATGTATAAATTTGAAAAAAACGAGTGCCACAGGAGCGGAAAATACTTCCGTGCGATCAACGAAGGCCCTACGATCATAATGTTTATAATACTTTATGCGATGCTAATAATGCCGAATTTACCGAGCAACTAAGCGCTTTGATAAAAATTTAATTAAAATTTGCATAAAATTAGGACAAAATTTTAAAGGAAGCATGTGCGGCAGATCATAAGAAAAATTTTATCGAGCGAAAGTAGCGCGGGAATTATACTGCTTTTATCCGCGGTCTTTGCAATCGTAGCTCAAAACGTAGGTTTTTTATCAAAATACTATGAGGCGTTTTTACATCTAAACTTCACCATAGGCGTCGGCCCTGCAAAGCTCGATGAATCGATGCATTTTTTAGTAAACGACGTGCTCATGGCGATATTTTTCTTCGCTATCGGACTTGAGCTAAAGCGCGAAAAGATCGAAGGACAACTGCGCCATTTCTCTCAAATTTTACTTCCTAGCTTCGCGGCTTTGGGCGGAGTAATGATGCCCGCGATTATATTTTCGATCATTAACTGGGGCGATGCCGTCGCGATGAAGGGCTGGGCAATCCCTACGGCGACAGATATAGCCTTTGCCGTGGGCGTTATGGCACTTTTGGGTAAAAAAATCCCGGCTAGCCTTAAAATTTTTGTTTTGACGCTTGCGATAATGGACGATTTGTGTGCAATTTTAATCATCGCTTTGTTTTATTCCTCTACCATAAACGCAATCTATCTAGGCGGCGCAGCTGCCTGTGTCGCAATAATGCTAGCGATGAGCAGACTTGGCGTCGATAAAAAGCTTCCGTTTATCATAGTAGCCGTCGTGCTGTGGGTGATGGTACTAAACTCCGGCATCCACGCGACTATCGCAGGAGTGCTTGCGGGCTTTTGCATCCCGCTTAAGACCCGCTCGGGCTCGATGTTAAAGGATATGGAACACGGCCTAGCTTACCCAGTAAATTTCTTCATCTTGCCGATTTTTGCCTTTACAAACGCAGGCGTTTCGCTAGCAGGCATCAGTCCTAGCTTTCTTTTCGGCCCGGTGCCTATGGGTATAATGCTCGGACTATTTTTCGGTAAACAGATCGGAATTTTTGCCTTTAGCTGGATCTTAATCAAAGCCAAAATCGCCTACATGCCAGAAAACGCAGGCTGGCCGCAGCTTTACGCAGTAGCAATTATCTGTGGTATCGGCTTTACGATGGCACTTTTCGTCGATGGCCTCGCATACGGCGGCAGCGATATGTATCATTACACAGACAAGCTCGCGGTATTTTTAGGCTCGATAATTTCCGGAGTAGTGGGATTTTTCGTCGCAAAAGCAGTCGCGGTAAAACAAAGCTAAAATCTATAAAAAGATTAAAATTTCAAAATTCTACCGCCCAAAGAATTTCAAAATTTTAAGAGCGGCTCTAAATTTTAAAATTTATAAGCTAGAAAATTTAACTTAAAATTCTGTCTGATCCAAGCGCAGCTTAAATTACCAAAATTCCCGCATTTTGCATTAGGCTTAGCGCGCATTCGTCGTAGTAGCCGCGCTCATGGTTCGGCGCATCGTAGGTAGCTACCGCACCTCGCGGAACGATGACGTCCTTATCCTCGCCAGTTTCGTTGAGATAGGTGCGCAGGCTAAGCGCAAACTGCATCACGCAGATGTCGGTGCAACAGCCCGTAATCACAAAGCGATCGAAGCCGTCCAAAATTTTCTTATCCAAATTATGAAAGCCGTTCGTGCTGCGCTTAAAAGTGACGTTTTGCTCGCTTACGTAAGGCGTGAGCTCCTCGATCACCTCCGCTTCGGGCGAGCCAACTAGACAGTGGATCGGGTAGCGCTTCATCTCCAAATCCCGCTCGGCGTGAGCGTCGCAGATGAAATGCACATTTTTAGCCGCCTCTATCTGCCTAATCACCGCGGGAGTGATTTTTGCGATGCTAGGATCGGCCATCGCGCCGAATTTTACGAAGCCGTTTACCATATCGATCACAAACACCAAAGTTTTCATCAAAACTCCTTATAAATTTCAGGTTTCATATCTTTTAGAATATCCATTTTAGCGCGAAATTTTAAAATTTCATCTAAATCCGCCCGAGCAATCTTTACGGCCTCTTTTTTGCCTAGGCGCGCGACGATCTCGCCGCCGGGACTAATCAGCATGGAATTTCCGCCGAAACTCTCGCCCTGCCCCGTATCGCCGCAGCCATTTACCGCGCAGATAAAAATTTGATTTTCGATCGCGCGGGCTTTCGCAAGCGTGATAAAATGTTCTATGCGGCTTTGCGCGAACTGCGCGATTACAAAAACCACCTGCGCGCCGCGAAGCGCCAAGGCGCGAAAAATTTCACAAAAGCGCAGATCGTAGCAGACCGCGACGCCGATTTTAACCGCGCGATTTTGAAATTTTATCTCGCAAATGCCTAGCTTATCGCCGCCGCTTACGATCTCGTTTTCCCGAGCGAGCGAGAAAGCGTGGATCTTGTCGTAGCGTAAAATTTCGGCTCCGTCTTGATAGACGAAAGCGGAATTATAAATTTTATCTCGCTCAGAGTTTATCGATCCGCCGATCAAAATAGCGCCGCAGTTTTGCGAAATTTCACTTAAAAATTTTTTTGTATAAGCAGCATTCGGATCGGCAAGTTCTTTAAATTTAGCCGTATTAAAGCCTGTGTTAAAGGCCTCGGGTAGCACCGCTACATCCGCGTCGCGTTTTAACGCGCGATCTATAAGCTCGTGCGCGCGAATAAAATTTTGCTCCCAATCCGCGGCGGAAGAGGCGAACTTCACGTTCATTTGTAAAATTGCGATTTTCAACTCTTTCTCCTATCTAAACGCCCGGCACATCGTGTGAGCGTGCGTGATCGCAACAGCGATGGCGTCGGTAACGTCGAGCGGTTTGATCTCTTTATTAATTCCTAAAATCCGCTTTACCATGAAGGCGACTTGCTCCTTCGCCGCCTTCGCCTTTCCGGTAACCGATTTTTTTATCTGAAGCGGCGTGTATTCGGCAAAATTACCAAAAATTTGCAAAATTTTAAGAGCCAGTGCACCGCGAAACTGAGCGAGCTTTAAAACAGACTGCGGATTGTAGGCGTAAAACATCGATTCTATCGCGACCTCATCGATCTTATGAGCGCTAAAAATTTGATCAATTGCCTCGTTCATCTGCGTCATTTGAAATTGCACGTTTTCAGCCTTCATTTTCACTAATCCCGCCTCTATGAGGATGATTTTATTCACATCTTTTTCCAAAATCGCATAGCCTAAATTTCTAGTTCCCGGATCGATTCCTAAAATTTTCATAATCCTCTTTCACGCTTATTCACGGCTTAATCACAAGTGAATAAACTTAAATTTACCGCAAATTTAGCGAAATTTAGCTAAAATCTTAATCTAATTTGTAAGGGAATTTTATGGCGACGTCGCAAGCACAAGAAATTTTATCGAATTTAGAGAAGGAAATTTTACCTACCGAATACTCTAGATACATTAAAAATTTGAAATTTAACGATAAAAACTCGACACCAGAATTTTTCATCTACAACGCAACTAACGAGTTTATCGCTAAATACGCTCAGACAAAATACGGCACTAAGATAAAAGAGCTTATCAAAAAACAGTTCGGGCTCAACGACGTGATCGTCAAAATCACCTCAAAAGCTAAAATTTCGCCGAAAGAAAAGGTAAAAATCATCTCCGAAAAGCCTAAGAGCACCATTTTAAGCGAAAATTACAACTTTGAAAATTTTATCATCGGCGATTCAAATAAATTTGCCTTCGAGTGTTCGGTATCCGTCGCAAAAGAGCCAGGAATTCGCTTTAATCCGCTCTTTATTTACGGGCCTAGCGGGCTTGGGAAAACTCACCTGCTTCAATCGATCGGAAATTACTGCATCAAAAAGGGAAAGACCGTCATTTGCGTCACCAGCGAGCAGTTTGCTAATGATTTCGTCTTTAACCTTAAAAACAACTCGATCGATAAATTTAAACAAAAATACCGCAACTGCGACGTTTTACTCATCGACGATATTCAGTTTTTAATCGGGCGCGATAAGGCTCAGGAGGAACTTTTTTATACATTTAACGAGCTAAAAGACAAAAATTGCCAAATCGTCCTTACAAACGACCTGCCGCCAAAATTTTTAAAAGGCTTTGAAAGTCGCCTAACAACGCGATTTGAAAGCGGTATAATAGCAAATATTACTCCGCCGGATCTAGAAACAAAAATCGCCATCATCAATAAAAAGAGCGAGGAAAACCGCGTTAGAATTCCACACGACGTCGTGGAATACATCGCCGCAAATATGGGCGATAATATCCGCGAGATTGAAGGCGCAATAAATAAACTAAATGCCTATTCGTCGATACTTCGCACAAAGATCACGCTGGAATTTACTAAAAGTACGCTGCAAGATCAGATCCATCAAAAATATTCAAGCGTGAGCCTAGAACACGTCATCGAGGTCGTCTCAAAAGAGTTAAACATAAAACCTAGCGAGCTGAAGAGCAAAACGCGAAGTAAAAACGTCGTAGAAGCGCGCCAAATTTGCATATATCTAACCAAACAATTAACTCAAAATTCAATGCCAAAAATCGCAACGTTCTTTAATCTAAAGGATCACAGCGCTATCAGCAAAAATATCAAAAAAATCAACGAGCTCATCCAAACCGACGAGATGTTAAAGATAAAAATAGAAGAGCTAAAAAACAAAATAACCAAGAAGGAAAAGAATGAAATTTAACGTATTTTATGAAAATAGATCAAAAAACGTGAATAAAAGTGAACAAAATGAGATCTCTTACTCACGATATAAACCTCCTAAAAATGGATCTGAAAATGAGCTTTTCACAAAAACCGCTTACCAACTATTACAACGATAAAAATTTAAAAGGATAAAAATATGAAAGTGTTAATCACTAAAAAACTTTTAGAAGAGATAGTTTCAAATACTAGCTCCTATCTTGATAAAAAAGATCTAAGCTCAATAACTTCGCATCTTTTAATGAGTGCTAAAGATGGAATTTTCAGTATAAAAGCTACCGATCACGAAATAGGCCTTAGCTATAATCTACAAAATATATCAATAGAAACAGAGGGAGAAGCTACAGCAAATGGAGGCAAGCTCCTTAGCGTTATTAAAGGTCTAAGCGACGATAGCGTTACTTTAGAAACTGTCAACGGAGCGCTATTTGTAAAGCAAAAAAAATCCAAATACAAGCTTCCGATGTTTGAAACGAGGGATTTTCCAAACTTCCCTATGATAGATGGTAAAAACAGTTTTGACGTAAATGCTGGAATTTTAGGCAGAAGCCTTAAAAAGATCTATCCGTCGATTGATACGAACAATCCAAAATATGAGCTAAACGGAGCCTTAATTGACGTAAAAGAGGACTTTTTAAATTTAGTCGGAACCGATACGAAGCGACTTAGCGTTTATAAGCTGATCACTCAATCAAAAGCGGGCGAGCTCGATACTAAAATTTTAATCCCTAAAAAGGCGATAGGCGAAATTCAAAAGTTATTTTCGGATAAAATTAAAATTTATTACGACGAAAACGTGCTGCTAGCGGTGAGCGAGAATTTTGAGTTTTTTACTAAGCTTATAAACGGTAAATTTCCAAACTACGAGCGCGTTATCCCAAACGATACGGCGTATAAAATTTTAATTCCGCGCGATAAGATGGTAAGCGGCGTGCGAGCAATAAACGCGATGTGCGAGGAGATGAAGGTTACCATTAAAAAGGACGGAATGATTTTTGAGAGCATTAATGAGGACAATTCCGAGGCAAAGACCGAAATCGAAGCGGCGATTGAGATAAACGGCGAGATAGTTTTCGGCGTGAAAAACCGCTTTCTGCTCGATTTTTTAAGTAATATCGAGAGTGAAATTTTTGAGCTTGATTTTAACAGCTCCGATACAGCGTTTGTGCTTAGCGCGGATGGTTTAAAAACGGTCGTCATGCCGATAAACAACATTTAAAGGAAAATTATGAAGCAAAATTACGGCGCTAGTAATATTAAAGTTTTAAAAGGTCTTGAAGCCGTTAGAAAGCGTCCCGGAATGTATATCGGAGACACCAATATCGGTGGACTTCACCATATGATCTACGAGGTAGTTGATAACTCGATCGACGAGGCGATGGCAGGTTACTGCGACACAATCGATGTCGAGATCACTAGCGAGGGAAGTTGTATCGTTAGTGATAACGGTCGTGGGATTCCCGTCGATATACATCCGACCGAAAAAATTCCTGCCGCGACGGTAGTTTTAACCGTGCTTCACGCAGGCGGTAAATTTGACAAAGACACTTATAAAGTCTCCGGGGGTCTGCACGGCGTGGGTGTTAGCGTCGTAAATGCGCTCTCAAAAAAGCTAGTCGCTACGATTAAACGGGATGGAAATATTTATAGACAAGAATTTGCCAAAGGAATTCCCACTACCGAGCTTGAAAAGATAAAAACTACTAACCGCACGGGCACTACGATTGAGTTTTGGCCCGACGGCGAAATTTTTGAAATTTTAGAATTTGATGATGAAATTTTATCAAAAAGATTTCGCGAGCTAGCGTATCTAAATCCAAAAATTACAATAAATTTTAAAGATAACCGCACGGGCAGGGACGAGCATTTTCACTTTGAAGGCGGCTTGGAAAGCTTCGTAAATGATATGAATAAAGCCGCTCCTATATCCAAAGCCGTGTCGTTTAGCGATAGCGCAGATGATGTTATGGTGGATTTTGCGCTTATGTATAACGAAACGTATAGCGAAAATTTACTAAGCTTCGTAAATAATATCAAAACTCCGGACGGCGGCACACATGAGGCTGGCTTTAGAGCGGGTCTTACGCGTGCGATAACAAATTACGTCGCGGCGAATGCGGCTGCCCGTGAAAAGGACACTAAGATCACCGGCGACGATGTTCGTGAAGGACTTATTGCGGTAATTAGCGTAAAGGTTCCCGAGCCGCAGTTCGAGGGACAAACTAAAGGCAAGCTGGGTTCCAGTTACGTTAAGCCGATCGTGCAAAAGATGGCATTTGAGGTGCTTAGCAAGTATTTTGAAGAAAATCCGATCGAAGCGCGCGCCATTATGAATAAGGCTCTTTTAGCCGCGCGCGGTCGCGAAGCGGCGAAGAAGGCGCGCGATCTAACGCGCAAAAAAGACAATATAAATTCCGTCGGAACCCTTCCCGGAAAGTTAGCCGATTGCCAGAGCAAAGATGCAAGCATTAGCGAAATTTATCTAGTCGAGGGCGATAGTGCGGGCGGTTCGGCGAAACAGGGAAGAGACCGCGTGTTTCAAGCGATCTTGCCGCTTAGAGGTAAAATTTTAAACGTAGAAAAGGCGCGCCTGGATAGAATTTTACAATCAGAAGAGATTAAAAATATGATCACGGCCTTTGGTTGCGGTATCGGCGAGGAATTTAACGAAGAAAAGCTTCGTTATCACAAAATCATCATTATGACCGATGCGGATGTTGACGGTAGCCACATCCAGACTCTACTTCTAACATTTTTCTTTAGATTTTTGCGCCCTATCGTGGAAAACGGCTATGTTTATCTGGCACAGCCGCCGCTTTTTAGATATAAAAAGGGCAAAAAAGAAATTTATCTAAAAGATGAAAAGGCGCTTAGCGAGTTTTTGATCGAAACGGGCATTGATATGGGCGAGTTTGAAGGCATCGGCAACGAGGATCTGATCGATTATCTAAAAATCGTCTCAAACTACCGCTCGCTTCTGAATGAGCTTAAAAAGCGCTTCAGCGTGCTTAGCGCGATCAGATTTTTGATAGAAAACGACGAAGCGCGAAGCCTCGGCTATGAGGAGCTATTTAAAATTTTAAAACCGCGCCTGGAAAGTGAAGGATTTAATATCTTAAATTCCTACGTAAATGATGAAGGCATTAGAATTTATGTCCAAACTCCGAGCGGCTTAGAACAGCTTGTGATAGATGAAAATTTATTCGGCAATTATATCTTTGAAGAGGCAATCAGAGTTTATTCAAAGATCAAAGAGCGAGATGTAAGCTTTGGCAAAGATTTTATTGAAATTTTAGATGAAATAGAAAAAAGCTCGAAAAAAGGCGCTTATATTCAGCGTTATAAAGGTCTTGGAGAGATGAATCCGGAGCAGCTTTGGGAAACTACTATGAGCCCTGAAAATAGAAGGCTTTTAAAAATCAGCATTGCAGACGCACAAAGTGCTAGCGATACCTTTAATCTCTTCATGGGCGACGAGGTTGAACCGCGTAGGAATTACATTCAAGATCATGCTAAAGACGTTAAACACTTGGATATATAATGTCTGTTCTATTTAGTGAGACCAAAGAGCGCGAAAACCGTTTCATAACGGCACTTAAAATTTCGGTGCCGTTTACCTGCGTTTTGATTGTTTTCGGGATTATTTTGTTCCGAAACGGCGAGTTTAAATTTGACGATGTAATTTTGTTTTTGATACTTTTAACCTGCTATGTTTATTATGTCATCTATCAAATTTACTTCGGCTTTCAAAAGACTCTGATCGATCCCGTTACTCACGTATTCGTGCGCGAGGAGATCGAGAAAATTTTAAGTAATGATCTAGCTAAAAATCGTCAAATAAATATCGTGCTTTTGCGAATTAAAAATATCATCGACATAAACGATCGATACGGCTATAAAAACGGCGATGAAATTTTATATGAGTATTGTAAGGAACTTTCAAATTTTATGGCGGAACAGGGTTTTAAGGACCTTCCGATCGGGCGCTTTATAAATGGCTATTTTGTATTCGGCGTAGAATCAAAAGCTACAAATTTAAGTCATATTTTGAGAATGTTTGAGCATAAAATTTCAAGTCAAACGATTAAAAATGTAGAGATAAAAAGCGAATTTGCAATGCTTCCAAGCTCATATGATCGCAATCTAAATAATATCGTAAATGCACTATTTTATAAGATAAATCACCTGGACGACGAAGAACACGGCGAGAAAGCGATCGACGTTGAAAAGGTGCTAATCGACGTGTTTTCCGCCGATGTAATGGAAGCGATCGATAGCGAAAATTTTAGCTTTAAATATCAGCGCGTTGCAGATAAAAACGGCGTAAAATCACATATAAATTTGATCCCGAAGCTTGATCTAAGAAGCGGTGAAAAGATCACAAAAAGTAGAATTTTAGATATTTTGCTTCTAAATCATTACGATATTAAATACGATATTTCGATGATGAGGCAGATTTCTAGGATCATCTATTTTAAGGATATAGACGCTAAAATTTTTATCGAGATCATGCCTCAGACCCTGCGAAATAACGAGTTTCGCAATGAAATTTTAAAGCTCATTGATAATAATCTAATCGATCCAAAAAAGATCGTGTTTGAGTTTAATGAAAAGCTCATCTATTCGGAGATAAAGCGCTTTGATGAAATTTTGATTAAATTCCGCGAACTCGGATTTAGCTTCGCGCTGTCGCAGTTCGGCGGCTCAAACGCGAGCTTTGAGTATTTGAAATTTCTAAACGTCGATTTTATCGTTTACGACATAGAATTTAATAAAAATTTAGACGATGAAAAGATTAAAAATATATTTATTGGCATTAATGAAGCCTGCGCTAAATCGGGCATCAAAACCGTAATGCGTTTCGTTGACAAAGAGGAATTTCAAATGCAGCTTTATAAAATGGGTATCGATTATATTCAGGGATTTTGCGTCGAAAAGCCGAATGATATATCGAATTTAAGGAGATCATAGTGAGATACGGCGAAGAGGAGATAAAAAATTTTGACATTGAAAATTTAGAAGTTTGGCCGAATAAACAGGAGCGTGATTATCTTATAAAAATTACCCTGCCCGAGTTTTGCTGCCGCTGTCCGCGTTCTGGCTATCCGGATTTTGCGACGATCTATTTGGAATATATTCCCGATAAGCTCGTAGTCGAACTTAAAGCGATCAAACTTTACATTAATTCCTTTATGAACCGCTACATCAGCCACGAGGATAGTATAAATGAAATTTACGGCGCGCTGCAAAGCAAGCTAAAGCCTAAATTTATGAAAATCACGGGCGATTTTAATCCGCGCGGCAACGTCCACACGGTAATCGAAATAAACTCGGATCAAATTTACCGATGATAAGCTCAAATTTAGTCGAACAAATTTTTAAATCCGCAAGCATTAGCCGCTGGAACGATTACCCAAAGATGGTAAGTTTAGTCGAGCTCGACAAACAGGCGCATAAATTTATCATCGCTTATTTCATCGCTAGCTTTGAGCGCGATGTGGATATCAACTACGTGATAGAAGCGGGGATTTTCGAGTTTTTAGCGCGCATCGTCGTGACCGACATCCGCCCGGACGTCTTTCATCAGATCCAAAAAACCAAGAAAAAAAAGATCAACGAATGGGTTTTAAGCGTCCTAGAAAGCGATCTTTTGCCTATTCAAAATGGCGCCTTTCTCGAGCGATTTAAAAAATATCTAAATTCCAAGGATCATAAGAAAGAAGCCGTGATCTTAAAGGCGGCGAGTTACCTTTCTACGCGGTGGGAATTTAATATCGTCTATCAAACGAGCCAGTTTCTAAACGACATCGAGGAGCTAAAAGCCAAGGTCGAGGAGGAGCTCGAGGATTATTACGAGCTAATCGGCGTGCGAAAGATCGTGATGAACAAAAAACTTGCTCGCATAGTCGATCTTAGCGGCAGACTTCGTTTTCAAAAGCGCTGGGCGCAGACGCCGCGCATCCCTGAGACATCGGTGCTAGGACATATGCTGGTAGTCGCGATTTTAAGCTACTTTTTCTCGCTTGAAGTGGGTGCGTGCCGCTCACGTACGGCATATAATTTTTTCTGCGCGCTATTTCACGATCTACCCGAAAGCCTCACTCGCGACATCATTAGTCCCGTAAAATACGGCGTCAAGGGCCTTAGCGATATCATCAGCGAATATGAGATGCGGCTAATAGACGATAAAATTTTACCTTTCGTGCCCGAGCACATTAGAGACGATTTCAGTTATGTTTTGGGCATCCGCAAAGAGAGCGGTAAATTTATAAAAGACGAGTTTGAAAACCGCACCTTTGAGCTAGGCAAGGAGCCTAAATTTGCAGAAGGCAGCCTAAAGATGTTTAATGAAGACAAATTTCGCGCAATCGACGGCAAGGCGCTTAAGTATTGCGATAAACTAGCGGCGTTTTTCGAGGCTGGAATTTCGATTAGCTACGGCGTGAAAAGTAAGGAGTTGCTTAGTGGGTATAATTCGATGTTAGAGTTTTTCAAAGCCAAGCCGAAAATTGAAGGCGTCGATTTTCAGAGTGTTTGCGAGGATTTCAAAGAGCATTTCGGACTTAATCAAAGAGCATTTCGGACTTAATAGGATCGATTTGTAAAACCCCTTCCCAGATGGCTGCGGCACATGCGAGATCTAAGTGCTCTGCTGTATTCCTACCCTGAAGCGGTGCCTAAAAAAAGCATTGCACAGGTCTAAGAAAGGGCAAACGGGATTATATGGAAATGTTTCTTAAAGTAAGGTTATAAATGAATTTTAAAAATCATCTTTTATCCGTATTTCGCGAGGTTTTTATCCCTCATCATCGCTCTATCGAGTTCAGAGCTAAAATTTTTGCCGCGATGCTACTTGCCAAAAAGAAGCAGACCGACGAGGACTACGACGTGATCAAAGATATAGCGGGCGAAATTTATCCGGGCGACGAACAGCGCATCGGCGTGCTAGTTTCCATTGTAAAAGAGTATATCTTAAAGGCAAAAACCTATAAAAGCTTAAATTTAGACTCGCTTCTAAAAGAGATCGACAGAGATATCAAAAACAACAAAAAATATATCAAAAAGATCGATTTTTCGCATCTGCGCCGTCTGATCGGAGATGATGACGAGGATGCACTAATCCAACAGCGCGTTTATGAGTTTTTTGTCTGCGAAGTCAAAGAGTATTCGTAAATTTTTATCTTAAGAATTTTTTTAGTATAATCGTCAGCCTTTAAAATAGCAAACGGAGAAAAATTTGGAAAATATCAGAAATATTGCGGTTATCGCGCACGTCGATCACGGCAAGACCACTATCGTAGATGAGCTTTTAAAACAGTCCGGCACGTTTGGTAATCACCAAGAAGTCGGCGAGCGCGTGATGGATAGCAACGACATCGAGCGTGAGCGAGGCATTACGATACTATCCAAAAATACCGCCATCCACTACGGCGGCGTTAAAATCAACATCATTGACACTCCGGGCCACGCCGATTTCGGCGGCGAGGTCGAGCGCGTGCTAAAGATGGTAGACGGCGTGCTTTTACTCGTCGATGCGCAAGAAGGCGTCATGCCGCAGACAAAATTTGTCGTAAAAAAGGCACTATCTTTAGGGCTCAGACCTATCGTAGTCGTAAATAAAATCGACAAGCCCGCAGCCGATCCGGACCGCGTGGTAAATGAAATTTTCGATCTTTTCGTAGCGCTTGATGCAAACGACGAGCAGCTTGAGTTCCCCGTCATCTACGCCGCTGCTAAAAACGGCTACGCAAAATACGATCTAAGCGACGAAAGCGCCGATATGAAGCCGCTTTTTGAGACGATCATCTCTCACGTCCCTACTCCGAGCGGTAGCGACGACAATCCGCTGCAGCTGCAGGTTTTCACGCTCGATTACGACAACTACGTAGGCAAAATCGGTATCGCTAGAATTTTTAACGGTACGATAAATAAAAACCAAAGCGTTATGCTAGCTAAAGCCGACGGCACGCACATCAACGGTAGAATTTCAAAACTCATCGGCTTTAGCGGGCTTGAGCGCGCTGACATTGATGCGGCGGGCACGGGCGACATCGTGGCGATTGCGGGCTTTGACGCACTTGACGTAGGCGACAGCATCGTCGATCCCAATAATCCGATTCCGCTTGATGCGCTACATATCGAAGAGCCCACCCTTAGCGTAATTTTCAGCGTAAATGACGGACCGCTAGCTGGCACAGAGGGTAAATTTGTAACCTCAAACAAGATCGACGAGCGCTTGGAAGCGGAGATGAAAACTAACATCGCGATGCGCTATGAAAACGCGGGCGAGGGTAAATTTAAAGTAAGCGGCCGCGGCGAGCTGCAGATCACTATTTTGGCCGAAAATATGCGCCGCGAGGGCTTTGAGTTCTGCCTCGGGCGCCCGGAAGTTATCATCAAAGAGATCGACGGCATCAAATGCGAGCCTTTCGAGCACCTAGTTATCGACGCGCCCGATGATTGCACCGGCACCGTCATCGAAAAACTAGGCCGCAAAAAGGCCGAGATGAAGGTGATGAACCCTACCGGCGACGGGCAGACGCGTATGGAGTTTGAGATCCCGGCGCGCGGTCTTATCGGCTTTCGCTCGCAGTTTTTGACCGATACTCGAGGCGAAGGGGTGATGAACCATAGCTTTTTGGAATTCCGCCCTTTCATCGGCGCGGTCGAGAAGCGACAAAACGGCGCGCTCGTGAGTATGGAAAACGGAGTGGCGCTAGGATACAGCCTGTGGAACCTGCAAGATCGCGGCGTGCTTTTTATCGCTCCGCAGGCGAAGGTCTATCTCGGTATGATCATCGGCGAGCACAGCCGTCCGAACGATTTGGACGTAAATCCGATCAAGGGTAAAAATTTAACCAACGTCCGCGCCAGCGGTAGCGACGATGCGATCAAGCTCGTGCCGCCGCGTGCGCTAAATTTAGAGCGCGCGCTGGAGTGGATCGAAGAGGACGAGCTTGTGGAGGTTACGCCCGTAAATATCCGCGTGCGTAAGCGATACTTAGACCCTACGACGCGCAGACGAATGGCGAAAAAATAGAATTTCAAAATGAAATTTTAAAATTTGGCGTGAAATTTAGCTTTAAATTTCACGCCTTTTTTATAGGCAAATTTTAAAATTTACGCTTCTGAAATTTTGCTAGGAGAGGTAATGAATCTTGTTTTATTCGACTTTGACGGCACGATCACGCGAGATGATTCCCTGCTCGAGTTCGTCGCCTACGTAGTCGGATTTAAGAAATTTTTTCGCGGGATTTTGGTGCTATCGCCCATTTTAGCGGCGTATAAGCTAGGTCTTGCGAGCAATAATTTTACGCGCAGAAAGCTCTTGGGCTACTTTTTTGCGGGTATGAGTGCCGATAAATTCGATAAAATTTGCAAAAAATACTCCACCACCCACATCGAAGATATCCTAAAACAAAGCGCGATGGATAAGATCGCAAGCTATAAAGCCGCGGGCGATAGGGTCGTCATCGTCACCGCCTCGCTCGAAGACTGGCTGCGCCCGTGGTGCGACGCGCAGGGCTTGGAGCTTTTAGGCACCAAAATACGGCGCAAAGGCGGCATCATCACGGGCGAGATCGAGGGGCAGAACTGCTACGGCACGCAAAAGGTCGCTCGCGTGCGCGCGGCATACGACGTGCAGGCTTTCGATCGCATCATCGCTTACGGCGACAGCAGGGGCGATCGCGAGATGTTAGAATTCGCCGATGAGGCGCACTATAAGGCGTTTGAGTAAATTTATGCGGCTACAAAGCTTAAACGATAGCATCTGCTGTGACCGCGCTTTTGCCGTGGGTCAGAATTTAGCTCACGCAGAATTTCATCCTTTTAAATTTATCTCGCTTATCTGCGGAATTCTACACCGCACGATAAATTTTATATTTTATCGCAGCGCAAAAGCCCTCAACTACGAAATTCTGTTGCAGCATGGGATTTTAAAATTCTATCATAGCGTGAAATTTTGCTCCGAATGGAATAGATGTTTTTAAACCGAGCGTGAGATAAAATTTTAAATTTTGAAATTTTACGGAATTTCTCGCTTACTAAAATTTTAGAATTTGCAGATTTTAAAATTCCACTCGCCGCGTGCGAGGTGAAATTTTAAAATTCCGCGCCTTAGAATTCTAAGGTCTAAAGCATGTTGTAAATTCCGTCTAAAAGGAAGTATTTTTTATCCGCAGTGCCGCGGTAAAATGGCTCGAAAGTGTCCTCATAAGCCTTTTTGAAAAAGCCCTCTTTGCTTAGCTTGATTAGATCGGCATTGATGAAATCAAGCAGGCTTTGATTACCTTTTTGCACGCCGACGCCTAAGAATTCCGCTGCGCCTAGGTTTTTAAACGGCACTTCGAGTGTATCGTCCACGACGGCGTAGGCTAGGACGATGATGTTGTCGTTTGCGTAGCCGTCGGCTCTGCCGTCCTTTATCATCGCGTAGCACTCGGAGGTATTTTTGCAGTAAACTAAATTGCTAAATTTCTCTTTGCGCAAATAGCGCTCGGTCATTGAGCCGTTGGGATTTTTTTCGATTGAAATTCTCATATCGCGAACCTGCGCGAAGTCTTTCACTTGATCCTCTTTACGCGTTACAATGCCAAAATTTACCGATAGATACGGCAGCGAGAAATCCACCTGCTTCTTACGCTCTTGCGTAATCATAAAGGTGCCGATAACCATATCGACCTTATTATTTTTCAAAAACGGGATTCTATCGCCTGCGGTTACGGCTACGAACTGCACTTCGCCCTTTTTATCGCCGAAAATGTCTTTGGCGATTGAGCTAGCAAGCTCGATTTCAAAGCCCTCAAACTTGCCGTTATTAGACTCGCTTAGCGGCGGACGACCTTCGCGCACGCCTACTCTGATAACCCCTGCCTGCCTGATTTCATCTAGTGTATTTGCAAAAATGCTAGCGCAAAATAAGGCTAAAATAAAAAGTAATCTCATAAAAAGCCCCCTACTTTTTAGTTTTGAAATAATTATAGCACTATATATTTTAGAGAAAATAAATGCAAGCGGTTTAAAATTTAATCACCGCGCGTATGCAGGCTTGAAATTTAGGAGTAGAGCGGGGATTTAAAATTTCGCAAATTCGCTAAATTTTAAATCCCAAGATTTATTCGTTATGTAAGATGCCTTCAATAAATTTTATATTTTAATTTCTAGCTCGCTTTTATAGCAAATCATAAATTCCATCTAGCAGGAAGTATTTTTTATCCGCCGTACCACGGTAAAAAGGCTCGAAGGTGTCCTGATAAGCCTTTTTGAAAAAGCCCTCTTTGCTTAGTTTGACAAGCTCTGCGTTGATGAAATCAAGTAGCTCTTTGTTGCCCTTTTGCACGCCAATACCGATGAAATCAGGCTTACCGAAGTTTTGAAACGGCACTTCGAGCGTATCGTCCACGACGGCGTAGGCTAGCACCGTGATATTTAAATTGACGTATCCGTCAGCTTTGCCGTCTCGGATCATCGCGTAGCATTCGCTTGTACTTTTGCAGTAGCTTACGTTGGTAAATTTCTCTTTTTTGAGGTAATTATCTACGGTCGTGCCCTCTTCGGTTATGAGCCTCATATCGCGCAAACGCGATATATCTTTGATGGCGTCCGCTTTGCGAGTTAGTACGCCGAGATTGGTCGAAAAATACGGCATCGAGAAGTCTACATGATTTTTGCGCGCCGAATCGATGACGAAGGTAGCTGCAACTATATCGACTTTATTATTGACTAGATACGAGACACGATCGGCGGCGCTTAGAGAGACAAACTGCACTTCGCCTTGTTTGGCACCGAAAATCGCCTTTGCGATCGCATTGGCAAGCTCGATCTCAAAGCCTTCAAATTTACCACCGCTAATCTCGCTAAAAGGCGGTCTGCCGTCTCTGACGCCTACTCTAATGATGCCGCTATTTCTGATCTCTTGCAGCGTGTTTGCAAAAAGCCCCGCACAAAGCAATATCAAAGTAAAAAGTAGTTTCATTTGCCGCTCCTTTGTTTAGGTTATTTATGGCTAATTCTAGCGAAATTAAAATCAAAAGGCGCTTTTTTGGGCTAAATTTATTTGCCGTTTGCTTTTTATGAAATTTCAAGACGCCGTTAAATTTAGCCTTAGATTTGATATAATCGCGCAAAATTTAAGCGAGGACGATATGAAAAATTTTATCTTTTTGTGGCTTTTACTTTTGGTCTGCGCTTTGAGCGCTGCTAAGGATGACGCGAGAGTTTCTGCTTCACAGCAAGCAGAGTCAAATTTATCGCAGCCAAATTTTGAAATTTTTTACGATGAAAATGCTAGCGATGCGCAGATCGATGCGGGCTTGGACGCGCTTTTGGAATTCGCGGCACAAAACAGAGGCAGGATCGACGAGGATTTCGGGGAGTTTAAAGATAGAATTTTCACTGCTTTCATTTTTAATCCGAAGGTGCTGCGAAATTCAAAATTTGACTTCGAGCGGATAGAAAAAATCCTTAAATTTAAACCAAATCTCAATTACGGCGGAGACGGCGGTTATTTCTCGCCGCTAAAGCTCGCGATCTTTTTCGGCTCGAAATTTAGCGGCGAGATGGCGAAGCTTTATCGCTTTGATAGCGCTGATGCGATGCGGCTTTTAGAGCTTTTGGTACAAAACGGCGCGAACGCCAAGACTAGCGGGCTGCTACGAGATGCCGTGGCAAACGATAATTTCGAGGCATTCAAGTTTTTGATTGCAAACGGCGCGCGAGATACGAAAGACGTGGTCGGCTCGGTTGCGGGCAGCGAATTAATATTTTTAAGTGACAACAACGTTTCTATTCTCGGATATAAAGAGGCGCTGCCGCTTGCTGCGAGGGAGTTTGCTGCGGGAGCCAAATTTAAAGAATTCCGCGACGAGAGATTACGCTATTTGGACGAAATTTTAAAATTCCAAAGCTTTGCGAGCATTGATAAAAAGGAGATCGAAACGCTTATCAAAGTAGCTGTGGTGCTGGATGACGAGATGACGGCGAAATTTCTGCTCTCGCGAGGTCTGTGCGAGCAGAAGGAGCTTTGCGAGTTTCTAAAAGCGCAGGCAAAAACTTACGACGCTGCAAAAATTTCTAAAATTTTAAGCCGCAAAGAGAAGTAAATTTTAAAATTTGAGCGGCTATATGGCGGTGTAAAGCAGATAAATTCGCTATTATAGTTGCGCTAGTCGCATCCGCCCTACTTTGTCATTTAGTGCGAGCGAAAAAGCAAAATTTGTTCCGCCTAACCTACCCTCCTCCGCTTATCAAATAGCTCGCTATTAAGTTCATTCAAGATAAATTTTAATGTATTTGCCAGACAGCGCGGCGGCGAAGATAAATTTTAAAATTTAATCAATATAAAGGACAAATTTAAGTGCCATTGTTATATAATTTATCTTATTTTTTAAAAAGGAGTTTGAGATGACTTTTATGGAGTCTGTTCGCACTTGTCTCAAAGAGAATTATTGCAATTTTGAGGGGCGTGCGCCACGTTCAGAGTACTGGTGGTTTGCATTATTTGCGGCACTTTTAGGAATCGTAACGTTAGTATTGGACGGCTTTTTAGGCACCTATGCCGTTATGAGTTCCGGTAGAATGATCGGTTTCATTAACTCAATCTTTTTATTGGCAATACTTTTACCTTCTATCGCCGTGGCGGTAAGGCGTCTGCACGATACCGATAGAAGCGGCTGGTTTTATCTGTTAATTTTTGTCCCGATAATAGGCTCGATAGTATTGATCGTATTTTTTATCCAGCAAGGCACTAACGGAGGCAACCGCTTTGGAGACGATCCGTTGCGACCCGCAAACAGAGGCTCGATTTTTTAAACGCAGCTTTGCAGCACATGCATAAGCTTTGTAAATAAGCTAAATTTAGGGCTAATCCCATTTTGGTTTTAGCCCTTTGTCTTATGAGGCGGTTCCGCTTAAAATAATCCTTTTCGTCTAAATTTAGATCCCCTGCGCGAATTCAAACTATAAAATTTTAATCCTATTGCCCTTTAATTTCACGATCTTTTTGTCATTTACTAGCTTCGTAATCGCTTGGGAGACATTTTGGCGAGGCGGGCCGAGCAGGCTTGCAAGCGTCATTATATTAAAGGGAAGCTCCACGATCTTATCTGCGTTTGCGATGCGATTTAAGAAATTTAAAATCCGCGTCTGAATTTTTGCAAAAACGATCTCTTTTATCAAAATTCGTTGCGAGTAGATATTTTTGATAAGCGCGTTTATGATCGAGCTTGAAAACTCGTCTCCAAGCAGCTCGAAAAGCTCCGAGATGTTGATCTGTAGCGTCTCGCAGTCGCTTAAAATTTCAAGGCTCGTGTTTTTGTCCAAGCAGATGTAGGCGCCGCTTCTTACGAAGCTAAAGATAAATTCCTTGCCGTTTTCGTAGCAGTTTAGCTTCGCCCTGCCGCGCAGTAGAATGATAAATTTAAACTTTTGCGCGTATATCACGTCACCGCGAGCGTAGCTTTCGCGCCTAAATTTAGCAATCCGCTCCCTGTTTAAAAAGTCGAATTTCTCGCTGTAATCGTTATTTAGTCTATCTATCATAGTAGCTCTTTGCATAAAATTTCACGTAAATTTTACATAAAAAGGATAAATTCGTCGCAATCGCGACAAATTTAAATTTATCTTTGATTTATAATTCGCGTTAAAGACAATCTAGAAAGGATACTTTATGAGGAAAATTTTTATCTCATTTATCTGTGCGTGTTCGCTTTTCGGCGGCGAGGTGATCTCTAAAACTGCTACGATTTCGCAAGACGGCAAAGCAATCGGCGAGGCTGAAATTTTAACGCCGATCGAGGTAATATCCAGCGATGGCGGCGTTACCAAGATTAAAATTAAAGGCGTCGTGAGCGAAAATTATCAGCTTCAGATCCAAAAAAATATGAAAGAGGCTGAAATTTATGCGATTTTTACGAACGAAGCCGAAGCAAATTTTAAAAAGGGCAAAAAGCTCGAGGACGATTACGGCGAGATCTGGTACGAAGCCGAGGGAATTTATGAGATCAGTTCGGATGCCGTAGCCAAGGACGCTAAGGCTCTTTATGCGGAGGCAAAGACAAACTATGAGCAGATCTGCTCGGCGTGTCACCGCCTGCATGAGCCAAAGAGCTTCACGGCAAATCAGTGGCCTGCAAATTTACAAGAGATGATCAATGCAAATTACGTAGCGCTCGAGGGCGACGAGCTAAATTTGATCATAAAATACCTACAACACAACGCAAAAAAACCTGAATGATAAAGGAGATCAGATGAAAAGGCGAGACTTTTTAAAGGCAGGGATTTTAGGCGCAAGCGCAGCAAGTGCTAGCAGGATTGAGGGAGTAACGCAGACGATTTTTGATAACAAAAAGGTATTCGGCGCGAACAGATTCGGCCCCTTTTGGCTAAATTTAAACTCGTCGCAGATCGTTTCGGTAAGCGATTTCGAAGGCGATAAATTTCCAAACACGATGAATTACAGCCTACCCGATAATATCCAAAACGAAAACCGCGTGCTCTATCCGATGGTGCGCAAAAGCTATCTAAAGGCAAAAGGCGCGGCAAAGAGCGAACTGCGCGGCAAAGAGGAATTCGTGCGCGTTAGCTGGGACGTAGCGCTTGATCTAGCGGCTAAAGCTTTAAAAGAAAACTTCGACAAATATGGCGCCGAGGCGATCTATGGTGAGTGCTACTGGTGGGGCGGTAGCGGCAAGATCGGCTGGGGACGCACCGTAGCGCACCGAATGCTTAAAATTTTAGGCGGCTACGTAGAGGAAAGCGGCGATTACTCCACCGGCGCGGGGCTCGTCATCATGCCTCATGTGCTTGGCTCAAGTGCCGTTTATGACGCGCCTACTACGTGGAAAGCAATCGTCAAAAACGCCAAAAATGTCGTATTTTGGGCGACTGATCCTGTAGTAACCAATCAAATTTCATCTATTCCGCCTACGCACGACGGTTATATCGGCATGCAAGAGCTTAAAAAATCGGGCATCAAAACTTATAGCGTAAACGTAATGAGAAACGACACCGCACGCTACTTTGGCAGCGAAGATATCATTGTGCGCCCGAACACCGACACCGCGCTCATCATCGGTATGTGCCATTATCTGTTTACGAACAACCTCTACGACGAGGAATTTATCAAAAAATATACCGTTGGATTTAATAAATTTAAAGCGTATTTTCTAGGCGAGAGTGATAAAATCGTAAAGGACGCCGCTTGGGCGAGCAAAATTTGCGGGCTTAGCGAGGACGCTATTGCGAAATTTGCTACGGCGCTTGCAAAGGAGCCGAGCACGATTTTAATCGGTCGCGGTTTGCAACGCGCCGATCACGGCGAGCAGCCTTTCTGGGCGCTAGTGGCACTTAATGCGATGCTAGGACATATCGGCAAGGAGGGGCTCGGCTTTGAATTTAGCCTAGGCTACGGCTCTGCGGGCGCTACGAATAAAGTGGCTCCGATTTTAAAGGGACTTAGCACTCGTATAGATGAAAAATACGAAAACACGGGCTCCGCGCCTTGGAAAAACGCGAAAAACATTACCATCCCGTCCTCTCGCAGCATCGAGGCGCTGGAGCATCCGGGCAAGCAGATCGACTACGACGGCACTAAAATCAAGCTGCCGCATATGAGGGTTGCTTATATGGCGTGCGGATCGATGTTTACGCGCCATCAAGACGTGAATAATATCGTCAAGCAGTGGCGTAAGCTCGACACCGTTATCACCGCCGAGCCATACTGGACAAGCACGGCGAAGCTTAGCGATATCGTGCTTCCGGTGGCTGTCGAGGTCGAGAGAAACGACATCAACCAAACCGGCGCTACTGGCGAATATATAGTCGCTTACAGGCCCGCAATCGAGCCGATGGGCGAGAGCAAGAGCGACTTTTGGATCTGCGAGCAGATCTGCAAGCGCTGGGGATACGGCGAGGTCTTTAGCGAGGGCAAGGATGAGCTAGGATGGATGAAGGAATTCTACGCCGATGCCGTAGAGCAAGCCAAAGGCCTAAATATAACGATGCCTAGCTTTGAGGAATTTTACGACAAGGGCTTCGTGCGCTTTGAAAAGGACGACGAGAGCAGCGCGCTATACACGCGCCTTGCGGCATTCCGCGAAAATCCTGCCAAAAACCGCCTAGGCACCCCATCCGGCAAGATCGAGCTTTACTCACCAACGATCGCTAAGATGGGCTACGCCGACTGCCCGCCGATGCCTACTTGGATCGAGCCGAAAGAGTGGCTGGGAGATGCGAAAAAGACGGCGAAGTATCCGATTCACGTCGTAAGCCCGCACTCTCGCTACCGCTTGCACAGCCAGCTAAACAACTCGATTATCAGAAATTTTGCCGAGGTTAGCGGCAGAGAGCCGGTGCTCATAAATCCAAAAGACGCCGAAGCGCGCGGGCTTGCGAACGGCGACATCGTGCGCGTTTTCAACGATCGCGGTGAAATTTTAGCGGGCGTGCTAGTCACCGACATCGTGCCTGAGCGCGTCGCAGCGATCTGCGAGGGCGCGTGGTACGATCCCGAGGTTTGGGGTGAAAAGAGCCTCTGCCAGCACGGCTGCGTAAACGTGCTTACGTTCGATAAAGGAACGTCAAGTCTCGCGCAAAGTAACTCGGCTCACACCGTGCTAGCGCAGATTGAGAAATTTAAGGGAGAGATTAAATCTATACAAGCGTTTAGTAAACCTAAAATTTTGCAGTCGCTATAAAATTTAGCGCGTCGTCTTTTAAGCGTCTTTGAATGAGCTAGAAAATTTCGCCCTGCGACAGGCTAATTGCCTAGTCTTGGGACGAAATTTTCGTCGCAACATTCAAATACATCTTAAAATACTTCCGCCTTCTTTTTACGTTAAAATTTTGTAATCTGTCAAATTTGAGCGCAAATTTACCTCTTTCGTATGGCAAATTTATCGCGCGTAGTGGCTAAGCGAGCAAATTTAAAATTTCAACTCCCGCTATGGCTAAATTTAAAATTTAGCAGCAGGCGATCCTATAAATTTCGTGCTCGTTCGCTTGCTATCGCAGTGCGCTAACAGCTTTGCGTACGCTGGAGCGCAAATTAAAGCATAAAATCAAAATGTAAAATTGAAGTAGAATTTTAAGCGCCCTACTTCGCTTTTTACTTGCAGTAGGGCGGATCCGCTTCGAGCGGAGAAAAGTGAGGCGAAAATTATCCAAACCTTGGATCTATTATCTTGCTCAGTTAGAGCAGCTGTTGCGAGCGACGAGCTCTGCAAAATCTAGCGCTGCGTCGTAGTCGGGCTCAGAGGCTATGTCGCTTACGAGCTCTTTATAAACCACAACGCCTGCGGTATCTATGACGAAGATTGCTCTGGCGCTGAGACCTGCTAATGCACCGCTGGCGATGAGGGTGCCGTAGCGGCGACAAAATTCCTTATCGCGGAAATCGCTTGCAACGCGTAGATTTTTTATCCCCTCAGTCGTGCAAAACCTCCCCATCGCAAACGGTAAATCCATCGAAACGACGATTACTTCGGTGTTGGGAAGCGATGCAGCGCGCTCGTTGAACTTGCGCGCCTCCGTCGCGCAGACGGGCGTATCTAGCGACGGCACGGCGACGATGATTTGCACGTGCTTGCCGCTAGCGATCTCGATTTCGCTTAGATCCTGGGCTACTAAGCGCACTTGCGGCGCGCGATCGCCTAGATTTATCTCTTGCCCGCTTAACTCTACGGGCTTTCCTTGGAATGTTACTGTTGGCATTTTTGTCCTTTGTTTTGAATTTGTAGCGGCGAATATACAGAAATTCCTTAAATTTCAGGTAAAATTGCTTTAAAAATCAAGGAGAGCAGATGGGCGAAGATATTTGGGGCGGCAGCAGCAATCCTGCGTCGCTAGCCAGCATAAGACGTAAAAGCGGCGAAGAAAAAAAGCCCCTGGATGAGAAGCCACAGGAGCAATCTGAGAATTTAGATTTAGCGCAAGAAGAACTTGCGGCGGATGATACTAGTGAGCAAAATTCCGCGGCTCAGAATTCTATAGAGCAAAATTCCACTTCCATAAGGCAAAATTTTACGCCACAGAATTCTGCGGAGCAAAATTTAGCTTTTGCAGCTCAAGGCCTGGATGAAGAAAATTCTATTTTACGAGATTCTGCCGCGACAGGCTCTAGCGAGCAAGATTCTAACGCCAAAGGCTTGAATTCTACCGAAAATGCTGCGAACTCGCAGAATTTTGCAGAGCAGAATTCCACTTGGCAAAATTCAGCTTCCTCAAATTCCGATAGAATTAGCTCTACGCAAAGCTCAGCTAGGGCTTACGATCTAAATAAAGCCTACGTATTTTATATGTTCCTCGGGCCTTTCGGCGCGCATAGATTTTATCTTGGGCGTATAATCTCCGCGATTTTTCAGCTTTTAGGCGGGCTGCCATTTCTCATCTGGCTTTTTTTAGTAGTGGTTACTGTCATGTGGACGAGTATAGAAGGTAACGATCTGTTGGCGCTTATAAACTCGTCTCGTCCGGATTTGGGTGTGCAAGCATCAGACCTAAAAGATATAGAACAGGGCTTTTTTCATTTTATGGTTATTTTCTCGGTGCCTAATGTTTTGTTTTTGATCTGGCTTATTAGCGACTTTTTTAGGTTGCCTGATATGGTGCGAAAGCTAAATATATCCGTAGGCGCGGGAGATATTACCTATCTTTATGCGGACGATGTTATGGAATGTGGCGAGAGTCTATCTAATGCCGAAACCGCTCTTTATGTAGCATTTGGACTTGAGGTACTAAGTGCAGTGAGTGGATATATTAAAAATGTGGACAAGGCTGGTGCACTACAAGGTATCGGGATTATTTTGGTAATATGTTTAGCTGTAGGGCTATATTTTTTAGCGCGCGCAATACGCAGCACGGATTTGCTATCAAATGCTGCGATTGCTGGAGTTTTTTCGACTATAAGTGCGTTAATCATCGTATTTATAGGCTTTGGGCTTTTTAAGCCTTCTGTCTTTGCACTGTGTGTTTCTTGCGTGTGCATGTTGGTATATTTGATTTATCGGTTATTAATTAGCAAGGAGCTTTATGATTGTAGTGGCGAGAAAGACTATTTGAGAGCGTTTTATGTTATCGCAGCTACGGAGATGATAACTATAGTTCTTGCGATACTTGGCTCGCAGCTTTTAGTTCTAGTATCCACCATAGGTCAGGTTGTCGCAGCAGTTCTAAATATTTCAGCGGTTTACGCCACCAAGAGGGTTACTGCTTCAAAAGGCGGCTACGGCCTAGCGCATCTGGCGTATCACGTAAAGCAGATGAATAGGCGGGAGTTTTAGGTATTTAAATTTAAGGGGCGATTAGTATAATCCTACATTATTTTAAAAAAGGAGTTTAAAATGACTTTTATGGAGTCTGTGCAAACTTGCGTAAAGCAAAAATACGCCGCATTTAGCGGGCGAGCATCAAGGTCGGAGTACTGGTGGTTTTTTCTATTTACCGTGCTTGGCGGGATTGTTTTGAGCTTGATAGATGGCGTTTTAGGCACTACGATAGGGTATAATCAAATAATAGCCGGCAGGATCGTCCATCAAGAAATCGGCATTATAGATGCGCTTTTTCAGCTAGCTATGCTCGTGCCAGCCATCGCTGTATCGGTCAGGCGACTACATGACACTGATAGAAGCGGCTGGTTTTTTCTGCTTATTTTAACGCCGATCGTGGGTGCTTTTTTCGGCGATATCGGACTTTTGGTATCATTTGCGGGTTGGATAGTGCTGCTTGTATTTTTCGTGCAGTGCGGCGATAGTGGGACCAATCGTTTCGGATACGATCCGCTATGATGAAGCTCTAAACTTTGCGGAATTTTAGAATTCTAAAATTCCGTGCAGATAAAATTCTTTATATTGTCGTTTAAAATTCTACGCATAAGCACTTTGCAGCGCTAAATTTTTCTTCAAATAAGCTTTTCAAATCCTCTTTAATTGATTGCCGTTATCTGTAACTTAGAATTTTTATATTATAATGGCGCTCAAAATTTTATTTTAGAAAGGATGAAAATGAAAGAGAGAATCGAGGCGCTGTTCGCGCAAAATCCTAAAATTTCGATCGCGCAGATCTGCAAGGAGCTCGGCGCGAAGGAGATCGACGTGCTGCTAAACCTGCCCGAGCGCTTCGGAAAGAGCGCGAGCGGCGAGAAATTTGACGAGGTCATCAAGGAGCTTGAGGGCTGGGGTGAGGTGCTTTTCGTAAAAAATACGCCGAGCTTCATCATCGAGTTTAAAACCAAGATCCCAAGCGGCAAGAGCGCGCGCGGATATTATAATTTCGGCATGGGCGCAAACGGCGATGAGGCGCATGGGCTGGGCATTTTGGGGGGTCATCTAAAGACGGATGAGATCGATAAGATTATCCTCGTGACGCAGACTTTCATGGGGATGCTCTCGAAATTCGTGGGCTTTTACGACAAAGCGGGCGAGAATATCTTTAAAATTTACGTCTCGCGCGACGAGAAAGGACAGCTTCTAGCCGAGCAAGACGCGAAATTTGAAGCGCTAAAAGCCGCGATTTAGCGCTCGCGCAAGACCGCTCTTGCGCGGTTTGCGTAAAATTTTGCCCTTGCGCGGGCATTTAGGCTTGATCTCGCCCTTTACGCGCGAGATCAAATCCGTAGAATTCTACTGCGAGATAACACTGCGCGCACTCTTGCGCGTTTGCGCGCAGAATTGATCCGCCGCCGCACCCTCTTTATCTCCCGCCTATGCGTATTTATGGCTTTGATCTGCGGCGCAAATCGCCTCCTTTTCTCGCCGCCTTCATGCAGAATCGATCTTGTCGGTTTGATTTACCAAACCGACTTTAACGCGCGGGAATTGTTTTTCGAATTTGACGCAGGATCGTCCTTTTCTTCATTTCATCCCAAGCACGCGCAGTATTTCAGGCGCAGAGAATTTGAATTTAAACGGGCTTGCGGCAGGGCGAATTAAACGGATAAAATTTAGTCGGAGGATTTGTGCAGCAGCGTTTTTAACGGTCTCAAATTTTAAATTTTAGATTTGGACTGCGCTGCACCACCGTAAGGCGTAAATTTCGAATACGAGCTGTTTTGATCGAGCGCAACTTCGGGCGATCGCAATTTTAAGCGCGCATGATTTTAAAATTTGCGCCGCGCCGCTAGCTTTATTCTATCTTGTCGCGCAAGGTTCCGCTCTACCGCGCCTATCTTCTGCCGCATCTCGTCTTGCCCCACTCTCCTTTCTGCCCCGCGCCCACTCTTTTTTTCAAGAAAGGCGTGCGACCGAGAAAAAAATCGCCCTACTTCGGATTAAAATTTTATTTTTCCTCAAACCAGATCCCGACAAAGATAAAATTTTATAAAATCTACCATTTTAATTTCATATCTCAAAAACATTTCGCCGTTACGCAAAGAGCGTCAAATTTTAAAATTGAAATTTTATACGTCAAGCTTAAAACTTATTAAACTCCGCTATTTAGGGCAATGCAGACCTGAAATTTTATCTTTTACTGCTATAATTCTCTCAGAAATTTAAATCTTAAGATTAAAAAGTATTCTTAAGAATTTTATAAGACGGAGGAGATCTTGAATAGATTGATTTTGAAAGTTTACGCGTGGCAAAATACCGCTACGCCGTGGTTTTGGCTCTTTGTGATAAGTGCTGGGTATCTTGCGGTATCGTATTTTTTCTTTCAGCGCTACCTTTTTATGTCGCCTACGCAGACGAGCGCCCTCGTGCGTCTGGGCTTTGCCGTAGCGGGCGCGGGCGCGCTTATAGGCTTGCTGCTGCCGTTTGGCTTCATAGCAAGGCTCGTTGCCTACGCGCTCGGATTTGCGGGCGCGATATACGGCTATTTACAAAGCTCCGCGCCGCACCCCGCCGCAGATACCGCAAATTGCCTCTCAGCGCCCGCATTTCCTTTTGCGGCGCCGCTTGATAGCCTGCTACCGGAGCTATTTCGCCCCGCAAGCTGCACGGGCACTCCGTCCTTCCCCGCAGGCACCGCGCTTAGCGAAGTGCAGAGCTTTTTTGGTGGATTTTACGGCGAGGGGTTCTATCTGGTGCCGAGCATTAAATTTGCAGACGCGGCGCAGTGCGCACAGGTGGCGCTTGCGGCATTCGCGGCGATTTTGGCCGTGATGTTTGCGGGCTTTTTATACGGAAGATTTACGAGAAGTTTTTAAAATTTTAAGAAAGGATAAGCATGAAGTTTTTGAATTCTATTGCGGCTGCGGCGGCTCTTGCGGCTGCGATCGCAAGCTACGCTGGCGCCGAGGTTAAGGCGGGCGAGACGCTTTACGGCACGGTGCTAAAGCAGGTAAGCGTAAGCGGTGATTTGTCGCATAAGGACGGCAGGCTGCTGCCCACAAACGCCATAGAGGTCTTGGAGGTCAAGGACGGAGTAGTGAAATTTTCGCTCACGGGCTATCAAAATCCAAAGGCGCCGAACGTTATTTATTTCACGCCTAAAGCGCGCATAATCGCGGTGGCGTTTTCGAAGCAGGCTAAATTTCAAAGCGAGAGCTTGGGCGAAGAGGACGGCTTTAATAAGGTTAAAATAACCGCCTATACCGACGAGGGCGCGCTAAGCGGTGATGTGGATAAAATTTTCGCGGGCGCTAAGGAGAAATTTGAAGCCTCGTGTAGCGTCTGCCACGCTCTGCATCAGCCCGCAAGCTACGAAGCAAACAGATGGCCGGGCTACATCAAATCGATGCTTTCGCGCACGCCGATTAGCAAGGATGAGAGCTGGACGGTGGTGCAGTATCTGCAAAAGCACTCCAAGGACGTAAATTTAAAGGATATGAAATGAAAAGACGAAATTTTTTAAAGCTCGGCGCAGCGGTCTCGGCGCTTCCGCTCATCCCAAGCTCGATGCTTGCGGCGGATAAACTTACCGCGCTTAAGAAAAACGGCGAAATTTTAACCGCGGCGCGGTGGGGAATTTTAAAAGCGAGCGTCAAAAACGGCAAGATCGTAAAATCCGCGCCGTGGAAGATCACCTCTAAAATTCCAAATACTCTTCAAAATACGATGGCGGATCTCGTTTATAACACGCGTATCAAATCGCCGATGGTGCGAAAATCATACCTCGCCGATCCCGATAATCCTAAGCCGGAGCTTCGCGGACTTGACGAATGGGTCGAGGTAAAATATGAAGACGCGATCAAACTCGTCGCGCGCGAGCTTAAAAAGACGCGCGAGCAAAAAGGCGCGGACTCGGTGTTTGCGGGCAGCTACGGCTGGCAGAGTACGGGCAACGTGCATGTCTCAAGGACGTTGCTTCATAGATTTATGAACTTAAGCGGCGGCTTTACGGGCGTCACGGGCGATTACTCTACGGGTGCGGCGCAGGTAATAATGCCGCACGTAACGGGCTCAAATCAGGTCTATGAGCAGCAAACCTCGTGGCCGGTGGTGCTTGAAAACTCCAAAGTAGTGGTCTTTTGGGGGCTCAATCCGATCTCTACGCTTCGCGTGGCGTGGACGAGCTCGGACGAGCAGGGATTTAAGTATTTCGAACAGCTAAAAAACAGCGACAAAGAGATCATCATCATCGATCCGATCAAAACCGTAAGCGGCAAGTATTTCGAGGGCAAGGCGCGATGGATCACCCCTCGCCCTAACACCGACGTAGCGATGATGCTAGGCATGGCGCAGCACCTCTACTCGCAGGGCAAGTACGATAAGGAATTTTTGCAAAACTACACCGTGGGCTTTGAAAAATTCGTGCCGTACCTCACGGGGCAGAGCGACGGCGTGGCTAAGACGCCCGAGTGGGCTAGTGAAATTTGCGGCATTGGCGCGGACGTGATTAAAGAGCTTGCGATAAAATTTTACGAAAATCGCACGATGATAATGGCGGGCTGGGGTATCCAGCGCGCTCATCATGGCGAGCAGGCGCACTGGATGATCGTGACTTTGTGCGCGATGCTAGGACAGATCGGACTTGCAGGAGGAGGCTTTGGCTTTAGCTACCACTACGCTAACGGCGGCGCGCCTACCTGCGCGGGCGGTGTGATCGGTGGAATGAACGCGGCAAGCGTCGGCGTCGTTAAGGATGGCAAATTTTTAGGGCTTGCGCAGGATCAGAAACAAGGCGGCGAAGCTACTCAAGCGTGGCTGGTAAATACGGCGAAGGTTGCCTTTCCTCTAGCTCGCATCGCGGACGCGCTGCTAAATCCGGGCAAGACGATCGACGCGAACGGCGAAAAGATCACCTATCCGCAGATCGACTTCATCTACTGGGTCGGCGGAAATCCGATCGTCCACCACCAAGACACCAACACCAACATCAAAGCTTGGCGCAAGCCGCGCACCATCGTAGTAAATGAAATTTACTGGACGCCGACTGCGAAGATGGCGGACATCGTGTTTCCGACCACGACGCAGTATGAGCGCAACGACATCACGATGAGCGGGGACTACTCCAATATGCATATAATCCCGATGAAGCAGGTCGTCGCCAAGCAGCACGGCGCGAAGGACGATTATCAAATTTTTACCGACCTTTGCAAGGCTTACGCAGACGGGCTTGCCGAGGTTTATACGGACGGCGGCAAAACGGAGATGGACTGGATCAAGGAATTTTACGAAGGGGCGGCGAGCGCCGTGAACGCAAACACCGCTTTGGGTATGCAGATGCCGAGCTTTGAGCAGTGGTGGGAGAAAAACGAGCCGACGGAATTTTATGAAACGCCTGAAAATGCCGCCTACGTGACGTTTGAGGATTTTAGAAACGATCCCGTTTTGGAGGCTTTGGGAACGCCTAGCGGGTTAATTGAAATTTACTCCGATACGATTGCTGCGATGAACTACAAAGACTGCGGCGCGCATCCGATGTGGTTCGAGCCCGTCGAGTGGCTCGGGATGAAGGATAAGCCTGCGAAATTTCACCTGCTCAGCCTGCATCCGCTCGACCGCTTGCATTCGCAGCAGAGTAACACTTCAAATCGCAAGAGATACGCCGTCGCGGATCGAGAGCCGGTACTAATAAATACCGAGGACGCTAAGGAGCTCGGCATCAAGCAGGGCGATCTGGTGCGCGTCTATAACGCTCGCGGAGAAATTTTAGCGGGAGCCAACGTAAGCGACGACATAATGCGCGGCGTGGTGCAGATCTTCGAAGGCGCGTGGTACGATCCTAATGCCGAGGGGCTTTGCAAAAATGGAAATCCGAACGTGCTTACGATCGATCTTCCTACGAGCGAGCTTGCCAACGGCAACATCGCGCACACGGCGTTAGTAGATATCGAGCTTTATAAACACAAGGCGGGCGAGGATATCAAACTAACCGCGTTTATGCCGCCTAAAGGGGCGAAGTAAGGATTGGGAGCGGTTTAGGTTTTAAGACTGGCTCATTGCTGGCTTGGACTAGATACGCCGATCCTCTACAGGCTTTAGCCAAACTCGCCGTGGTTTTGCTACGGCGAGGCATATCGATTTCGACTTGCCGCGGCTTTATATAGTCGCGGCTGCGTATCGGGACCAGTTTAGCTTGCCGTAGCTTCGCGACTTCAACGATAGGTCGCGGAGCTGATTTAAATTTTATAGCCTTGCGCTTGCAGTGATGACTGAGTTGATTTGATTTATCGTAACTTTGAGCTGTGGCAGGCTGGAGATAACAGCGAGCAATATTGCCCCGCTCCGCCCTATTTGCTCGTGAAATTCTCGCTAAATTTAAGAACTTACCGTTTGGACTAAAATTTCAATCCAAACTAAAAAACCGCCTAAGCTTCCATTTAAAATTTTTCTTCGGAATTTGCGTATCGCTAAAATCGTCGCTCCAAATTTCGTTTTTATCGGTGAAATAGCCGCTATTTTGAGCCTGCGGTATAAAGTCGGTCCGATCTTCTATTTTTACGTTTAGCGCCTTGAAATATTGCAGCAGCTCATAATACTCTTTTGTAGATACGGCATTTATTAAAAAGTAATTTCTGTTGTTAAATTTAACGACAAAATTTCTTTTTAACAGCCAAAGGGGCTCCGAGCTCTTTTTGAGCTTGTAAATTTTATACGGCAGAGCAAATATTAAATATAGCATTAGATGCTTTATATAAAGAGCAAGTTTGCCTATATGAACGCCTATGCTTGAATATCTATATAACTCATACGAGCTTAAATAATGGAACCTGCCGTAAGAGTTTTCTAGTTCGCATACTACGCAGAAATGAACGCTAGATATATTTGCGGACGGATCGGGGGCTATTTTGGTTTCGGAAATTATGCTATCTTTCATATCTATATTTTCGACGTAGCGGATCAGGCTGTTTGAACAATAAAAATAGCTCGGATTTTTAGAAAAATTTTGCTCCGCCGAAATTCTTAGCCGTATGAAAGAATATGTCACAAAAATTAAAGAAACGATACCGAAAGCGCTAAATTTTCCCGTAGTGCCAGTCGTAATCAGATCATAACCCAAAAGCGAAAAACCCAATATGCAAGTAAATATGCTCCAGGAAAATACATGATAGACGGTGTAATCGTTTATGATCAATGGCTCTTTGTCGTAGTCTCGCATAAAATTCCCATTTGTAAAATTTTGGCGCATTTTATCCTTTGAGCGCTTACGAAGTATTTAAAATTTTATCTTAACTGCAGTTTCGATATGCGTTTAGCGAGGCGTGAAGTGACGAATAGAAATTTAAAGGCAAAAGACGACTTTAGCTTCGGAAGACGACTTTAGCTTCGGTAATTTCGCTATTTTGGCGAACCTAAAGAGCTGCATTACTAAAATAAATTTAATCCGCAAATTTCGCTTTCAAATTTGCGGATTTTAAAGAAAGCTCGGCGAAATCGCTTTAAAGCAAACTCTACGAAATCGCGCAAAGCAAGCACGTCACGCAAAATAATCAAATTTTATCGAAATAATCAAATTCCACCGAAGCGATCAAATTTTACCGAAACGTGCAAATTCCGCCGAGCCCAAAAAATCAAGCAACTAAAATTTATTCCTTCGGCGCGATCATATCCTCAGGCACCACCCACGCGTCAAATTCCTCGGCGGTTAGTATGCCCGATTTTATCGCTTCCTCACGCAGCGTTGTACCGTTATGGTGCGCGGTTTTGGCGATCTTGGCGGCATTTGCGTAGCCGATGTGCGGATTTAGCGCGGTTACTAGCATTAGACTTTCGTGCAGTAGCTTGTCGATTTTCGCGGCGTTTGCCGTGATACCGCATGCGCAGTGTTTCTCAAAGCTGTTCATAGCGTCGCTTAACAGGCGGATGCTTTGGATGAGGTTGTACGTAAGCACCGGCTTAAAGACGTTTAGCTCGAAGTTGCCCTGGCTTGCGGCGATGGAGATCGCGACGTGGTTGCCCATCACCTGCGCGGCGACCATCGTGACGGCTTCGCACTGCGTCGGATTTACCTTGCCCGGCATTATCGAGCTTCCGGGCTCGTTTTCGGGGATGTTTATCTCGCCGATACCGCATCTTGGCCCGCTTGATAGCCAGCGCACGTCGTTTGCGATCTTCATCAAATTCGCCGCCAGACCGTTTAGCGCGCCGCTTAAAAACACCTCGGCATCGTGGCTGGTTAGGCCGTGAAATTTATTCGGATGGGATTTAAATTTAAACGCCGTGCCCGTTAGCGCGTTTAGCTCGTCGCTTACCATCTCGCTAAATTTCGGGTGCGAGTTTAGCCCCGTGCCCACCGCGGTGCCGCCGATAGCAAGCTCCTGCAAAAACGGCATAGTGGCGAGGATCTGCGCCTTGCTCGCCTTTAGCATATGCGCGTAGCCGCTAAATTCCTGCCCGAGCGTGAGCGGCGTGGCGTCTTGCAGGTGAGTGCGGCCGATCTTTACGATCCTCGCAAACTCGGCGGTCTTTTTATCCAGCGTCGCTTCAAGTTTTTCGATAGCGGGTAGTAGCTTTTTTTGAAGCTCGAGCACAAAGGCTATTCGCATCGCCGTAGGATAGGTGTCGTTTGAGCTCTGGCCTTTATTTACGTGATCGTTTGGATGCACGAATTTTGCGTCTTTAACGTCCAGCGCAGCTTTATCGCGGAAATTTAGCCCCAAAATCTCCATCGCGCGGTTTGAAACGACCTCGTTTAGATTCATATTCGACTGCGTACCCGAGCCCGTCTGCCACACGACTAGGGGGAAATTTCCGTCCAGCTTGCCGTTTAAAATTTCATCGCACGCCTGCGCGATCGCCTCAGTGCGAGGTTCGTCTAGGCGGCCTAGCTTACGATTAACAAGCGCGCACGCCTTTTTTAGATAGGCAAAACCATCTATGACCTCTCGCGGCATCGTCTCCAGCCCCACTCCGATCTCGAAATTTTCATGGCTGCGCTGCGTCTGCGC
>CAURGM010000007.1:0-88954 GCA_963524395.1 uncultured Campylobacter sp.
CTGCGCAAAGCCGACGTGATCCTGCGCGACGAGCTAAAATCAAGCGGCTGGTACAACAAAACATGGCAGGCGTTTTGCGTACTGCTAAACGTGCACTCCGTAGGCGTCATGGGCGATAACCGCACCTACGAAAATGCCGTGTGCATACGCGTAGTGGACGCTAGCGACGGTATGACGGCCAGCTTCTCGCGCCTACCGTACGATCTGCTAGAAAACATCTCTCGCCGCATCATAAACGAAGTAGACGGCATCAACCGCGTAGTTTACGACATCTCGAGCAAACCGCCTGCAACGATAGAGTGGGAGTAAGAATATTGTTAGAATCCAGGTTGCTATTATTGTTTAGCGTTTGGTGTTAATGGATTTTAACTAGTGGTAAGGAAAAAATATGAAACGGTACAAAGCTATAGATTTTTTCTGTGGTGGTGGAGGTATGACTTGTGGGCTCCGCCAGGCGGGGATTTACGTTGTCGCTGGCATTGATTTTGACAAAGACGCAAAAGAAACATATGAATATAACAACAAAGGAAGTGTTTTTATTCATTCGGATATTCGGAAATTAAAAATTGATTACTTTGAGCAGAACTTTCATATTAATCGCAATGATGATAACTTGATATTTGCGGGATGCAGTCCTTGCCAATTTTACAGCATAATAAATTCCGATAAGACAAAATCCTTGAAATCTAAAGATTTATTATTGGATTTTGCTCGTTTTGTCGAATATTATAAACCGGGATATGTATTGGTAGAAAATGTTCCCGGAATTACAACGAATAAAGAAAGTATATTACCAGACTTTCTTAATCAATTGAAAAAAATGGGATACGAGAAAGTAGTGCATAAAATTGTGGATATGGGGCACTACGGCGTGCCGCAACATAGAAGACGATTTTCTCTTATTGCTACACGATTGGAGGATACGGATATTCGATTACCTAGTGCCGATAAAAACCGAATAACACTTGATAAGGTTATAGGTGAAATAAACGGATTTCCTAAAGTTAAAGCCGGACATCGAGATAATACTGATTTCAATCATACGGTAGCAGGATTGAGTGATAAAAGCTTAAAAAGACTGCAAAAAACCAAACATAACGGTGGAAATAGGTTAGATTGGGTTAATGATTCCGACCTCCAGTTGACATGTTTTGTAGGCAAGGACAACAGCTTTAAAGATACATACGGACGTATGTGGTGGAATAAACCGGCCCCAACAATCACCACTAAGTTTTTTAGCATTTCAAACGGACGTTTCGGACATCCTGAAGAAGATAGGGCTATTTCATTAAGAGAAGGAGCAACTATACAGACTTTTCCCAAAAATTATGTTTTTAGAACTGGTAGTATTGCTGCTGCCGCAAAATTAATCGGCAATGCGGTGCCGCCTGAATATGCAAGAAGGTTGGGAGAAGTAATTAAGGAAAGCGGTGGCACAGTATGAAGCAAAATTTTTCGATAACCCCCAGAATTATTGCTCATTTTGGTGAAGATTTAATCAAGAATGAAAGTATTGCTCTCCTTGAACTGGTTAAAAATTCCTATGATGCATGTGCAAATACTTGTATCATAGATTTTAATACGGAAAATGAAGAATTAAAATCACTGATGATTACCGATGACGGCTTCGGAATGAATTTAAATACAATTCAAACAGTATGGCTTGTTATCGGAACGGATTTTAAGCATAAAAAATTGAAACCTAATTGTTGCGGAAGATTTCCTTTGGGAGAAAAGGGGATAGGTCGTCTCGGAGTTCATAAATTAGGAAATAAAATCACATTGATTAGTAAAACTAAAAGCGATAAAGAAGTATATCTAAGCATTAACTGGGAAACCCTAAATCAGGCAAAAAAAATAAATGACTTTACTATTGAAGTTGATGAAAATGAGACACCTATCCATTTTAAAGATGGCAAAACCGGTACACGAATTATCATCAATGACCTTAAAACAACTTGGGATAGAAGGCAAATAAGAGAGGTTTATAGAAATCTGACATCTTTGAATAGTCCGTTTTCCGGAGCAAACGATTCGTTTAAAGTGGATATACGTAGTAACTCAAATCTTTTTTCCGGTCTTCCCTCTTTTGATGACATCAAAGACAGCGGTCTGTATTTTGGGCACTGTGTAATGAAAGGACGATTGATCGAGGACTTTAAATACGAATTTAAGCCATGGTCTTCTTTATCTAAGGTTGATAAAGGACGTAAAGTGGAGAAGAAGGACTTAATTGAAGAAGACCTTTACATTAAAGGCATCAAGGAAGTAATAGACGAAAAAGGGAAAAAGAAAAATGTAGAATATGATATTGATTTAAACGGTTTCGAAATCGGAGACATAGAGTTTGATGTCATCATTTATGAAATGGACGCTCAAATTTTCAGCTTCGTTAATGCGGAAAAATCCGGTATAAAATCTTACTTAAAAGAAAACGGAGGAGTTCGTGTTTATCGGGACGATGTTCGTATTTACGACTATGGAGAAAGAGATAATGATTGGCTTGGAATAGATTTGAAACGTGTTCATAGGGTCGGCGGTAATGTAAGTAACAATATTATTTTAGGCTCTGTTAAATTAAAGCGTTCGCAAAGTTTCGGACTGAAAGAAAAAACCAATAGAGAAGGATTTATTGAAAACGATTCTTATGTTGCATTAGTCAATGCGGTTGATTATGCCTTATCACTGATTGTTAGGGAACGTAATGTTGATAAATCGCTATTAACAACTCTATACAAAAAAGATAGAGTGATAGAACCTGTTCTCTCCGATTTAAATGACGTTATTGAATTGGTGGAAAATAAAATCCCGGAAAAAGAGATTAAAGACGAAATTTTAAAGTACTTATATAGAATAAATGAACAATATAAAGAGGTCAAGGATGTTCTTATAAAGAGTGCCAACGCCGGATTAAATTTGAGCGTTGTTATTCATGAGATTGAAAAACAGGTTGCGGCATTAATCGGTTATGCGAGTAGTGGAGAGAAAGGGCATGTTATTGCTATTTCTCTCAATCTCGAAAAGATTATTCGCGGATATTCGGCTATGATAAGGAAATCTTCGATTGGAGAAACCACATTATCATCTATCGTTTCGACAGCGATAGACAATTATTCGTTCCGATTTTCCGACCATAAAATAGAAGTTTTTGATAATTGTAAGGATAATACATTAAAGGCATATTTAGCAGAGGCCGAATCCATTTCAGTACTGACCAACTTATTGGATAATTCCATATTTTGGCTTAGTTATGCACGTAAAGAAAACAGAAAGATTTCCGTATATATAACAGACCAAATAGAAGGATATAATTCGGTTATCATTTCCGACAACGGACCGGGATTTAATATTCCGACGGATGTTGCCGTTCAGCCGTTTATTACGGGAAAGCCGCATAATATAGGTATGGGGCTGGGGCTACATATTGCCAACGAAATGATGAGAGCAATGAAAGGACAACTATTATTTTTAGATAAAGATGAAATTTTTCTTCCTAAGATCGTTCAACAAAATGAGATTGATAAAGCGATTATTGCGCTTTGTTTTCCCAAAGAAAAGAAATAAAGGAATAACTATGATAACTGATTTTATTGATAGCGTTGTAATTATTGATGACAAAGAGAAAGAAATAGAGGAACTTGCAAAAAAATTGCAAGAAGAAGATATTTCCGTAAAAATTCAAATAGTAAATCCTCAAGATAAGCAATTTAAGGACATAATACCTCTTAAAAAATACAGACAACTTATTTTTATGGATTTGTCATTGGATGATAATATTGACATAAAAAACAATATTTCTACGGAAATCAGACCGATATTATTAAAAATTCTGCCTAAAACAAAAGGGTGTTACGGCTTAGTAGTTTGGTCCAAGCATACGGATGATATTTCAATCTTACACGATAAATTATTGGAGGATAAAGATAAATATTGCTTGCCTATGTTTATTGTGCCATTTGATAAATCAAACTATTTAAGAAATGGATACAATGGAATTTTGGCAGATTTGGACAAAGTTCTACGACAAGATCCTTCCGCAACATTTTTTGTCGAGTGGCATAATTCCATAAAGACAGCGCAAGACAACACTATTTCTAAGATTTATTCTCTAATTCCTGATTATTCAGCAAGAGCAAACGATTTTCTATTCATTCTTAAAAAAATAGCTTTAAACCATACTGGAATTCCCGACAATCAAACAAATGGGTATCCACTGCATATTGATGCGTTTAAGGCGTTTGATGATATTTTACATGCGGAGTTGATCAACTGCCAAAACTCTGGGTCAAATATTTTTCCCAATTCGGTACAAGCGTTCTCTAAACCGAATGATTTGCCGAACATCTATGCTCATATAAATGCTGCACTTTTAATTGACGGAAATAATATAGACCAAAACTCCGTTATTTCAGGAAATGTCTATGAAATAAAAGGAGCTAATAGTCTTTTCAAATCAGATAAAGCACCTCAAGGGGCAAAAAATATTGTTATCGAAATTACACCACCCTGTGATTTCTCTAATAAGGATAAAAGAGTGAAAGCAAGACTTATAGGAGGCTTTTTGATTAATGCCGAGAATGACCCGAAAAAGCAAATTGATGGTCTAAAATGTAAAAAAGAGTGCTTTTATTCGGAAATATATCCTGTTATTATTCCGCAGGATGCTGTTCCACAGATTCTTATTTTAGATTTTAGATATTTTGGAGCAGAAGAAGATACTAACTTGAAGAATGAAGAGAAGTACAAAATCCTTTTTAGAGCAAAACCTAAATTATTTGCAGATATATTACAGAAATTTTCTTCTCATGCCGCAAGACTTGGATTATCGGTGATTCATCCTTAAAAATGCCGGATATTTTCTCAAAATCGAAACGTTCCGATATTATGTCAAAAATTTCAGGAAAAGAAACAAAACCGGAAATTTTGGTACGAAAATATCTTTTTTCGCAAGGGTTTCGATACAGAAAGAACGTAAAAAATTTGCCCGGCAAACCGGATATTGTTTTGCCTAAATATAGAGCGGTTATTTTTGTAAACGGTTGCTTCTGGCACGGACATCATGATTGTAAAAAAGCGACTTTACCTGCAACCAATACCGAATTCTGGTTAAAAAAAATATCGAGTAATATTATTCGTGATGAAAAAACATATGTTGAATTATCTGGCATAGGGTATAAAGTGTTAGTTGTTTGGCAGTGCGAATTAAGTATTAAAGAAAGAGAGATAACATTAGATAAGCTTACAAAAGATATAAGATTATGTGATATAAGTAGTTATTAAAAGTCTATATTTTTAGTGTATCACAAGGAAATAATATACTAAAAAATTAAAAAAATATTGTCTTTATAAAAGAGATAATTCCTATCAACAAATCGTCTGAAAATTTTTGCTACAATGACGCGTAAATTTACGAAAGGAACAAAATGAGTAAAATTTACAATCTAAACGCTGACACAAAAGTGATCGCAAAAAGCGTCGTTAGTAAGAGATTTTTGATTGTAAAAACACTCACGTTGACGTGTTTGCCTTTAACGATGCCAAGTGCAAGATCTGATTAGCGCGAGACAAAAGTATCGGTAAGAGACGCCAGATAAATACGGCGCAATTGCTTTAAATTTAAAAATATGCTGCCTAAAAAATCTGCGTGGTATAGAAATTAACCACCTATTAGTACATAGCCATAAATTAATTAAAGAGAATAAATCACTTAAGCGATCGAAATTTGTGCGGATAAATTTGTCTGAAAAGCATAGCTTCAAGTGCTGATTTATCAGTACCGAGCACCACGCAAATAGCGTAAATTTAAAAGTAATAAATCGCGCTGTGTTCTTTGCGCGCAGACGGAAGGAGTGACCGATGAAAATTTTATGGCTAGTCTCGCTTCAAAACAGACTTCGAGATATCGGCGAAAATATCCTGATAAAGGGCGATCGCGCATTTTACGTAGGCGATAACGACGAACAAAAGCAGATGAAGCTTAGAAAATTCTCGCTCGCAAGCGGCGAGCAGCTAGCCGGCGCGCCTTTCCGCGATTTTACCCGCGCCGCGACCTTTGACGATGACGGCCGCACTCTCGTAGTTTTGGGCTTTGTAGACACGATTTATAAATTTAACGCCGCGGATCTCGCGCTCATCTCAAAGCATAAAAATGGCGTGCTAAAATACGGCAATTTTATCGCGCTAAGTAGCAAGGGCGGCGATAAAAAGGCTATTACGGCGACCGACGACACGCTTTTTATCTACGATTTTAAGACGCAGACGGGCGCGATAAAGCGATTAAAGGGCTGCGTAGCGATTTTTAAGCAGGATGAGCTAAATTCCTTGATTTTTACGCGCTCGGGTCAAATTTACCGCCTAAATTTGAGCGGTTGCGAGCTTAAAATCATCGCTAAAGCTTGCCCTATGACGCAGGTGCAGCGCGCGGGCGGCGGATACTGCATTCGCGTGGGCGAAGCGGACGAAAACGGCGAAATAGAGGGCGCTAACGAGCTTGTTTTTACGGACGCGAATTTTAACGTTAAATTCCGCGTGGAGCTGGACTTTGATTTCGATAGATTCGAGCTTGCCGCGGACAGATCAGACGGCTGGCGCGGGCACTTTATAAACGAGCCGAATGAGCTGAGGGTTCTTGATCTGCGTAGCGAGGCGGGCGGCTTTGAGCACGGCGGCTCGGGCGAATTTGCGCAGAACGAGGCGAGTAAATCCAGATGCAAAGCGACGGATAAATTTGAGCAAAATGAGACCGTCCGATATCTCGCAACAAAGCCTGTTTTGATGCATAAATTTAAACAAAAGGGCGCGAAAATTTTAGGCGTCGTTACGGCTGCTTCTTGCCAGGCTGCGAGCGCAAAATACAAAGCGGAGCGAAAGGGCGCATTTACCGAGCAAAATTTAGCGCCCGAAGGCAGCGAAAAAGAAGGGCATACGCAGCCGCATACCCGCACGTGTCGAGTGCTGGTAGATAATGCTTACGACGAGGATGCGGAGCAAATTTTAACCTGCTATGAGATATGAGGATACTGGTTGCAAAGCGCGGCTAGCTCGCGAGATGGGGACGCCCGTATACGTGCCGCCATGTCGCAAAACGCTGCCCGCGAATTAGGGCAAAGCGATAAAATTTACGGGCCCAACGAAAACAGCGCATGCAGCGTGCGCCTTAAACAAAATTTAAAAAATTCAGCCTCCGCACAGCTAATGCTTCGGATTAATACTAGCGAGGCAGGCTGCGGTACAACATGCGAGCGAATACGATTTATAGCTGGTTTGTGCGTAAATAAATGCGAGGATATTACGTACAACATGCGAGCGAATACGATTTATAGCCATAGTAGCCGTGATATGAGGCAAACGACCGCGGCCGTGCGGACGGCTGCGACTACGCTACTAATACCCGTGACGCGCCAAAGTGTTAGCACGTGGCAAAATGACAGGGGCGATGGGTATGTAGTATCCGCGCCTGATCCGAGCTACTATGCACGTATCGGCAAGGCGGTATGTGCTATACCGGTAAGGCCGCAGTGAGTTCAATCTGCCGCGCCGTCTGCGCTTTCGATTGTTCGCAAAATTTCGCTTATCTTTTGCGGATCTTTGATGCCTCGCGCATCCTCCACCCGGCTGTTTAGATCGATAGCGTAAGGGCGCAGCGCGAGCGCCTCACGGATATTTTGCGCGCCGATGCCGCCTGCAAGAATAAAAGAGATCGCACCACCTTTGGAAGCGGTGCTACACTTATCCGCGCTATCATCCTTTGCGGCACCCAGCTTGTCCACTTCGCCGCCGTCATTCGCAATATTTGGCGCGCCCGCCTCATAGTCGTTTGCGTCCCGATCATCGGCGCTCTCCCTTGCGGGCTTTGTACCGATTGACCGAGAGGCAGCGCACGTACTAGCTCCACACTCCTCGATATTCTTTGCATCGCAGCCATAATTTTCTATTGCAGGTTTTGCCTCGCTTGATCGGGCGACATCACGCACAATTCTGCTGGCCTCGCCATTTTTGGCGGTACGGTGATTGTCGTTTTCTACGAGTTTCTCTCCGCTATTTTCGACGCACTCTGCGTAAAATTTTTCCTCGCCGCAATTCTCGCAGATTGCGTTACACTCAAGATCGCCTCTTGCATCGCCTGTGCTTTGCATTGTGTTGCCCGCGCAGTTTTTTTCATCGCTCGTTGCGCTGTCTCGTCCTTGGTAGCCAAGCCCAGCGCGTCGCAGCAGATCCCAGTCAAAACTTACGCCGTTACCGCCCAAACTCGCCCCTTTGGCATCGAATAAGATCCGATCGCAACTCAAACCCTCAAGCGGCGGCATTTCAGCGCCGATGCTTAGCACCTGCCACGCCTCTATGCCTGCTGCGTTGAGACGTGCTTTGAAATCCGCGCTTATGCGTCCGTAAATCTGAGCGCAGTCCAGCTCGCAAGCCTCGCAAATTTTTAAAATTTGCTCCTCGTCTAAAGCCTCCGCGTCTAAGATTTCAGAATTTAGATCTTTTATCGAAGCAGACGCGGCACGGCTTGCGTTTAAATTTACGCTCAAATCGTCGCGCTCGTTTTCATAAAATTTTAAGCCGCCGCTCTCGCCCGCGTAAATTTTATCTTCGCAAATCTCGCCACCGCGAGTTTTGCCGCTAAAATTTTTACATTCGCGTGCGGCGGCGCTGTGTTTTTCGCAGCTCAAAGCAAAGACCCCGACGCACTTTGCGCCGTTTTGGTGCGCGATGCGTGCGATCTCGCGAGCCGTTTCTACGCTAACGCGGCGTTTGGAGCTTGATACGAATATCACGCCTAAAAAATTTACGTCTAGACCTGCCACAGCGCATGCTTCTTCAGATGTTTTGATACCGCAAATTTTAATTAAAACACTCATTTTCGCCTAAAAAATATAATATCGCAAACTAGTCTCTGCGATCTCTTTCATTATTTCAAACATCTCGTTTGCACCCCACTCCTCTTTTCGAAAATACATACTTACGGGAGAAAATTTATTGTGCTCGCTGTTGCCGTCTAGCTTAAAAATATAAGTTTTGTTGAGGTAGTAAAATTCATTCATTGTGCTAAGTTTTGAAAATACGTTTTTTGTACTAGCGTCATTTTCGTTAAAGTCGTCACCGCTACCAAAACATACGAAAGGCGTTATGTCTTCGTGGTTCATCATAGCTCTTATGCCGATTAAATTTTTGCCTAGGCGCTCTATTGCATTACCCCTAGCTTGTTTTTTTAACCCTTCTTTAGCGCGTTTATCATTTGTGCCTTGTCTTTTAACTTCTGCCGCTAGAAGGAGTTTTTGATATTTTGTGTCGCCTCGTTTTTTGAGTATCAAAAAGCCTCCATCAGGCATGATAGTGTTGTCTTCCCATGTTGTATCAAACTGTTTTCTGATGCTACCGTTTTTTATATTTTCCATCATTCCTTTTAACGACAATCTTCCGCTAAATTCAAGGTAAAAACCGTTAAAATTTGGAATTTGACTAAATCTATTTTCTATATAATCAATAGTTTTTTGCATGGCCTGCGCTATATTTTTGTCGTCAAATTTTGACTCGATATTTTTAGGTTTATGCTGATTTACATTTTTCCTTAGATCATCACTATTTGCCACTTTAAACCTTTTTTACGATATAGATGTATTCGGTTACGTAAAGCGCCCTGTTATTTAAATTTCTGCTTGCGCGGTAAGTTGGATAGCGGATTTCGTGTTTTATGACTTTGCCGATTTTTGATAAATTTAAAAGAAACTCCACCTCGCTGATAAATCCTTCCGAATTAAAAGAGATGACTAAATATTTAGCCGGAAATTTAGATAATAAGGCAAAAAATTCATCTGCCGCTTTTGCCTTTTTATTAAAATTAGAGCGATTCCAGTCGTTTGGTATGCCCGATACCTCGCTTAAATTTTTAAGGTTCGGAGCTTTAAAATTTGCGATTAAATTTAGCATAAAATAGTTTGAGCCATAAGGGTGCTGGTTATACGGCGGATCGAAGTAAGCGATATCCAAAGGGGATAAAATATCCGTTAGCCTTAAGGCATCTTGCTGATAAACTTCAAATTCGCTCGTAAAATTTGAAAAAATTGGTTTTTGAAGAGTAATTTTACCTAAAATTCTATTTAACGCATTTTCTCCGCTACCGCCGAATTTTCCTACACCATCCTTGTCTTTGTAAAAGCCCTTAAATACACCACCTGTATTTGAATGGATGCTAGCCTCGCTGAGCAGAGGCGCTATAAAAAAATGCCTAAAATCTAGATCTATTTCTTCTATTGCTTTACGCAAACCACCGATTATTAGCGCATTTTCACGAGAATAAAATACTCTCTCGCCGTGTTTTATATTAGCGTCATCTTTTGGAGCGTAAAGTTCGCTTATAAAGCTCTCGCTGGGTTTAAATTTTTCTAAAATTTGCTTAAAACTTTTGTCGATTTGCTCTTTGAGCTCTGGCGTGAAATTTGAAAGATAACATGAGTTTATCACGCGCGAATAATCCTCTAAGTCGTTTGCAACAACGAGGCTCGAGTATGCTTTGGCTGCTCTTGCAACCACGCCTGAACCACTAAAAACGTCTACAAAACTTATCTTTTGTTTTTTTAGTTCGCTCTTTATCTCGCAAAGCACGTTTAAAATTTCGTTTAATATTGCGCGTTTATTACCCAAATAGCTAATTAGCTGTTCCTTTAAAAAGGCAGGATTTTCGGCAATTTCAATTTCTTTTATAGTATTCTTCAAGCTTTGCCTCGCGTATAGTCCTCAAAATATCGGTAAATCTTGCCCGATCCGATCGCCTCTAAAATGAGCGGCTTAGCCTCCGCAGGGCTTGATACGATATCGGCGCAGTATAGCGCAAACATCGCATTTAGCACGACGATGTCAAATTTTGGTCCGCTCAGCTCGCCTTTTAAAATTTGCTTTAAAGTTTCGGCGTTAGCCTCGCCGTCGCCGCCTTCTATATCGCCGTGAAATGCACGTTTAAAGCCGAACTGTTCGGGATTTACGCGGTATTCTAAAATTTTGCCGTCCTTGACCTCGTGGATTAGCGTTTCGTCGCACAGGCTGATCTCGTCCATGCCGTCCATGCCGTGCACCACCAGAGCGTGCTTGCGCCCCAAAATCATCAGCGTTTCGGCGATGAGCCCGTTTACTTCCTCCAGATAATTTCCTACGATCTGATTGCTTAGGCTTAAATTCGGATTTAGCAGCGGCCCCATTATATTAAAGACGGTGCCGATTTTTAGGCGGTTGCGCACCTCTTTGACCTCGGCGGTGATCTTGTGAAAAAACGGCGCGTGAAAAAACGCTAGCCCGGTGCGATCTAGCAGCGCCCTAATCTGCGCCAGATCGCTAAGTAGCGGCACGCCCAGAGCGTCCAGCGCATCGGAGCTGCCCGATCTGCTGGTAATCGCGCGGTTGCCGTGCTTGGCGACGCGCACGCCGAAGCTTGCCGCGATAAAGGCCACGGTCGTGGAGATATTGATCGTCTTTAGCCTATCGCCGCCCGTGCCTACGATGTCAAACATCGGGCTCGGATCGTCGTAGGTGATCGAGTATTTTAAGATACTGCGCACGAGCGCCGTAAGGCTGCTTGGGTAGAGCGATTTTTCGCTGATCAGCACGAGCAGCCCCGCAAGCTGCACGATGTCGTAATCCTGCTCGTAAAGCGCCTTGCAAATGACCGCATAATCGTCGCTATCTAGCGGGAAGCCCTTTTGTAGCTTCAACATAAACGGGGCGAAATTTACCACGAGTTTCTCCTTTAAAATTATCTTTTTGCCGTAATTGATAAAATTTTCGATGATCTTTTTGCCGTATTGAGTAAAAAAGCTCTCGGGATGAAATTGAATGCCGAAAACAGGCTTGCTTCGGTGCTTCATCGCCATGATTACGCCGTCATTTTCGCTCTTTGCTAAAATTTCAAACTCGCGCGGCAGCGTAGCTTTATCCACATAAAGCGAGTGGTAGCGCATCACTTCAAATTTACGCGGCAGCCCGCTAAAAAGCACGCCATCTGCGTAAATTTCGATCGACGAGCTCTTGCCGTGTAGCGGCACCTCCAGCTGCTTTATTTCCGCACCCGCCGCATATCCGATCGCTTGATGCCCAAGGCACACGCCCAAAATCGGCACATCCAAATCCGCGCGCAAAATATCCAGGCAGACGCCGCTATCTTTTGGGTGATTTGGTCCGGGGCTTAGGATTATGTGCGATGGGGCAAGCTCGCGCACCCGCTGCAGCGTTATCTCATCGTTGCGGAAGTAGCGTACCTCCTCGTCGCTTAGCTCCAAAATGTATTGATAAATATTAAAAACGAAGCTGTCGTAATTATCTATCATTAAAATCAAAATTTTATCCTTTTTTAGGGCGTTTACGCCTCTTTAAAATTATAAATAGTTTAAATTTAACCGCTTTGCGGCGAGCAAATCCGATGCCGCTTTAGCGCCGCTGCGGGCTAAATTTAAATTCCGCCCGCGCCCGCGGCATTCTGCGTCGCGACCTTGTGCTGCTTTGCAACCGATATGTATTTCGGCATTGCGGCGCCGAATGAAGCCCGCCGTTAAATTTAACGTCCTAGCGTCGAAACCGCTATTAAATTTAGCGAAATCAAACTCGCACCGAAAAGCGGCGCGTCAAGCTAGCTAAATTTAAAGCGTCTAAACTTCCTCGCATAGCTCCTTGATCGCCTTTAGCGGGCTTTTGCGCTTTTTGCAGATCTCTGCGTATTCGCTCTTTGACGAGCTGTCGTAAACGATACCCGCGCCCGCTCCGATAAATACGAGATTGTTTAGCCCTTCGCAGCCGAAATTCTCCGCGCTAAATTTGGCAGTCTCAAACCGCATCGCGCGGCTAAAACGCGGCTCGCTTTCTAAATTTAGCACTCCGCCGCCTGCGCGAGCTTTGAAATTTAACGTCGCGTCGCGCTTACTTGCGCGCGGTTTTAAATTTTGCGCCTCGTCGCGATTTACGAAGATCGCCGAGCGGATCAAGATCGCCTGCATCACATCGCCGCTAAAGCGCCAAAACCCGATTCCGCCGCCGTATATACCGCGCTCGTAGCGCTCCAGCTCGTTTATGATCTGCATCGCGCGGATCTTCGGGCTACCGCTTAGCGTGCCCGCAGGAAAGATCGTGCTAAGCACCTCAAATGCGCTCACCCCGCGCGGTTTGGTGCCGTAAACCTCGCTTACGATGTGCATAACGCTTTCGTAGCGCACGATGCGCATCGCGTTTTGCACCCGCACCGAGGCGGGCGCGGCAAATTTGCCGATGTCGTTGCGAGCTAGATCGATCAGCATCCGATGCTCCGCAAGCTCCTTTTCGTCGCTTAAAAGCTCGCGCTCAAGCGCCGCGTCGGCCTCGGCATTCGCGCCTCTGCTGCGAGTACCCGCGATGGGAGCTACGAAAATTTCGTCCTTTTTGATCTCCATGATCAGCTCGGGGCTAGAGCCCGCGACGCAGCCGTACGGCGTCGGGAAGTGAAACATATAGGGGCTCGGATTGTTCTTTTTGAGTCGCTCGTAAAACTCCAGGCTGCCCAGATTCGTGCCGACTTCTAAAATTTCGCCCAGCACGACCTGAAACACGTCGCCGCTTTTTATCTTTTCTTTTGCGGCCTCGACCATCGCGCTAAAATGCGACTCCTCGGCGCCCAGATCGGTTAAAATTTTAAATTTAAGCTCTTTTTTGCACGGTGCGGGCTGCGGCGCGCTTTGCGATTTCACCTCGCCTTTTATCGCAGCGTCCGTTCTTGCAGCACTCTGCGGCGTGCCTGCTGCTTCGGCGGATTGCTGCGAAGCCTGCGGGCTAAGCCCGCGCAGGCTTTCGTAAATTTGGGCATCTTTGCCGTAAAAATCGTAAATTTTGCTGATTTTATCGTAGCGCAGGTAGTTTGCGGCGTCGGCGTAAAAAAACGGCGGGAAGTCATACAGCGCCTGCTTTGGCGCGCCGATATTTTCAAACGCGCGCACGATGTCGTAGCCCAAAACGCCGAAAAGCCCGGCAAAGCTCGCGTTTTTAAACTCGCTCGCGCCTTCTTTTGCGCCCTTTACCTCATCAAATTTAAGCCTCAAAGCCTCAAAACTCATCTTAAATCCATCGAAATAATCGCAATCAATGCCGATGATGACCTGCCTGTCGTCCTCTGCGAGGTAGCTTTGTGGATGCGTCTTTAAAATTTCGCGGTAGTAAAACAGCGGCTCTTCTAAAAGCATTTTCGTCCTTGGAATTTTTAGCGCCATTATACGCTGCTTAGCTTAAATTTGAGCGGGCGGCGCGAGCTTAAGCGGGCTTGAATGCAAGCAAAATTTTAGTAAAATTAGCAAATTTCAAGGAGAGCGTATGAAGATTTTATTTTCCCCAAGCGAGATGAAAAGCGAGCTGGGCGGCGATACGTGCATTTGCGAGCGAAATTTCATCTTTGCAGATCTTTACGAAAAGCGCCTGCAGATGCTACGCGCTTACGCGGATTTTGTGGATAAAGCAAGCGAGGCGGAGCTTTGCAAGCTTTTTGGGCTGAAAAAATGGGATGCGGCTCTGCGCGAAAATATCTTTGAAAAAGGCTGCGCGAAGGCGCTTTTGCGCTACACGGGCACCGCGTATCGCGCCCTAGGCTACGCGTCGCTAAGCCCCGGCGCGCAGGAGTTTGCGGAGCGAAATACGATAATTTTTTCAAACCTTTTCGGCCCCGTGCTGGGCGGCGACGCGCTGCCGAATTATAAGCTCAAACAGGGCGAAAAATTTGGCGGCATAGACGCGGCGAAATTTTATCGCGATAGCTTCTCCGCTGCGCTGGATCGGTACCTGGCGGATGAGTGCGTCGTGGATCTGCGCGCGGGATTTTACGAGAAATTTTATGAGATGAAGCACGAATATTTGAGTTTTAGTTTCATCAAAGGCGGCAAGGTGCTGAGCCACTACGCTAAGGCTTGGCGCGGCAAGGTGTTGCGAGAAATCGCACAGGCCCGCGCTTGCAGCGAGGCGGAGGTGCTTGCGCTGCGATTGAGCGGCGCTTCCGTGCTCGAGATCAAACAGATCGGGCTAAAAAAGGAGGTCGTGCTGGAAATTTCATAAGGCGCGAAAACCGCTCGGAGAATTTTACGATAAAGCTTGCAGATTTAATGCGGATTTTTGCGTAAAATTTAGCCTGGAAAATTTGCCGCGAGTCCAAATCCCGCCCCATATCCAAAGCAATTTTACCAGGAGAAATTTGCAGGCGGAATTTCATCGCGAGGATTTTGCGGCGGCTTTTTAGTCTTTTTGCTCTCTTTTGGCGAGCTTTGAACGAGCTTTTGGCGGTGAAATTTTACCGCAAGGATTTTTTAGAGTAAAATTTACGCTCTTTGCATCTGAGCGCTCCGCATAAAATTTTACGCCGATCTTGTCGTGACTTTGCACCAGTTTTGCGGCGATTTTTAGGATACAAAGCACGGAAATTTCGCCGCGATAGAATCCTGTCGAAAATTTAATCGCGGCAAAAATACCGCGTCGCAATCTAAACGTGAAATTTTATCTAAAAATTTACGCTAAATCGCCGCAGTCTAGGCGCAGAATTATGATCTAAAATTTATACTTCGAAGCCGCAATACAAACAAATGCAGACCGAGCTAGCCCCGTATAAAATTTTAAGCCGAAATTATGGCTTACGTTCTGTTGCGATAAAAATTTTGAGCCAAAATTTACGCTTTAAAATTCCAAAAGTCTGCAAACGCAGTAAATACGTCGTCGCTACAAACTCTAGTAACCCAGCGCATAAAGTTTCTAGCCGAAATTTGCAATTAAAATTCTGCGCTCTGAAATTTTACGCTTTAAAATCCCGTAAATTTCCAAATTTCACAAATCCCACACATAAAATTTTAAACCGAAATCCTACTATCAAAATTCCCCCGCCTCAAAATCCCGCAAATCCCCGCTTCCAAATCTAAAAATTCCGCAAATTTAGCAAGCTTTAAATTTTAAAGCTATAAACTTCGCTTCAAATTTCAAGGATCAAAAATGCTAGAACTCCCCTTTGTCGGCGTCGTCGTGGGCTTCATATCGGGCTTTTTCGGTATCGGTGGCGGCACGGTCGTAATGCCCGTGATGATGGCTCTGGGATACGACGTCAAGACCGCCGCGGGCATCTCGGTGATGCAGATGTTCATCATCTCGCTTTTTGGCTCATATCTGAACTACCGCGCGGGCAAGCTTCGCCTAGATAGCGGCATCGCAGTGGGGCTCGGAGGGCTGTGCGGCGCGAGCATATCGGGCTTCATCGTAAAATACTCGCCAGAAATCGTGCTTGAGATCGGCCTCCTGCTGACGCTTGCGATCTCATTTCTTAAACTCTTTAGCACGAACGTAACAAGCGGCGGCAGCGCCGATCCTCACGGCGCGGCGCTGTTTTTCATCGGCTTTGCTATCGGCGCGATCGCGCTTAGCATGGGCGTGGGCGGCGCGGTATTTTTGACGCCGATTTTGGTCGGATTTTTGGGCGTCGATATCAAAAGAGCGGTCTGCATGGGACTGTTTTTCATCGTTTTCGGCTCATTTAGCGCACTTTTGAGCCTTTCGTACAACGGCCATGTGGATTACGAACGCGGCGCGCTGCTAGCCGTGGGCGGGCTTTTGGGCGTGTATTTCGGTACCTCTCAGGCTCGCCGTGCAAAGCGCGAAACGCAGAAAAAATGGCTGCTCGTCCTCTACGTCGTGCTATTTGCGCTGGCACTAAAAAAGGTACTACAGTAGCGCCCGCTGTAGTAGCGCTGCAGCGATTGCCGCGCTACGTTTTGTTTTGCCGTCGTTCCGCTACAAACGCGATTTAGGCGCCCGCATGCTGTTTTGCTACGCCGCCCTTTTGCGTCTTGTAGTTTTTGCTTTGCTGTCCTCTTGCGCTGCGCGCGTTTGATCGCCGTTTTGCGGCGGCACGTAAAACGTCGCGTTTCGTCGCGCAAGTAAAATTTTAAAACGAAATTTCAAAAAGCGCGAGCAAATTTTAAAAGAGAATTTTAACTAATCGCGTTAAAATAGCGAAGTCGCACATCTTTCGTCCTATGGAGGCTAGATGGCGAAATAAAATTTACAAATTTTAAAAGGACTTGGATTGACGAACTTGATTTTAGCGGGGCTAGGCGGCTGTGTAGGCGCGATGGCGCGAGTAGGCCTAAGTGGAGCGATCGCGCGCGCAATGGATCGCGCCGGATTTTGGAGTGCGTTTCCGATCGCTACTTTTTGCGTGAATGCGCTGGGAAGCCTGCTGATAGGGTTTTTGCTCGCACTAAATTTAACGCAGAGCGTGCGGGTATTTTTTGTCGCAGGCGCGCTGGGCGGCTTTACGACATTTTCTACGTTCAGCTACGATACGCTGCAATTATTGCTGGCGCGAGAATTTGCTATCGGTGTGCTAAACGCGGTCTTAAGCGTATGCGTTTGTATGTTGTTTTGCTATGCTGGGCTGCTCGTGGGCAGAGCGCTTGCAGGCTAGCCGTGGAGCGCATGAGCTTTAAAATTTAGATTGCCTCTAAGCTTGCGTTTTTAAATCAAAATTTATTGAAAGTGCCTGCGCTACAGAATTTTATCGCGCGCATGTGCTGCAAAATCTGCGAGCGATGGGCACAATCCCACATGCTGTGCAGTTTTGCGAAAGGACGCGCAGTAGCTTCGGCAAAGTTCAATAGTTATCAAGATGAGCAAATCGTAAGACGAGCGAAAAGTAAAGCGAGCAAGAGGGATTGTAGCTAAATAATTGTGCTAGGCGTCGGGCAGGCTGGTAAAATCCAGATAAATTTGAAATTTGCGTGCATTCTCTGCGCATCTTGTTCGCCGCAGCTTTGTGAAATTTCGCTATCTTGTGCTTAGTTATCGCGACGCCCTAAAAATTTCGCTGTCTTGGCGCGGATAAAATAAACCTAAGCCGCGCGATAAATTTTAAAAGCTCCGTGGGCAAATTTTAAAGCTTGAAGCTTAGAATTTTAAAATTCTTGCGTAAATTTTAGAAGCTAAATTAAAGCGCGCCGAAATCACGACCTTATGTGTCAAATCCTGCAGCGCTATCTTAGATTTATCGCAAGCGGCTGCGAGCCCTCTTAATTTCGTTTCTGCAGATTTCATTAACCTGCTCGCCCTCGCTATTTCGCAAGATAACCTCGTAGTCTGTGATTTCGCGATCTTTGTTATACCCCTCGATATATCTGAATCTCGATAAAACTATTTTAAAGGATTCCACATCGTCTAAGGAGTATTTATCGCCGAGCTTGACGTAGTTAAAATTTTCGCTAGTAAGCGTATGAAAATTATTAAATTTTTGCTTTAAATTTAGCGTATAAATTGCCGTATGAGGCGTATCGTTATCGCAGCGATTAAATTTGCTCTCATCAAAGGCAAGCGCGAGGCAAATTTCATCTCCGCAGATTACCTTTATGTCTTTAGCGCGACTGTTTATACGGATGGTCTGTCGCCAGCCCTCGCCCTCTATCTCAAAGACATTGCGAGCGAGCTTTTTGGCTATTTCATCTCCGACATAGCCTTTGGCTTCAGATTTATCAGCCCAACCAAGCGCAGAGTAGTTCGGTTTTTGCGGAAAATCCGCAAGCGGAGTTTGAAGCTCGCTTATGGCATTTAAATTTTCCTCGGTGCCTTGTGGAGCCGCAAAAGAGGTGCCCCTCATAGAGTGTAGATTAAAGAAGCCGATAAATTTCCTCACGACCTTATACGCCGTTTGAGAAAATATCTTGGCTTCATTTTTAAAAAGCGAAATATCGTAGATGCCGTAACTATAATATCCAAGCTCTCTACTCACCCACCTTTCGTCCGGCGAACGATCGATCTCGTCGTATCCATAGTAGCGCTCTGGCATATCTTTTTGTAGCAAAAAGTCGTCGCTATCGCTGTCCTCATACCTAAGCCAGACCCCAAAATCGTCCTTAATGTATAGATAATCAAACTTCGCGCCTCCTGCGAATTTTTTCTCGCCTAACCAAAATACGGGTCTTTTTTCTAAGTTCGGCAAAGCGGCGACTGGGGGCAAATTTTGTAGCTCTTTTTCAAATTTTTCATCGATATAATCGCAAGCGCTAGTGGGCATACTAGGATCGCAACCCTCGGGCGTATCGGATGAAAAAAGCAAATTTAAAATCACAAATATATATAGCACAAAAAGCACGCACGCAACGCTCACGACCAAGGCGGTAATTTTTAAAATTTTTATAAAAGTTTTCATATCTAAATTTTACCTCGTTGCACTTAAAAATCGTAAAATTTCGCTTTAAATTTGAAATCCTCCGCGTATTATCTATACGCTTCGCCTATTGCTTCGCTAAGGCTTTTTAGCAGCTCGCCTTTTTGTTTAGTAATATGACTTCGTAGTCTACAGGCTCGCACTCTAACCCGCATTTCTCTCGGCGGCGGTTTGCGCGCCGTGCTAAATTTAACTTCGCGCGCACTTTATCCGCGCCCTAGTCTAAATTTAAAATTTCAAATCCGTGGCGAAATTTCACGCCTTAAATCAGGGCAGCTTCGCCGCAGAATTTAGCGAGCGCGCCTTAAATAAAATTCCGCCGAAGCTCGGTGAAGCTCCACACGAAATTTCAGGCATGACGGCAAAATGTCGCGGTCTAGCGATAAGTATGGCGCAGTGGCGAGAATAAATCTCAACGCCCTAAGCGCGAGCAAATTTAAAGCGCAATCTCAAAGAGGTACGCACGAAATTTTATCCCTAGCAGCGGGCTAAATTTCATGACTAGCGCGCCCGCACCCTATCAAATTTAAAATTTTAAATCCGCAGCGAAATTTCACGACACCACGGCAAAACGTCGCGGGTTGGCAATAAGTACGGCGCGACCGCGCCCTTTCGCCGCTATCAGCACTTGACGTTTTTTGCCTTGCTATCTTGCATCGCGCGGAAAAATTCCGCCCTGCTTAGCGGGACTTCGTCAGGATGGGCGCTTCTGAAATGGCGCAGGTAGCCCTCGTAATCGCCGAGCCCGATGAGAGGCGCAAGCGCGGCATCCGCGCGCGCCAAAAACCTCGCCACGGCCTTCGGGGCTGCGAGCGGATTAAATTTAAACTTTTTCATAAACGCCCCTATCCACGTACTCGCTTTCTGCTAGCTTGAAATATCCCTCGCTCGCGCCGCCCTTTGAAATTTTAAGGCACATTCGGATTGTTTGGGCGATGACGATGATTGTAACGACGACGAAAAGAGCACATAGCACGGCGTCGATGACGTTGTTTCTGATGATAGCCTGCGCCTTTTCGATCGCCGCGGGATCGCTTAGGTCGGCGAGCTTGGCGGTGGTGTTTTGCGCTATAGCCACGTGGCTTACCGCATCGTGCACGCGCTCGCCGTTAGCCGGCATCAGCTTCAAGATCGCCGCATAAAGCGTGGTTATAAGCACCCAGATCGCAGGAGCGATCGTGACGAAGGCGTATTTTTGCTTGCCCATTTTAAAAAGCACCACCGTCGCAAGCAGCAGAGCGATGCCCGCGAGCATCTGATTGGACGCACCAAAAAGCGGCCACAGCGTGTAAATTCCGCCCATAGGATCGGTAACGCCGCTGTAGAGCAGATAGCCCCAGCCCGCCACGCAGATCAGCGTCGCGATGATGCCGTAGAGGAAATTTTTGGTATCGGAGAATGGTTTATAGACGTTGCCTAAAATTTCTTGCACCATAAAGCGCCCCGTGCGCGTGCCCGCATCGACTGCGGTCAGAATAAACAGCGCTTCAAACAAGATCGCAAAATGGTACCAAAACGCCATCAGCTCCTTGCCGCCGATGATCTGATGCAGCAGCATCGTTAGCCCCATCGCAAAGGTAGGAGCACCACCCGTACGGCTCATCATCGTGGTTTCGCCGACGTTTGAAGCCAAGGCGCCGATCTGCTCGGGCGTAATGCTAAATCCGATAGAGCTTATATACGCGGCGGCGCTTACCGCGTCTTTACCGAGCACCGCAGCAGGCGAGTTGATAGCGAAGTATTCGCCCGGGCTTAGGATGCACGCAGCCACAAGCGCCATTACGCCCACAAGGCTCTCCATAAGCATCGAGCCGTAGCCGATGAAAAGAGCGTGGGTTTCGCGCTCGAGCATCTTCGGCGTCGTACCGCTGGAGATCAGCGCATGAAAGCCAGAAATCGCGCCGCATGCGATCGTGATAAACAAAAACGGAAATATCGGGCCTGCAAAAACGGGACCCGTGCCGTCGATAAATTTCGTCGTAGCGGGCATTTTAAGCTCGGGCGCGACGAAAATTATCGCGACCGCCATGCCGATGATGACGCCGAGCTTAAGGAAGGTGCTTAGATAATCGCGCGGCGCAAGCAGCAGCCACACGGGCAAAATCGCCGCGATAAAGCCGTAGCCGATAGTAAGAAGTGCGAGTGTCTCGCCCTTTAGTGAAAAAACGTCGTGCCAGTACGGATCGATCGAGACGTAATGCCCACCCCAAAGCGCAAGCATCAGCAAAACAAAGCCGATGATCGATGCCTCGCTGACCTTGCCCGGGCGCAAAAACCTCATGTAAATTCCCATAAATATGGCGATCGGTATCGTCATCGCGATCGTAAAAAGCCCCCACGGCGAGTTCGCGAGCGCCTTTACGACGACCATCGCCAAAATCGCCACGATGATCAGCATGATGAAAAAAATACCGATCATCGCGATGCCGCCCGTGAGCTTGCCCATCTCGTCTTTTATCATCTCGCCGAGGCTCTTGCCGCCGCGGCGCGTGGATAGCACGAGCACGATGAAATCATGCACCGCGCCTGCGAGCACGACGCCTACCAAAAGCCAAATGGTGCCGGGCAGATAGCCCATCTGTGCGGCCACTACCGGGCCTACGAGCGGTCCGGCGCCTGCGATAGCGGCGAAATGGTGACCGAAAAGGACGTATTTGTTCGTAGGGACGTAATCTCGTCCGTCGTTTCGGATCACCGCAGGAGTTGCGCGGCGATCGTCCAGCTCAAAGACGCGATACGCGATAAAGCGCCCGTAGAAGGTGTATCCGATCAGATAGATGCACGCGCTGGCCACTACGAGCCAGACGGCGCTGATGCTCTCGCCTTTATTTAGCGCAAGTACGCCGAAACACCACGCCCCTATGACGGCGACCGCCGCCCAAAGGATCTTTTGCCAAAATTTCATGCTCACTCCTTAAAGCTTAGCGAGCGGCTTTGGCGCAATTCGTCGTTTAACAAAACGGCTTGCGCCTTTAAAGCGGGGCTCGTTAAATAAAATTTAGTGCGTATTTTATCGGCGTTTTTATAATTTAAAGCTGAATCGCGAAATTAAAAAGAGCTCTTTCGGCGTTTAAATTTAATGCCTAAATTTTGAATTTCAAATTTAAATAGGCGGCTTGGAGACGCGCGAAATTTTAATATTTAATCGCCCTAAATTTAACTCCGCAGCTCTTAGCCGTTACGGAATTTATCGCGGTTTAAGAAATCAAGCGATAAAATCCCATGATAACGATTTTAATTTCTTAATAAAAATCGCGAATACTTTTAGGAGGAAATTTATGCCGGATCAGGTGTGCGGCTACGCACTTTTGCGCGCTGATATCAAAAGCTATGCAAGCTTCAAAAATAATTGCGCCAGCCGCGAGAATTTCATAAATTCCGCATGCATAAATTCCCGACGCCGCTTAAATTTTAAAATATCCGCCGCGACGAAATCTGCGCGTATAGTTCGCCTGGTGGGCTATGAGCTTTAAATTTTATCTATTTTTAATCGTAGCTTTTATATTGCTTGCTTTAGTAGCCGTAAGTAGCGGCGGGGCGAGCATTTCACTGGGCGACATCGTAAAATTTTTCACCTTCGGCGAGATAGACGAGACCAAGCAGCTGATTTTAACGCAAATGCGCCTGCCGCGCCTCGTGCTTGGAATTTTAATAGGTGCGCTGTTGGCAACTTCGGGAGTGGTAGTGCAAAGTGTGTTTTTAAACCCGCTTGCAGATCCCTACATCATCGGTATTGCTTCGGCAGCGACTTTCGGCGCGGTCATAGCTTACCTGCTGGGGCTTAGCGACGTTTTTTACGGAATTTTCGCGTTTTTGGCCGCCAGCGGGCTTTCACTCGTAATCTTTAAGCTCGCAGCCCATACTCGCTCGATCTCTACTCTGCTGATCGTAGGTATCGCCGTATCGTCCTTTTTGGGCGCATTTACATCCTTCGCGGTCTATCTAATCGGAGAGGATAGTTTTAGGATTACGGCGTGGATGATGGGCTATCTAGGCGGCGCAAACTGGCAAAAGATCGCGCTTTTACTGCCGCCGCTACTGTTTTGCATGGCGTATTTTTACGCGAAGCGCCACGAGCTAAATATCATCTTAAACGGCGACGAGGAGGCGAAATCGCTGGGACTCAACGTCGAGAAGTCCAAAAAGAGCCTACTCATCGTCTCCTCGCTCATCATCGGCTTTTCGGTCGCATTTACGGGGATGATAGGCTTCGTGGGGCTCATCATACCGCACACGCTTCGCATGGCGCTTCATACGGCGAGCAACGCCGTGCTGATCCCTGCTAGCGCGCTTACCGGCGGAGTTTTTTTGGTTTTTTGCGACGTAATCGCTAAAAACGCCCTCTCGCCGGTAGAAATTCCGATCGGCGTGGTGACCTCCTTTTTCGGCGCGCCCTTTTTTCTATACCTCGCGTTTAGGAAGCATGCATGAAAATTTCGGCGCTAAACTTCAGCTACGGCAAGCGGGCGATTCTGCGAGGCATAGAGTTAAATTTAAAGCGGGGTAAATTTTACGGGATTTTGGGTCCTAACGGCTGCGGCAAAAGCACATTGCTAAAAAACATATTGCAAATTTTAAAGCCCGCAAGCGGGGTCATCGAAATAAACGGCAAAAAAGCAAGCGAATATAGCCTCAAAGAGCTTGCCGCACTTATCGGCTTCGTGCCGCAAAAAACAGCCCTCGCAGCCGCGCTGAACGTAAATGAAATTTTACTTGCGGGCAGATTTTGCCGCCTAAAAAGCGCATTTAGCGGCTACGATGCGAGCGACCGCGACAAAGTAGAGCGAATCGCCGAGCTTTTGGACGTGAAGAAATTTTTAAATCGCAGCGCGTTTGAGCTAAGCGGCGGCGAGTTCGGGCGCGTGCTGCTCGCTAGAGCGCTCGTAAGCGAGCCTGAAATTTTGCTGCTAGATGAGCCCACGGGCGCGCTTGATATAAACTACGCGATCGAGGCGATGAGGATCTGCGAAAATTTAACCAAAACGCTAAATTTAACGAGCGTCATCGTGCTGCACGATCTAAATTTAGCCTCGCTGTTTTGCGACGAAATTTTGATGCTAAAAGACGGCGCAGTGAGGTATCGCGGTAGCGCGAGCGAGCTTTTTACGCCGCAGATCATAAAAGAAATTTACGGCTTTGACGCCCTGATAGTCGAAAATTTGGGAACCAAATTTATCTTACCGCAAAAGGAGAAAATGTGAAAAAAATTCTTATAGCTTTGCTTTCGGCGAGTTTTGCACTCGCCAAAGGCCTGGTAGTGCTCGACCCCGCCGCAGTCGAGATCATCTACGCTTTGGGGGCGCAGGATCAGATCGCTGCGATCTCAACTACCTCGATGAGCAAGATCCGCCCGGAGGCAGAAACCGCGAAACTACCGAGCGTAGGCACCTACGTCAAGCCGAATATGGAAAAGATCGTCGAGCTTAAGCCCGATCTGGTCATCACGAGCTTTCACTCAGCGGGCGTTAGCGAGAATCTGCAAAAGCTGGGGCTTAAGAGCCTTGCGATGGATGCGAACTCCACCGCAGAGATCTGCCAAAACGTAAAGAAGGTCGCCGCGATCGTAAAAAAACAGAGCGAGGCGGATAAAATTTGCGCGCAGATGGATGGAATTTTTGCAGACAAACCCGCTCTTCGCGGCAAAAAAGTAGCGCTATTTTTTGGCTCAAACGCCACTATGGCTTTTAACGACAAAACCCTCATCGGCGACATTTTCGCTCGCCTAGGCGCCAAAAATATCGCAGACGGCCTAAAAGGCAGCACGCCTTCGGTATCTGCCGAATACATCCTCGAGCAAAACCCCGATATAATCGTAGTCGTGGGCGGCGAGACGGAGGATTTTTTAAAGGCAAATCCGATCCTTAAAAATACCAAAGCCGTAAAATCGGGCAAAATTTTAAAAGCTCCGACGCTCATCTTGCGGGGCAGCCCGCAGATCGGCGAGACGGTGGATGAAATTTACGCGGAGGCAACGAAATAGATGTTTAAAGAACGCATTAAATCCCACCATCGCTCCAAGCTTTTCGAGAGCGTCTCCGCGAGCGAAAACGAGCTGTTCGATGCGCTAGAGCAACCCGCCAAAGACAGCGACTGCGTGATCTATCTGCATGTGCCCTTTTGCGACAACATCTGCTCGTTTTGTTCGATGATGCGCTCCAAACTCGGCGACGAGCTGGACGAATACGCTAAATTTCTGATCCGCCAGATCAAAGACTACGGCGAGATGCCCTACTTCGACACCAAAAGCGTTAAAAGCATCTACTTCGGCGGCGGCACGCCGAGCGTATTTAGCGAAGCTCACTTCGAAAAGGTTCTGGGTGCGCTGCATAAAAATTTCAAGATCGCGGACGACTGCGAGATCAGCATAGAGACCACGCTGCATAATCTAGATACGCAAAAAGCGCTCGCTCTGCAAAGCTTCGGCGTAAACCGCTTTAGCATCGGCGTGCAGACCTTCAGCAGACAGGGGCGCGCGCTTTTAAACCGCGTGCATAAGCCCGCTCGCGCGATAGAGCGACTAAAGGATCTTAGAGAAAAATTTGACGGCATGCTCTGCTGCGACATCATCTACAACTTCCCGAACGAAAGCGTGGAGGAAGCGATCGCAGACGCGCGCTACGTAGATGAGCTAGGTCTAGATAGCGCTAGCTTTTACTCGCTGATGTTTTTCGAGGGCTCGGAGCTATCCAAAAAGATCGACACCTCCTACTACGATCTGCCGACTGATAAAAAGCTGCACCATGCCTTTGCAGAGGCGCTACTGCAAAGCGGGAATTTCGAGGTTTTGGAGCTTACCAAACTTGCTCGAAAAGGACGTGATAACTACGGCTACATCAAGCTAAGCCACAAGGGCACGGATATCCTGCCTATCGGCAACGGCGCGGGCGGACACGTAGCGGGCTTCGGAATTTACGGCGTGTCGGGACACAAGATGATCTCGCGAATCGATGAGCGCGAGACAAAATATAGCGTGCTAAACAATCTGTTTCAATACCCGATCGTAAGCTTAAACGAGCTAAAAGAGGCTCTGAGTGCGAGCATTTACGACGAAGCGGTGCAAAAGCTCAAAGAATTTGAGAGCTGGGGGCTTTTAAGTCTAAAGGATCAAAGATCGGTCTTAAACTTGGACGGAATTTTTTGGGGCAACAACATCAACGAAGAGATAGCAAACATCATTAGAAAGGACTTTGTATGAAAAAAATCGTGCTTTACACCTCGCAAACGGGTAATACGAAAAAGGTGGGCGACGCGATCGCCGAGCAACTAAGCTGCGAGAGCCTAAATTTCCGCGACTTTGAAGGCGAGGTCAATGACTACGACTTTATAGCCTTGGGCTTTTACGTCGATAAGGGCGAGGCTGAGGCGAAATTTACGCGCTTTTTACGCAAGATTCACGGCAAGAAGCTTGGCGTTTTCATGACGCTTGGCGCGGAGCCGGACGGCGAGCATTCGCGCAAGTGCCTGGATACCTTTGAAGAGGGGCTTAAAGCAAACGGCAACGAGATCGTAAGGGAGTTTGCCTGCCAGGGCGCGATCGATCCGAATCTACTTGAAACGATGCACAAAATGGCCTCTAGCGGCAACTCGCCCCATCCTATCACCCCCGAGCGACTTGCGCGCTGGGCGGAGGCTGCGAAACACCCCGACGAGAAGGATCTGGCGGACGCAAAGGCTGCCTTTGCGGGGATAAAGTAAAATTTAATCGTGTCGCGCCGCCTAAATACTGCGCGACGCGAACAAAATCAAATAATTACCCGCCTCCTCCCGCGATTTACGCGATTTAAAATTTTATCTTTGCTAAATTTGAACGACGAATTTCATTCCTACAAGCAAATTAGCCGCCGCAGAAGCAGGTCTTGCTCTAGAATTTAAACGATAAAATTCATTTCGCGCGCAACGGATCAAACAATGCCGCCGACCTTGCGCCGCAATGCGCGCTCTGAGCGGCGAAAAGCCCGTTTTTGTAAGCGACTGCGAGTGCTGCGAGTGCTGCCGTCATCCAAGACACTGCCCGCCATTTTGCGACGGCCTGAGCGCGAAAACCTGCTTCTGCGAGCGCTGCGGTCGCGATCATCGGCTACCGCCCGTCGTCACGTGCCGTAGGTACCGCCGTCGGGCGATACCCATCCACCACTACTAACCGCCTGCACGACAACCCGTCGCCGCCAATCTCTCCACCGCCTTGCCGCAGAATCAGCTCAAACCGAACCGCTAAATTTTAAATTATACAAAAGTCTCATCGCACATAAATTTTAATTCGGCAAATGCGCAAAATTTAGGTAAAATTCCACGCAAACGCTTTGACGATCAAAATTTAAAGGGGCGAAAATGACGAATTTCGAGTACGCGCGCCGCATTAACTAGGCTGCGGGGCTGGATCTTGATTTGGATTGCAAAGAGATAGATCTGCAGGATAAGTTTTACGGGCTTTTTCAGTGCTTTATGCCCGAGGGCGTGGGCGCGCGGGCGGTGTTTGCGCCGCTGCAAAACGGCGAAGCGCTGCAAACGCGCATAATGCCGATCTATGCAGTCACGGCGCAGCAGACGCGGGAAGCGTTTGATCAGGGCGTGGCGCCAGGGTATTTTTGCCCGCCGCAGGATCCGAAATTTGGTAGCGAAGCGCTTAAGAGCCTAGCTTTAGCGTACGTTCGAAATTTAAAAATTTTTGCCGAGTTTCTAGGCAATGACGAGCTTTTAGAGATACTTGAGCAGATAAAATCCGCTCGCGTGCAGGAGAGCTTTGATCTCGCGCATAACAAAGGTGAGCTTGCGGACGCCGTCTATGAGGCGATCACGGAGTGGATGATAGATACGCCTAAGCTCGATGCAAAGCTATGGGTGCTCGGCGAGGCGTACTATTCGATTAACTGCGACTATCTGCTACCTGTGTACTTGCAGTATCCAAACTACGCGCAAAGGCCGCAGGAGGACTTTTTGAAGCCCTACTTCGAGCTATACCTAGCGGGACGGCAGATCGCGTTTGAGCGCGGCGAGGTCGTGGTTTTCACGCACTAAATTTACGCGGGCAAGGGAAGCGAATGAGCGCTCACAAGCGACTAAAATTTGAGTTTTTCAAAAAAAGGAAGCGAGCGACGTCCACGAACGGCTGAAATTTAAGCTCAGCAACTATGAGCGCAAATGTTTATCGCATATCCAAAAAATCTGCGTCATAATCAAGCAATCTAGCAGGTTGTCTACGTCGCGTCAAATCACTTAAAATGTTTCTGCTTTGCGTAGCCGCTGCTTTCAGTACTTTGCTAGAGCAAAATCTCCACACATCGTTGACATTTGGATAATTGAATTCCTTCCATCACTCTGCTGCCCTCACTTTGTATGAGGTACCCAAATAATTTACTTGCGCTAATGCTTGCTAGTTAGAATTAATCTAAATTTTAAAGAGGAATTTTGACGCAGAATTTTATGGAATTTCGCTGCTGCAAATTTCGCAAGCGATAAAATTCTATCGATTTACGCTCTTAAATTTACTCAAATCGCCGCCTGTTTTATAAAATTCTTCAGCGTCGATCATCGTGCCGTCAGGCAGCTTACAAACGGTGTAGTCCATGCCGTTGCCGTCTTTGCGGACGATCAGCTCGCCGCCGTTTTTGATACAAAAATCCCCCGCAGCGCTAGCCTCTGCGCTCACCGAAGCGAAAGCGCCCACCGCAAGCGCTACTGCAAAAAATCTCTTAAAACTCATTTAAATCCTTTCGTTTAATTTTGCCCGTTTTTAGGGTTAAGCTTAAATTTAGGCGCCAGATACGCTAAACCTGCGCCTAAATAAATAAACCGCCGACCCTCCTCAAACACCGATAATAGCGTTTTAAATGTTAAATCCTACCTATAAATCCCAGCAGCGCCAAGTTCGCTCGCCGCTGCAAAATCAAAGCAATCAAACTTCATCCAATGCAAAATTTTAACATCATAAAATTTTGCCTTCAATAAAATTCTAGCAGCGAAATCCAAGCCGCATCAAAGCTATTTCTGCCGTAAAATACCAACCATAAAAGCGAGGGCTATGGCAAGCACTAGCTCAGCAACAAGGCAAGCGCAGATACTAAACAATCTCGCCTATAAGCGCGAGCCGCGTTCAAACCGCCTAAATTTAACCGCCGCTAGCCGTTTTTGCGCGCAAACTCGCTCATAAAAGTGACTAGTTTTTCAACGTCTTCGTAGTTTATCGCGTTGTAGATCGAGGCGCGGATGCCGCCTAAAACGCGGTGTCCTTTAAGCCCGATCATCCCCTCTGCCTCCGCCTGCGCGACGAAAACGGGCTCAAGCGCGGCATCTGCGATATTAAAGCTCACGTTCATCAGACTGCGACTGTCTTTTTGCGCGTGGCCACGGTAGAAGCCTCCGCTAGCATCGATCGCGCCGTAAAGTAGCGCCGCTTTGCGCTTGTTGCGCTCGTGCATCGCCGCGAGCCCGCCGATTTCGTCCTTGATCCAGCCGAGCATTAAATTTAGCATGTAAATTCCGAAAGTGTTCGGGGTGTTGCTCATCGAGTCCGCGTCCGCCTGCGTCTTGTAGCGCAGGATCATCGGCGTTTTGGGATCTGCGCGATCCAGCAGATCCTTGCGGATCGCCACCATCGTAACGCCCGCCGGTCCGCCGTTTTTCTGAATGCCTCCGTAAAACATCCCCACGCTGCTAAGATCCACGGGGCGCGAAAACAGATCGCTCGAGCTATCGACTACGAGCGGACAGCCGCACTGCGGCAGCTGCGGATACTGCGTGCCGTAGATCGTGTTGTTTGAGCAGATGTAGCCGTAGTCGGCGCCGTCAGAGAATTTAACCTCGGGGATGCGGTCGAATTTACTCTCCTCGCTGCTTGCGACCACGCGGTAGTTTATGCCGAGCACGCCCGCTTCCTTGATCGCCTTGCTCGTCCAGTTGCCCGTGTTGGCGTATTCTGCGACACCGCCCGCGTATAGGTTCATCGGCACCTGCGCGAATTGCAGGCTCGCTCCGCCTTGTAAAAACAAAATCGTAAAATCATCCGAAAAGCCGTAGAGATCGCGCACGCGGTCCATCGCGCTATGCAAAACTTCCTCAAAAATTTTGGTGCGGTGCGAGATCTCCATTATCGAAAATCCCAGCCCTGCGTAGTTTAGCAGCTCCTCTTGAGCCTGCTTTAGCACACCCAGCGGGATGGTGCTAGGTCCTGCGCTAAAATTTATTACTCTATCCATTTTGCCTCCTTTAGATGATTTTTGCATTTTTGCTGAGCTGCTGCGAGCAAAGGACGAACTCGTCGCCCGCGACAAGCTCGCCCAAGCTCACCGTTTTGCCGCTCTTTTGGATTTGAACGAGGTCCTTTGTGATCTCAAAAAATTTCGCCTTTTGCGCCAAAAGCTCATCTTTGGCGCTTAGCGCGTGCTCTGCGGCGCTTAGTCTGGAGGCGATGAAGCTTTTAAATTTAAGCTCGAAATTTAAAAGTCTCGCGATCGAGCCTGAAATTTTCGGCTCGACCGATTTTGATTTAAGCTGTAAAGCTGTGAGGCTCAGCGCGTTTTGTGCGGATGAAATTTTATCTTTTATCAGCCTATCAAGTGCGTCGCTTACGCCGTCTAGGCTCTGAAAGATCGCGCAAATATCGGGCAGCAGATCGATCATCGCGGCGGTGGGCGTGAGGCTTCGGTGATCGGCCACAAAATCGCTTATGCTAAAATCGATCTCGTGTCCGACCGCCAAGATGACGGGCGTTTTGGCCGCGTAGATCGCGCGAGCCAAGGCCTCGTCGTTGAAGCACCACAGATCCTCGCGCGAGCCGCCGCCGCGAGCGATAACGATCGCATCGTAGCCCTTCGCGTCGGCTATGCGCAGCGCGCTTATGATCGAAGCAGGCGCGCCTTCGCCTTGCACTAGCGCGTTATACAGATCGATCTTGCAAAGCGCGAAGCGGTCCTGCGCCGTGCGAAGCATATCTGCCTGTGCCGCGGAGCCCGCGCTCGTGATGATCGCGATGCTTTGGGCAAATTTCGGAAGCTGTTTTTTGTGCGCGGCATCGAAAAGCCCCTCTTTGCTAAGCTTATCTTTTAGCGCGGCAAATGCCGCTTCCAGCTCGCCCTCGCCGCTTTTGCGGATATTTGAGACTTGGATCTGATACGCGCCCGTGGGGGCGTATAGCGAGACTTTGCCGCTTACGATGAGCTTATCGCCGACGGCGGGGATAAAATTTATCCGCGCGGCGTTAAATTTAAACATCGCGCAATCGATTGCCGCGCTCGCGTCTTTGATCGTGAAATACCAGTGCCCGCTCGTACTTTGAATTCTAAGCTTAGATATTTCGCCCTCGACTTCGACGAAGCTAAAGCTCGTCTCCAAAAGCGTCTTGGCTTGGGCGTTGAGCTCGCTTACGCTAAGCATCGTCGCTCTTCCGCACGATTTTCTCCGCGATGAAAAGCGTGCTGACGTCGAAGCTGAAGCCCTTTTGCACGCGCAGCTCAAAGCCCGCATTTTTGAGCTTTTCGCTAAAGCTCGCGGCGTCTAGGAAGCTGCCAATGGAGCTTGGCAGATACTCGTAGGCTTCTTTGTTTTTCGAGATGAAGGCGCCGATTTTGGGTAAAATTTTACTCACGTAAAAGTCTCTAATTTTAAACGCGAGCCCGCCGCTTGCGGCTTTTGTAAATTCCAAAACTACGAGCGAGCCGCCGGGTTTAATGACGCGATTAAACTCCGCAAGCGCTGCGTCCAGCTCCACGACGTTTCTTATGCCGTAGCTGATGCTTAAAATATCCACGCTCGCATCATCTAGCGTCGTGGCGCCCGCGGTTGCTTTGATAAACTCGCAGCTAGGGAATTTTTGCCTCGCTACTTCGAGCATTCCTTCGCTCGGATCGATCCCCACGATCCGCTCGATCTGCACGTCGTGCTGTGCCGCGCCGTCGCGCCATGAGCTTATCATATCGCCCGTGCCGCACGCGACGTCGGCGATACTCACGAGCCTTCCTTTAAGCTTTTCAAGCGCCAGCTCGACCGCTTTTTTACGCCACGAAACGTCCACGCCGAAGCTGATGGCGCGGTTTGCCAGATCGTAGGTAGGCGCGATCTCATCGAACATCTTTATGATTTTTTCCTGTTTTTGCACGGGCTTTCCTTATTCGTATGCTTTGATTTTGCGCAGCGATTTTTTTAGAGCGCGCAAAAGAGCCTCTTTTTCATTTAAAATTTTTTCCTCCAGCTCGACGCGGCGGTCGTTTAAGCGGGCGTCCAGAGCCAGCAGGTACGCAAACGCGACGCCGCTTTTATCGCTTGCTTTTTGATAGATCGCGATAAAATTTTGCCACACGCTGATATCTTGCAGCGCGCCGAAATCCTCGCAGGCGGCCTTCGTGCGCTTAAATAGCTCCCTGACACAGCCTTCATCAAAGCTTCTTGCAAAAATCTCAAGCGCGTATCGCAGCCTCTTCAGCCCTATGCGCGCGTCGTGAAATGCCTGCAGAGACGAGCCTTGCTGTAAATTTTTTAGCTCCGCGCGCAAGCTTTTAATCAGCTTGCAGAGGCGAGCGGAGGCGAACTTTTTTGAAATTTTTTCATATTCGCTACGTGCGTAGATGCCGTCCGCGCCGCTTAAAAAGCCGCTGATAGCGCCGCTTAAATTTGTAAATTCCGCGCTAGAAAGAAATTCTAAAATTTTATCCTCCGAGCGCTTTGTGATAAGATTTAGCTGCTGCAAAAAGCTCGCAGGCGCGTCGTCGGCCTTTAAAAACTCCGCAAAAACGTGAAGGTCTCGCAGCTGATTGCTGCGGCTCATAAATTCTGCGAGGAGTTTTAAAATTTCATCCTTTTTTTCAGCTTCGAAAAGCGGCGCGGATAGCTTCAAAACGGCTCTAAATTTACGAATCTGCACGCGCAGCTCGTGAAGCGCTTCGGGGGCTAGGCTTTTTTGATATTCGCTCTTTGCGCCGCACGCCCTCGTCCACGCTAGCTCAAGCGCCAAACGCGCGAGCTTAACGCTGTCCGCATAGGGCGGCGCGAAAAATTTAACTCGGCTAAATTTTTTAAAAACGTTGCGGGCATGCGCGAAATCAAGCGAGCGCGGCGGGATACCGTAGCGCGCCAGATAGCGGCTTTTGTAGCGATAATCGTCGGTGATCTCGCAAAAATCGGTGCTGCCGAAGGTTTTTGCAAAATCAAAATTTGCGCTAGAGAGCTCGTCTTTAAATTTAGCCCGCAGCACCGCTAGCATATTTAGCTCGCCGCCGTAAAGCTCTAACCAAAACTCCGCCTCGTCGTTAGCAAAGCCGTAGCGGTTCTTTTGCACGACGCGGGCGATCCTGCTTTTTAAAGCCTCTTTGAAATCATCTTTTGAAATTTTAAAATTTAGAATTTGTCTGTCGAGATCCTCTTTTTTGTGGTGCAAAGAGCACTCGTCGTTTTGGCGAATGTAGTAAATTTCGGGATAGAACGAAGTATAAAACCAAGCGATCTTTACCTTGCGACATTTCAGCCCCGCACGCTCTAGCGTCCGCAAAATCGAATCGTCGCTCAATAAAAATTTACGCTTAGTTTGCATACCCGCTCCAAAAATAAAGTGGGTAATAATAGCAGAAAATTCTTTAAACTATCTACACTTTTCGCAGTCTTCGACCGTAGCCGTGATATTTAGCTTGCGGATGAAATTGCCCGCTTTGCGCTCGATGTTTTTCAAAACATCCTTATTAAAGGCATCATCCATGAAAAGATCCTCGACGTTGCCGCATTTTTCGCAGACGACGTGGATGTGCGGCATCTGATAGATGTCGTAGCGGCTCTTTTTATTCGGTGCATTAACCTCGACTACGACGCCTTCGTCGAGCAGGGTGTTTAAATTTTTATAAACCGTCGCTAGCGAAATGGACGGATAGTCCTCTTTGATCCCCTCATATAGGTCCTCTATGCTTGGATGCTCGTGGCGATCCAGCACCTTTAAGATGCACAATCTTTGCGGAGTTGCTTTCAGCCCGCAAGTTTTGAGTAGTTCTACATGGCTCATTTTTATCCTTCAAAAATTTTAAAGCGATATTATCAAATTTTACTTTAAACAAAGTTGATATTAACTAATACTTTTTATCACTTAATATTCGCTCGACCAGAGTTTGCACGTCCAAGCCCAAGCTGCGCTCCACGTCGGCCGTCTTGCCGTGCGGCAAAAAGATATCGGCAAACTCGAAGCTTACGATCTTTACGTCCGAAATTTCATTTTCTTGTAAAAATGCGCTTAAAATTTCACCGACGCCGCCTTTTTTGGCATTGTCGCTAAAGATGTACCAAATTTTATCTTTGCGAGCTAAATTTTGCAAAAACTCGCCGTCCAAAGGCTTTGCAAAGACTAGATCTACGACGTCCGCTTCGATCTGCCCCTCCAGCGCCTCGGCCGTTTTATACGCTCTGCCTGCGCCGTTTCCATAGCCGATTAGCGCTACTCGCGCGCTATCGCTGCGCTTTAAAAACACCGATTTTGCAAGCTCTACCGCAGATGCACTGGTCTCGTCGCAGCCCAAGATAAAGCTTCCGCGCGGATAGCGGATCGCCAAAATCCCCTCGTGCGCGTAGGAGTACTCGATGATCCGTTTAAAGCTAGCCTCGTCTCGCGGCGCGCACATACTGACGTTCGGAATCGCGTTTAAGAAGCTCACGTCAAAAACCCCCTCGTGCGTCTCGCCGTCCTCGCCCACGATGCCAGCGCGATCCATCGCAAGGACTAAATTTAAATTCATAATCGCCGCGTCGTGGACGATCTGATCGAACGCGCGCTGCATGAAGGTCGAATATATCGTAACATACGGCTTAAAACCCTCGCGCGCCATCGCAGCCATCGAGCTTAGCGCATGCGGCTCGGCGATCGCGACATCCCAGAAGCGGTGAGGAAATTTCTCGATCAGCTTATCCATGCCGGTGCCGCTTGGCATCGCGGCGGTCACGCCCACGACGTTTTCATGCTTGGCGGCTAAGCTTAAAAGCGCCTCGGCGTAAATTTGCGTGGCGCTTTTGGCAGCGGATTTTTTCTTAAATTCTCCGCTTTGAATGTCGAAGGGCCCTACGCCGTGCCAGCTCTCCAAATATCCCTCGGCCTTGTCGTAACCCTTGCCTTTGATCGTTTGAGCGTGCACGACGACGGGCTTGCGCGCGCTTTTTGCCGTCTTTAGCGCCGATATTAGATCCTCTAGATTATGCCCGTCCACGGGACCGATGTAATCAAGCCCAAGCTCCTCAAAATACATCCCCGGAATGATAAGCTTTAAGGAATTTTCAAAGCGCTTCGCCATATAGGTGGCGCTTTGCGGGGCGTGCGAGAGCAGCTCTCTTACGTGGGATTTAAATTTTTGATAGGTCTCGCCCGCCATCGCTTGACTTAAATATTTGCTAAAGGCGCCGATGGGCTTGCTGATGCTCATTTTGTTGTCGTTTAGGATGATGATGCAGGGCAGCCGCAGATCGCCGAGCTCGTTCATAGCCTCATAAGTCATACCGCCGCTCATCGATCCGTCGCCGATGAGTACGACCGGCACGCGATCTTCGTGCTTTAGGCTTATCGCTTTTGCAGCGCCCACGGCTAAAGAGATCGACGTCGAGGCATGCCCTGCGACGAAGTAGTCAAATTTGCTCTCGCTAGGCTTCGTGTAGCCGCTGATACCGCCGAACTGCCTAAGCGAGCCGAACTCCTCCCAGCGATCCGTCAAAAGCTTGTGCGCGTAGCTTTGGTGGCTTACGTCGAAGATAAACGGATCGTTCGCGGCGTCGAATACATAGTGCATCGCCACGATGAGCTCGACGGCGCCCATGTTTGAGCTTAGATGGCCGCCGTTTTTGCTCACGACTTCGATGATGCGCGCTCTGATCTGTGCGCAGAGCTCTCGCAGCTCCTCTAGGCTTTTATTTTTAATATCCACTTAAAATTTCTCCCAGAGCGCCCAAGACGCGATCGTTTTGCCCCTGCGTGCCGATCGTGATGCGCACGGCGTTTAGCCCGTAGCTTTTTAAATTTCTAATGATGATACCGCGGCGCAGAAGTTTCTCGCAAAACTCGCTGCTATCTATCGGCGCTCTAAGTTTGAACGTGATGAAATTTGCGTAGCTAGGGATAAATTCTAAGTTTTGATCGCGCGCAAAATCCTCGAAGCGGCTCATCTGCTCGGCGTTGTTTTGCAGGCTTTTTTGCACGAACGCCTCGTCTTTTAGCGCCGCGATCGCCGCTGCGAGGCTAAGCGTCGTGATGTTAAAGGGTGGTCGCAGCTTATAAAGCGCGTTTATGATTGCGCGCGGCGCGATGCCGTAGCCTACGCGCATACCGCCCAGGCCGTAGACCTTCGAGAAGGTGCCTAGATAGAGCACGTTTTTAAAATTTTGAATTAAAAGCTTAGGATTAAGCTTTTTGCGTTCATCTTTAAACGCCGCAAATTCGTTATATGCGGCATCGATCACCACAAGCGTGTCCTCATCCACGCTGCCGGCGAACTCATACACCGCCTCCGCATCCAAGCATTCGCCTAGCGGGTTGTTCGGCACGCACAAAAAGATGACCGAAATTTCATCCCTATGTGCGTTATAAATTTTTAAAAGCTCAGCCAGATCGTGCTCCTGTGCGCTCGTTTTGTAAACTTTAGCCTCGCAGTGGCTCGCGTAGATGCCGTACATCGCGAAAGTGACGCCCGCTTGCAGTATCGCGCGGCGCGAATTGAGCTTGGCGTGCAGCGCAAACTCGATGATCTGATCGCTACCCGCGCCGATGATGATATTTTGCGGCTCTACGCCGAATTTTAAGGCAAGCGCGCCCTTTAGCTCATACATTGAATCATCCGGGTAGAGATGCGCGCAGGCCGCGTTTTGTGCGATCGCCTCCTGCACCGCCTTGCTCGTGCCGAAGGGATTTTCGTTGCTGGCAAGCTTTAACACGTCCTGCTTGCGGATACCAAACTCCCGCACCACAAGCTCGATCGGCTTGCCCGCTTCGTAATTGCTTAGATTTTCTACAAATTCGTTAAATTTCATCACTCCCCTCCGTTTATGTAACTTCCCAGCCAGGTGATTTCGTGGCCGTTTTTCTGCGCGTTTTGCAGCACGCGCGCCACGCGCTCGTCGTCGATATGCCCTTCAAAATCAACATAAAAGATGCATTTAAAATCCCTAAGCTTAACAGGGCGGCTTTCTAATTTGGTTAAATTTATTCCTTCGTTGCGAAACATCTGCAAAAAGTCCACGAGTCCGCCCGGGCGGTCGTCGGTTTTGGCTAGAATGCTCGTTTTGTTGCGGTCGCTCTTTTGGTTTTTAAAGTCGCTCAGCACGAAAAAGCGCGTGCGATTGGCGGAGTTGTCCTCGATCTTTTGAAACATCATCGGCACGCCGTAAAGATCGGCGGCGATCTTGGAGCAGATCGCGGCGGAGTGCGGCGTGGCAGCCGCCATCTGCGCAGCAAGCGCGGTAGATTTGGTCGCGGTAAATTTAACGCCGCTAAGGCCGTGATCGTCTAGAAATTTAAGGCACTGATTGTATCCTTGCGGATGCGAGAATATCTGTTCTACTGTGCTTACGTCGTCGCAGTGGCTCGCAAAGCAGTGGTGGATATCCATATAAATTTCGGCGACGATCTTGACGCCCTCGTATTTTCGCAAGCAATCAAGCGTCGCGCCTACCGCGCCTTCGGTGTTGTTTTCGATCGGCACGACGCCGTATTTGGCCTCGCCGCTATCAAGCTCCTTAAAAACCGCCTCGATGTTTGAGAGCGGCAGATAGGAGCTTACCGCGCCGAAGCGGCTCTTGGCGGCTTGGTGCGAATAGGTGCCGAAAGGCCCTAAAAACGCGACAATCTGCGGCTTTTCTAAATTTCGCGAAACCGAGAAAATTTCAAAAAATATCGCCTCGATCGCCTCTTTGCTTAAATTTCGCGCCTTTCCGCCGTCCAGCCTGCTGATGATCGAGCGCTCGCGCTCCGGGCGGTAGATCGCGCTGCCAGCGGTCTGCTTCAGCTCGCCGATCTTTTTAACAAACCCCATGCGCTCGTCGATAAGGCGCAAAATTTCATCATCCAGCCTGTCGATACAAACGCGCAGATCATCGATGTTTTGCATCATAGCCCTCCTTTTGCACGCCCGCGAATTTCGGCGCGGATTTTAAAAATTTTATGCTGCCTCTTTTGCCGCACGCTTTGAAATTTTGACCGCGCGAACTTAAAATTTCATCGCTTAGGATAGCTGCGCTGCAACTTCCGCGCGCTAAGAAGACGCGATAAAATTCGTCGCGACGGGATCTGAAATTTAAAGAGGTGCGGTTAAAATTTAAAACAGAGCTTCGTTTTGCCGTAAAATTTAGAGGCGCATTTTGTTTAGATTTGAAATTTAAAGCGCGGGTGCATTTAGGCTCGGAATTTAAATCGGCGGTGCGTTTAAAATTTAAGACCGCGCTCGCTACGGCGTTAAAATTTAAAGCCGCTGCGCGTTCGGGTTTGAAATTTAAGATCGCGCCCCATTTTAGACGGCTCGCCGCGCGAATCATACGAGATCCTTTTCTAGCGCGATTAGATCATCAAAGCTCTCACGCTTTCTAATCAGGCGGTCCTGCCCGTCGTAAACCGCGACTTCTGCGGCGCGGCAGCGGGTGTTGTAGTTGCTCGACATCGAAAAACCGTAGGCGCCGGCGCTTTTGATCGCGAGCAGAGCGCCGCTTTGTAGGCTAGGCAGGCTCACCCCTTTGGCTAGAAAATCGCCGCTTTCGCAGATCGGGCCTACGACATCGCAGAGGCTACCTGCGACTAAATTTGCGCCGTCCAAAATTTTTTCATCCGCACCCGAACCGCTCGTCTGATCCAAGCCCCTGCCGCCTAAATTTACTCCGCTCGCGCCAGGTTCGTTCAAATTTATACCCTCCGAAGCGCTAACGATCTCGATGGCGTGGTGCGCGCCGTAGAGGCTCGGGCGTATGAGATCGTTCATCGCGCCGTCAACGATGACGAAGCGCTTGCCGCAGTTTTGTTTTTCGTAAAGCACGCGGGTAAGAAAAACCCCCGCAGCCCCCGTGATGAAGCGCCCCGGCTCGCACACGATCGTGACGTCTAGCCCGCTTAGGCTGCGTAAGATCCCCTGCGCGTAGTCGTAGAGCACGATCTGTTTTTCATCCTCGTAGCGGATGCCGATGCCGCCGCCCACGTCGAAAAATTTTATATCGATCTCAAGGGCTCGCAGCTCGCGCAACAGATCGCTTACGATCTTTGCCGCGTCGCAGATCGGAGAAATGTCCGTAAGCTGGCTGCCGATGTGAAAGTGGATACCGACGGGATTTAAAAATTTGCTCTTTTTGGCGTAGATATACATCTTGCGCGCAGTCTCGATGCTAACGCCGAATTTGTTCTCATTTAGCCCCGTGGAGATGTAGGGGTGGGTCTTAGCATCAACGTTTGGATTTACGCGGATGCTGATGCGAGCGAGCTTATTTAGCTTTTGCGCGATTTGCTCCAAGCGCAGCATCTCGGCTTCGCTTTCTAAATTTATCAGCAAGATGTCCGATTGAAGCGCAAACTCGAGCTCGCTGTCTTGCTTGCCGACGCCAGAGAATATGATCTTATAGCTCTTTGCGCCGATATACAGAGCGCGGCGCAGCTCGCCGATGCTGACGCAGTCAAAACCGCTGCCTAGATCTGACAAAAACTTCAAAACGCTAAGGTTGGAATTGGCTTTAATCGCGAAGCAGACGAGCGACTTGCGCGCTGCAAAGGCCTCTTTGAGCGCTATGAAATTCTTTTGTATCTCGTTAAAATCGTAAACGTATAAAGGGGTGCCGTATTTGCGGGCTAAGCTTGAATAATCCATAGAATTTCCACCGATAAATTTTGCGTCATTCTAACAAATCAAGGCTTAACGATGCTTAAAAACCAAAAATGCTGCAAAGCCTAATAACGCTGTTATGGGCACGATAATGCCAAGTTCTGGGATGATAACGCCGTTGAGAGAAAACCTAATTAACACGAAAAGCACGCCCCAAGCGCATAGCGTAGCGATAAAAAATCCGAAGCTTAGTAGCGCAAGATTAAAAAATCGTCCCGTAACGGGCAGGTAATAATACAGCACCAATACCACCAAGGGCGCGAACAATGGAAAAAATATCATATTATAAAGGCTTGCTTTTATGGTGGAGATATTCACGCCTTGATGCGAAAAGGTACGGATCGAACGCAAAGCATCCCTGATCGAATATACATTACTCGTATCATAAACACTCGCAATTGAGCTTGGATCAAAGCCCTTAAGCGCCTCGCTCTGCACGTTAAACTCACTTCTTAATCCACTTCCTCCAAGCTTAAGCTGTGCTGGTAAAGTAGTGGTATTTACGTCGCGTAGATGCCAAATTTTACCTGCGTATTCGCCAGAGCTTGCGTGCGAGCGTGAAGCAACGGAGTTATCACCCATATCAAAGATCGTTATATCATTTGCGTTTTTACCGTTTAGAGCTTTGATGTAGATATATTTACCCTCAAATTTCAAAAACATATCTCCCCCTGTAGGCGATAAATCGGTTAAATTCTTTTGAAATTTTAGCGCGTATGCAAACGGGGTGGAATTTAAAGCTATAAAGCCTGCGGTGATAAAAAGAGCGATCAAAAATGGAGGGATTATCAGCGCGTTTTTGCTAACTCCAAGCGCATAAAAGCTCACCAGCTCGTTGCTGCGGATCATATTAAAGCCCATCAAAATAAGCGCAAAAATAAGACTTAGCGGCAGCGTGTAGCTAAGCGCGACCGCGGCAGTTAGGGCGATATATAAAAGAGCGGTGTTTGCGCTTGAGGGAAAATCTTTGAGATTGGTAAGCACATCGATGCCTACATAAAAGCACTCAAGGGCTATTAGCAGGATAAAAAAATACTTCAAATAAGAAAGAGCCGCGTATTTTACGTATAACTTCACACCCTAGCCTTTTTAATCGTAAATTTTTGCGCGATCTGCTCTATATCCGAGCAAATGAGCTCCTCTACTGCGCGCGCGACGTAGGGTAAAATCTCGCTCAGCTTCTCGCGCTCGCTTTCGTTAAAATTTCCGAGTACGAAATTTGCCGCGTCCTGGTCCTGCCGTTTTTTGCCCACGCCGATACGCACGCGCTCGTAATCCGTGCCGATTAGCGCGTCGATCGATTTGATGCCGTTGTGCCCGCCGCTACTGCCGCCTTTTTTAAATTTAACGGCGCCCAGATCCAAATCTATATCGTCGTGCACCACAATGATGCGCTCGGGCTTGTAAAAATCATTCACGGCCTTTACGGAGTTGCCGCTTAAGTTCATAAAAGTTTGGGGTTTTAAAAGAAGCAGCGAGCCCTTTTTAAAGAGCTCGCTTTGAAATTTAGACGAGCTGAGCTCGCTAAAGCCGCCCGTCTTTAAAATTTCGTCGATTAGCATAAAACCGACGTTGTGTCTGGTATCTGCGTATTTCTGAGCAGGATTCCCAAGTCCTGCGATCAGTATCATAGGCGCCCCTATTTAGCCGAAGTGACTCCGACTACCGCTACTGAGCCGTCTAGGATGATGCTGACGCCCTCTTTTACCGGAATGTCTCGGATCAAAAGCGAATCGCCTACGTCAAGATCGCTCACATCGAGCGTAAAATCGTTTGGTAGATCTTTGCCTGCGCATTTTACGGCTATACGGCGCTTGGATTGCACCAAAATACCTTTGTTTTTTAGCCCTTTAGCGACGCCAGTTACCTTAACCGGCACTAAATATTTGCTTACGATGTCATCCTGAACTACGCGCAAATCTACGTGAGTTAGGGTATTTGTGACGGGGTGTTTTTGGTATTCTTGCACGATGACGCGATATGTCTTACCGCCCACGCTAACCTCGAAAGGAAGATCTTCTTTTGCGCGCATAGCTTTGATAAAGTCGTTTACTTTAAACGCTGCGTTAATATTTTCAAATCCTTTCGCATAAATATTAGCGATTAGATAACCATCTCGTTTTAGGGATTTTGAAGCCCTTTTACCGATACTATCTCTAACGATACCTTCTAACATTAGGTTTCCTTTGTGAAAAAATGAAGCGTGATAATAGCTAAATGTTGCTTTAAATCTATTTAAGCGCCGCGATGAAATTTAGAAGTAAAGCCGCACGGAATTTAGCCGATTAAATTTACGCTAAATCCTGCGAACTCAAGACATACTCGTATATGCACGAGCAAGCGAATAGAATTCTGCCTGCGCGGCGGCAGGCAGAATTCTTTAAAATTTTAAATCGCAAAAATTTAGAATTTTAAAATTTACGACTTAGCGGATCTCTTTTAGTTGTACGACTTCGCCGGCGAGCATCTCCTCGGCGCTCTCTCCGGATTCTGCTGCCAAATCCCTTTTTTTGGCAAGATCGACGTTTTTGATCTGCAGATCGAGGTCGTTTCGCTTAGAGGCCTTATCCAGCGCCTCTTCGCGAGTAATAATGCCGTCTCTGTAAAGATCAAGCAGGTGCTGATCGAAGGTCTGCATGCCGTAGGTGTTGCGACCGTCGGCAATCGCGTCTGGAATTTCATCGTCACGCGCATCGAGAATCATATCCTTAATGCGAGTATTTTTGCGTAAAATTTCAACGACGGCCACACGCTTACCTTCGATAGTACGGGCAAGGCGCTGAGAGATGACCGCTTCTAGGACGGATGCTAGCGTCATTCGGATACGCTCCTGCTCGGCCTGCTCAAACATCGCGATGATTCGGTTTACCGTCTCTTTCGCATCGATGGTGTGCACCGTCGAAAACACGAGGTGACCCGTCTCTGCGGCGTGAAGTGCGGTCTCGATCGTCTCTAAATCGCGCATCTCGCCCACGAATATAACATCCGGATCCTCTCGCAGCGCAGCGCGAAGCGAATCTGCGAAGTTGTTGCAGTCCTCCCCGATAGCGCGCTGATTGATGATGCATTTGTCGTCTTTAAATACGAACTCTACGGGATCTTCGATCGTAACGACGTGGCTGGTTCTTTGCCTATTTATGCGATTTATCATACTTGCGATCGTTGTCGTTTTTCCGCTTCCCGTAGGTCCCGTAAGTAGCACGACGCCGCGCATAGCTGTGTCACAAATATCTTTGATCGAAGGCGGCAGACCTAGATCGTCGATCTCTGGAATTTTAACCGGTATCGTTCGGAAAACCGCGCTGATACCGTCGATCTGAAAGAAAATATTAACGCGGAAGCGATAATCTTCGTTTAGCTTATAGGTAAAATCCACGCTCTTTTTCTCGATGAGCTCTGGAAAGCGCGTGATGAGAAGCTCCTTAGCTAGCGTCATCGCGTCTTCTTTCAAAAATGGCGTTTTGCTAAATTTTACTAGCTCGCCGTGGATACGACCTCTGATAACCGCGCCTGATTTTATGTGAAGGTCGCTACCGCCGTTTTGGATTAGAAATTCCAAATATTTATTTAGCCTGTCTCGCTGCTTAAAATCCAGCGTAGAAGCGTCAACCTGATACTGCGAATAATCTATAGAACCCGCCATCATTTCTCCTTTTTCAGTGTTTTTATTATCTCTTTAAATGCCTCTTCAAAGGCCACTAGCCCGTCATCGAGTAGCTTTTTATACGCCTTTTTCATATCGATCTTTGCCTCCGCTACTCGCTCGAAAAATTCCTCTATCTGCGCATCGCTCGGCGGCATTTTGGGTTTTTGATCGCCGCTTACAAAAGCCTCTATGGTCTCAAGCGGCGCGGTGTTTACGCAGCCCGGATACATCAGCTCGCTTACGTAGTAATCCCTCGGCAGATCGTCTCCTTTTACCCCCGTGCTCGCAAACAGCGGCTTTACGTAGTTTAAATTTTCTTTAGCGATGATATTGTAGCATTTTGCGGCGTTCATTATGCCGATTTTACCGGTAGGAAGACCCGCCGCAGCCATTTTTTCATCTAATAACCTATCGAAGCGGCTAACGAAGATGCTAATTACTGTTTTTGGTAAATTTGCCTTCGGGAAGTAGCGACGAAAGCCCGCGATCCCCTCTTTTATCGCCTCGATACATTTTGCGGTCTGCTCAGGCGAAAAAACCAAAGTCGCGTTTACGCTGATCCCCTTTTTTAGTAGATCGCGCATCGCTTCGTAGCCCGCCTTGGTCGCAGGGATTTTGATCATTACGTTTGGCATGCCGATCGTGCCGTATAAGTGTTTGCCCTCGCGATACATCGCTTCGGCATCGTCTGCGAAATATGGATCGACCTCGATACTCACAAAGCCGTCATCACCGTTAATAAAATTTTTAAGTAGGCTCTCCGCCGCACTTCTGATGTCCGCGGTGGCTAAAATTTCATACAGCTTTTTAGGCTCTTTTTTTCTAAATTCCTCTTTAGCCGAGTCGTATGCGGGAGAGCTTAGGATTGCGTTTTTAAAGATCGCGGGATTGGAAGTAGCACCGTTAATTATGCCTTTTTTGATCAGCTCGTCGAAATCTTTATCGATAAAATCGCGCTCCAAAAAGTCGCACCAAAGACTGAAATTTAGGGCTTTATCATACATATTTCATAATCTCCTTCAAATCCTTTTTTTCAATGCAGACGCTCGCGTGCTCTTTTAAAATTTCATTCGCGCAAAAGGCGATTTTAAGCCCCGCCTCGCGAAACATCGAAACGTCGTTCGCGCCGTCTCCCACGCACATTACCTCGCTCGTCTCTAGACCCATCAGCGATTTAAGCTGCGCAAGCAGCACGCCTTTTGAGTATCCGAACATCATCTCGCCGCCGAAAAGCCCGGTTAAAATTCCGTTTTTTTCATGCAGATAGTTCGCAAAGCTCGCGTCAAAACCCAGTTTTTTCTGCGCGGCGTCCGTGGCTAGATGAAATCCGCCGCTAAAGACGATCACCTTTATGCCTTTATTTTTCAGATACGCGATGATCTCGCTAGCGCCGCAAACAAAAGGCAGGCTTTCTGCGATAGCTTTGGCATCGCTAAGCTTCATCCCCTTTATCAGCGCCACTCGCTCGCTAAGACTCTCAAAAAAATCAAGCTCGCCCGCCATCGCGCACTTCGTAATTTCACTAACTTGTCGCTGTGTGCCCATTTTAGCGGCGAAAAAACCTATCGTTTCGCCGTCCATCAGCGTAGAATCAAAGTCGAAAACACAAAGCTTTATCATAAATATCCTCGCAAAAATTTAGGAATTATAGCTAATTTAAGTTTAAGTTTTTTGGAATTAGCATAAATTTTTCGCTTTTTGCGACCTCGTAAATTTTGCTCCCGGCCCCGAACGAGCACAAATTTATATATTTTTTTTCGCCAAAATATAAAATTTCATCTTGATGATAGTGCCCCTCGATGATCAAATTTGCCGCGTAAAAATCGATCTTCGGCGCGATTGCGGCCTTGAAATCCGGCATTTTTCTGTAGAGGTTTTTTCCCCCCTGCGATTTTAAGATCATCTTTGAAATTTTAAATTTTAAAGCGCGATCGAGCAGATCCATAAATTTCAAAAAAGCTCTGTTTCGCAGCGAAAGCAGCGCAAACTGCGTCAGGCGCGGCAAAAACAGATCGCCGTGCGCGATCTGTACCGCTTCGCCGCTCTCGCTCATAAATTTAACGGGCTGCACGCCGTTTGGATAAACTTTTGCGCGGGGGAAAATTTCGCGCAGACTAAAATCGTGGTTGCCCTCGAAGTAAAAAATTTCGCATTTTTGCGACAGCTCGTTTATTAGCGCGATCTCCTCTTTGTAGAAGCGCTGCACGTAGGTCGTATTTGCCAAAAAATCAAACATATCGCCCATCATAAAAATTTGGGGCGGCAGGCTTTGTGCAGAACACAGCGCGCGCAGAAATTTCAAAAATTGCGGCCTGCTCGCGCCCGCGTGCGCATCGCCGATAAAGATTGCGCCCGGTTTTATCGTCTGAATTTGATCATTTTGCATCTAAGCTCCGGCGCGTGATAGTTTTTGCGAAAAGCTCATCGCTTAAATTCCGTGTGCGATACGCGGCAACGCCGTAGCTTCGGCGAATCCGCACATTAAATTTGCATTTGCGACCGCCTGCGACGAAGCTCCGCGCAAAAGATTATCGATCGCCGAGTTGATCCAAATTTTATCGCCCGCAGTTTTTACAAAAATATCGCAAAAGTGCGTCCCTGCGACGTTTTTTATACTCACGGGCTCGCTTCGGACGCGCACGAAAGGCTCGTTTGCGTAAAACTCCCGTAGCACCGCCTCTGCATCCACACTCTTTTGCAGTACGCCAAACGTGCTAACCAGCATTCCGCGCGTAATCGGCAGCAAATTCGGCACGAAAAGCGTGCTAAATCCGCCGCCTTTTAAAATTTGCAGCTGCTCTTTGATCTCGTCTGCGTGGCGATGCGAGATCGGCGAGTAGGCGCCCGCGTTTTCGTTTACGCTTACGAAATGGCTGCTCGTTTTAAGAGCCTTGCCTGCGCCGCTTACTCCGCTTTTTGCGTCGATAAATACGCCGATACTAGGATCTAGTAGCCGCACGAACGGTGCGAGCGCCAAAATGGAGCAGGTAGGATAGCAGCCCGGATTTGCCGTAAGGCGCGCGGCGCGGATCTTTTCGCGATTTAGCTCAGGCAGTCCGTAAACGGCGTGGGCTAAATTACGAGGGTCTAAATGCGCGGTGTAATTTTTCTCGTAAAGCTCGCGGCTTAGGCGGTAATCGGCCGATAGATCGACTACCTTGACGCTTTTAAATTTTAAAATTTCGCGGGCAAATTCCATCGCTTTTTCATGCGGCAGCGCCAAAAAAATAAGGTCGCACGCCTTTGCGGCATCGGCGGCATCGGCAACTCGTACTGGCATCTGCAAAACTCCGCGAAGTTGCGGGAAAATTTCGCTTATCTCGCCCTGCGTCGAGGCGCCCAAATACGAAATTTCAAAGCCCGGGTGGGAAAGTAGAATTTTAATCAGCTCAAGCCCCGTATAGCCGCTAACGCCGATGATGCCTACTTTTTTCACGCTAATTCTCAAATTTAATCGGCTTGTATTCGACGCTTAGAATTTCCACATCGCGTGTGCCTGATGGTAGCTGAAGCACCACCTCATCACCCTCGGCTTTGCCTAAAAGCTGGCGCGCAAGCGGCGTATTAATATTGATGAGCTTGCGCGAGATGTCCGCCTCGCTAAGCCCTACGATCGTGTAAACCTCCTCCCGCTCGGTCTCCACGTCCATAAAGGTCACGGTAGAGCCGAATTTTACGCGATCGTGCTCGTAGGTGGAAGGGTCGATGATTTTTGAGCGAGAAACGATATCGCTAAGTTCGGCGATTCGCGAGAGTAGAAACGCTTGCTCTTCGCGCGCTGCGTGGTACTCGGCGTTTTCTTTCAGATCGCCGTGTCCGCGCGCGATGTCGATCTGCTGCACGATGTGAGGCAGCTTCACGCTCTGAAGCTCCTTGAGCTCGGAGGTGATCTTTTCGTATCCGTAAAGCGTCATTGGTTCTGTCGTCATAATCTTCCTTTCTTTTTATCAAATTATATAAGCTTTAGCCTTAAAATTTTAGCTCGCAGGCTGCGTTAAAATTCTTGCCACGTTTTCGCTAGAGCCGAGCTTTAGATAATCTCGCAGCTTCTCGCTCGCAAGTTTAAATTTAGCGGCGTCGCAGCGCTCGTATGCGGCGAATAGGTTTTGCGCGCTTACTTCGCCTTGCAAAAGCTCCTCGTGCAGAGGTTCCTCGCCCAAAAAATCAAAAATAATATTCGCAAGCCCCACGTGCTTTAGCTTTACGAGCTTTCGCGCGAGCCAAACGTCAAACGCGCGAGCCTTGTAGCACAGCACGAACGGAGTGCCGATGAGCGCCGCCTCAAGCGTCGCCGTACCCGAGCAGATGAAGGCAAAATCGCAATCCTTAAGCGTCTGCGGAGTATCGTTTGCGATGCTAAAGCCGTCCAGAGACCCGTAAATTTCATCTTTTTGATCCATCAGATGCGGCGGGATTATTAAGACTCGCTCGCTATTTTCAAATTTAGGCGCAAGTGCTCTAAAAATCGGCATCAGCCTTGAAATTTCAGCTCTGCGAGAGCCCGGCATAAAGGCGATCTTGCCCCGTTTTTCATAGCTTGTTTTTTGAAATTTTATCTCATCAAGCAACGGATGTCCCACGAAAGAGTACTTTGCGGTTTTGGCGCTTTGACCGCTCGGGTGCGCGGCATCCTCTTTCGGCACAGCGTCTTTGTCTTTTATCTCTTGTAGCGTAGAGTTTTTGCTCCCCGCCTCTTGCAGCACAGCGCCTTTATTTTCCTCGCAATCCGCGCCGAAAAATTTTGCCTCAAAAGGCCAAATGGAGAGCAGATTGTCACAAAACGCCTTCAGCTTCTCCGCTCTGTGCGGCTTCCACGCCCAAACCTGCGGCAGGATATAATATGAAATTTCCGCGCGCGCGCCGCTTTCTTTGATCGCGCGAGCAAGCGGCAGATTAAACGCGGGCGAGTCGATGAGTAGCACGCGATCGCACTCCGCCGCAAGCCGCGTCATCTGCGCCATCGCGCGCTTGGCTTTTAAAATCAGCGGCAGAATTTCAACAAAGCCCATCGCCGAAAACTCGCTGCTTTTATATATCGGCGAGCCAAGTTTTTCATCGAAAATTCCGCAAATCTCGCAAGCGGGATCGAGTTTTTTAAGATGCGCTAGAACCTCTTTAAAATGCAGGTTCGCAGAGGGTTCTAGACAAGAGATTAAATATTTCAAATTTAGCCTTTTAAATTTTTGTTAATTATAGCAAAATGTGCTAAAATTAAGCCGACAAAGGATTTAAGATGAGAAATTTTAAAATTTTAGCGCTATGCGGCGCGTTCGTGATGTTTCTAGGCGGTTGCGGCGCAGCTAAATACCAAAAGCGTCAAGTCACCGAGGATCCCGCAGTAACGGCGCGTTTTGAGGCGCTTAGTAAGCTAGGCTCGCCCGCACTCGTCGCTAAAGCCGCAGCTAGCGAGATCGCAGCGGACACGGGCGGTGCAAAACCCCATGTTAAGGTCGCGCAGTTTGCCTTCCTCGAAGAAATTAGCGCACAAGGAAGCGATCTGATCTATGCCTACTCGCTAAGCCCCGGCTGGGCGAGCCTGAAAAGCTCCGATCGGCAAAAATATCTCAAATTGCTAACCAAGGATATTACCGAAAATGACTGCAATGCACCTAGTACGCGAGCTTTATTGCGAAGCGGAGTGCGTGAAGTGCACCGATTTTTCTACGATTATCCAAGCTCGCACCTACTTGATTCGCAGGTGAGCGAGGAGATATGCCGTAAAGCGGGGTTTTAGAAGACCTCGAATAATTTTATGCCGCGGATTTACATCGGCGCGAAAGCGAAATTTTATGGTGTAAAATCTGTGATAATTTAAAAGGCGAAATTTTGCGGCGAGTTGCGGAGTGCGGTCGCAAAATTTAATTTAAGGAATTTCGAAAACGAAATTTAGGCGATGAAATTGCATAGCAGGCTATAAAAATTTGTAGCGTAAAGGCGGAATTTTTCTATGAATTTTGTGATCTAAGTTTCGTGATGGAATTTTTGCGAAAAAATTTGGCGCGATGGAATTTTACGCCGCGCAAGCTAAGTAGCAATTTTTACATAGTAAAGAATTGAGCGCTAGAATTTTGCAGACGTAATTCCGCTTAGATAGGCCTGTCGTGAAATTTTAGCTAAAGAGAGAATATGAAAGAAATTTTAATCACCAATGACGACGGATTCGAAGCGCACGGGCTTTTGGAGCTCGCAAGCGCACTAAGATCGGTCGCAAACGTCACTATCGTAGCGCCAAGCTCGGAAAAATCGGCATGCTCGCACTCGCTCACGCTCACGCGCCCGCTTAGATTTGTAAAGCTCGACGACGGATTTTTTAAACTAGATGACGCTACGCCCGCAGACTGCGTGTATTTGGCGCTTCGCGCGCTGTATAACCGCAAGCCCGATCTAGTGATAAGCGGCATAAATCACGGCGCCAACGTCGCGGAGGACGTGACCTATTCGGGCACTTGCGGAGGCGCGATGGAGGGGGTTTTGCAAGGCATTCCCGCGCTTGCGGTGAGCCAGTTTTACGTCGCGGACTCGCTGCAGCGGTACGGATTTGATCTCGCGTGCGAGCTCGTGGTGGAATTGGTCGAGAAAATCTTTAATAAAGGCTTTCCTCTGCCGCCGAAGCAGTTTTTAAATTTAAATGTCCCTGCCGTTTCAAAGCAGGATTTTAAGGGGCTTTCGGTTGCTCCGTGCGGCGAGAAGCTCTACGATACCGACGCGCAGCTAAACCGCAATCCGCGCGGAATAGAGTATTATTGGCTAGGCAAATCTACGCTCAGTTTTGATGCAAGCAAAAACGAAAATAGCGACATTTCGGCACTTTTTGAGGGGCGGGCAACGCTAAGCCCAATTAAGTTAAATTTGACCGCGCACGAGCAGATGAGCGCGCTAGAAAGGTGGATGAAAAACGATGAGTGAGGTCGTAGTAGACCGCTTTTCGCGCTCGCGCCTACTTTTCGGCGAGGATTTTGCAAGGCTGCAAAGCGCTAAAATTTTAATCTGCGGCTGCGGTGGCGTGGGCGGAGCGGCGATAGAGGCGCTGTACCGCAGCGGCGCGGTAAATCTAAGCGTGATCGATTGCGATCGCTTCGAGATAACCAATCAAAACCGCCAGCTTGGAAGCGAACACGTAGGCGAGCTAAAATGCGAGGTTTTCGCGCGCAAATTTAAAGGCATAACGCCGATCGTCGCTAGGATTGATCAGGAATTTTTATCTAAATTTAATCTAGCACAATTTGATTTCGTAATCGACGCGATCGACGACGTGAGTGCTAAGATCGCTCTTGCGCTGCACTGTAGCGAGGCTGGCGCGGGCTTTGTGAGCTCGATGGGCGGCGCAAAGAGGCTCGATCCCTCTAGAATAGAAATCCGCTCAATCTGGCAGACGCAAGGCGATCCGCTCGCGCGCAAGATCAGATACGAGCTGCGAAAGCGCGGCTTTGCGGGCGATTTTGACGTCGTCTGCTCGAGCGAGCCGCCGCGCGTCAAATCGATGGGTAGCTTCATGGGCGTGACCGCTAGTTTCGGACTTTTCATCGCAAGCTACGTCGCGCGCAGGCTGATAGGCGAGCGATAAATTTAAACGCTTAAAATTTCATAGCGTTTCGGCGCACGGCTCCGCCTAGTCGTGTTTGGCGGTTAAATTTTAGATATTTTGAGCTTTTGATGATCCGAGCGCGCTTTGCATGCGGTACGGCGCGGCAAGTGCTTTGCGGCGCGCGTGCGGTTAAAATACAAAGCGGCAAAAGTTAAATTTTACCAGGCGATGAAGATAAAATTTGCTCGGCGCAAAGGTGAAATTTCATTGCTGCGAAGGATAAAATTTTATCCGCAAAGATCGACGCAGACTCGGTGCGAAATGAAATTTAAGGACCACGCGAGCTACACGCACATATTGATGCATACGGCGTGTCATTTTAGCAGGTGCCAGATAGCAGCCTAGGATTAAAATTTAAATACGCGGATCGCAAGCTTGCTTGTGAGCGAAATTTTGATTGAATTAAGTTCGCGCAGCTATCCTATGCGGCGTGTTTCATAGTGATGAGGCTTGAAATTCTATCGCGACTTTACGCTTTTTGATGCAAAAAGAGGCGTGCTCAGGCAAGCAAAACCAAATCTGCGCGCATCAGCCGTCGCGTAGCGCCTAAATAAGCGTAAAGTGTAAGCAGGGCTCAAGCAAACGCAGCGGCAAGCCTACTTCTAAATTCCATTTTTTACCGCTCGCAAAAAGCGGAATTTAGAAATTTAATTTAAAGGAGCAGCGATGAATGAAATTTTTACACGCACGAGCGTGCGAAACTTTACCGAGAAAATGCCGAGCGACGATCAGATCGAGCTCGTGCTAAAAGCCGCGATGCAAGCCCCTAGCGCGGGCAACCAACGCTCATGGGAGTTTTACGTAGTGCGCGACCGCACCGCCCTTACGCTACTTAGCAGCGTCGGTACCTACGGCGGCTGCACGAAGGATGCGCCGCTTGCGATCGTAGTCTGCACGCGCAAAAGCGGCTTAAAATTCCAGCCCTACGCTCGCTACGACTGCGCTTGTGCGGCAGAAAATCTTTGGCTGGCGGCGCATCATTTGGGGCTTGGCACCACGTGGCTGGGCGTAGCGCCCGATATTTACGCGATGGAGCGCGTAAGAGAAATTTTGGATCTGCCTGGGCATTTGGAGGCGTTTTGCATTATGCCTTTGGGCTTTCCGTCTCGCGTCACAAAGGCACACTCGCGCTTTGAGCCCGCTAAAATTCACTTCGTAGGCTAGATATGTTTATTTCGCAGAGCAAAATCGACGATCTTATCGCAAGCGACGGCGCGTTTTTGGACCTTACGACCGAGCTTTTGCAAGACTTCGTGGATTTAAACGCGCCCGCAAGACTTTCGATCGTAACAAGGCAGGACCTGATCTTTAGCGGCGGAGGAATCGCGCGCGACGTAGCGGCGCGCTTTGGTTGCGAGACGCAGCGGCTAGCGCGCGAGGGAAGCGCATTTAGCGCGGGAGAAGAAATTTTTAACGCGCTAGGAAGCTTTGAGAGCTTGCATAAGGCTTGGAAGATCGTTCAGATCGTGTTTGAGTACTCCTGCAAAATTTCGACCTACGCGCACGAGATGGTTGCGCTGATGCGAGAGGCGAATCCGCGCTGCGTGCTGGGTGCGACGCGCAAGAGCTTTCCTTTTGCGAAGGAGCTTTGCGTAAATGCGCTGATCGCGGGCGGCGGGAGCATGCACCGCTTGGGACTGCACGACAGCGTCCTGTTTTTTTCAAATCACATTCGCGCGTTTGCGAGCTTTGGCGAGTTTTTCGCGCAGATTGCTAAATTTAAAGAGCGTGCACCAGAGCGAAAGATAATGATCGAAGTGGCGAGCGAGCTCGAATTTAGCGAGCTCTTAAAATACGCGCCTGATGCGATAATGTGCGATAAGATGAGCCCTGGCGAGCTTAGAGCTTGCGTTTTGAGGCGAGATGAAACGACGCCGCAGATTAAAATTTGCGCTGCGGGCGGCATAAATAAAAATAACTGCGCAGAGTTTGCAGCTACCGGCGCGGACGTGCTCGTAAGCTCGGCGGTTTGGAATCAGGGCGTGTGCGATCTAGGCGGAAAGATAGAATTTATCTAAATATTAAATTTTAAATTTAAGGCGCGATACGCTAAGCTAAGGGATTAAAAGTGCAATTTATTAATAAATAAGAGTATATTTTGTAAAATTCTTAAAATTTCAAAAAAAGGATTTTCATGAAAAAAATTGCTTTTATTTTGGCGCTTGCGGCAAGCGTTTCGTTCTGCGCGGATCAGCTGATAATCGCAGCCGGCGGCGGATACAAAAAGCCCGTCTCGGCCGTGATCGAAAATTTGAAAAAAGAGGGCATGGACGTGGCGGGATCGTTTGCCAACCTCGGCCAGCTCGTCATTCAATCGCGTGAGAATAAAATTTCATTCATCGTGGGCGACGAGGCGTTTTTGAAAAAAAGCGATCTAAATATCACTAAATTTGAGCGCGTCGGGCGCGGCACGCTTGTTTTGGTGACGCCGAAAAATATCAAAATAAACGACGTCTCGGAGATCGAAAAGTTCGATAAAATCGCGATGCCAGATCCTAAAAAGGCGATTTACGGTATCAGAACGAACGAGTTTTTACAAAACGCCAAGATGGATGGGGTAAAAGATAAAATTTTAGCCGTCGCGGGCGTGCCGCAGGTGGTCGCATACGTCATCAACGGCGAGGTGCAGGCGGGCTTTATCAACAGCACCGAAGCGGTCGCCAAAAAAGATGAGTTCGGCTCGATCATCTACATCGACGAGAGCCTCTACAGCCCCGCATTTATCGGCATCGCAATGCTTAGCGCATGTAGCGATGAGGCGCTTTGCGAAAAGGTGATGGAGGAGTTTAAATCGGACCGCTCAAAAGAGATTTTTTCAAAATTCGGTCTTAAATGAGCGATATCGCTTGGATCGCGCATCCTCTGATACTAAGCGCCAAGGCCCTATTTTGCAGTTTTTTGCTGCTGATTTCAATAGGGCTGGCAATTGCGTATTTTTTAGCCTTTAGCAAATCGAAGCTTAAAAAAATCGTCGAAATTTTAGTGATTTTTCCGCTCATCTTCCCGCCGATCGCGACGGGATTTTTGCTTCTTTACATCTTCGGAAAGAGCGGATTTATCGGCTCTGTGTTAAATTTAGACATCGTTTTTAACTTTTCTTCATTGGTAATCGCCGCATTTTTGGTGGGGCTGCCGCTGTTTGTAAAGCCCGTGTGTGCGAGCTTTGAGCTCTTTCCTAAAAGCCTAATCGAGGCCGCGCAAATTTTGGGCAAAAACAGAGCTCAAATTTTCCTCTTCGTAATCCTTCCGAGCTCGCTTAAAACGCTCGGCTCCGCGCTCATTTTAGCGCTCTCGCGCGGGCTTGGCGAAGTGGGCATCACGCTGATGCTGGGCGGAAATATCGTGGGTAAAACCGACACGCTAGGTCTTGCGATCATGGGCGCCGTGTATGATGGCGAGAACGAGCGGGCGCGGATTTTAAGCGTTTTGCTAGTAATTTTTAGCTTGATTTTATTCTTCGCGATAAGTCTTTTAGATAAAAAGCAAAATTTATCTAAATAAGAAAAATTATTTTTTAAGTATTTTTGGATAAAATTGCACTCACATTTTACTTTAAAGGATTTTTCATGAAGAAATTTCTAATTTCATCAATTTTAGTCGCAAGCGCCTTGATCGCTCACGAGCACGGCGATATGCAAAATTTTGACCCTAAGACGGGCAAGCACCTCGTCATCACTATGGAGCAGCTGGGCGAGAAGGGCAACGTAACCGTCGGCGAGGTCGTAGCGGTCGAGACGAACTACGGCGTGGCGTTTTTCCCGAATTTAAAAGGTCTTGCTAGCGGCGCGCACGGTTTTCACGTGCATCAAAACGCCGACTGCGGCGCAAATGAGAAGGGTCTTGGGATGAAAGCTGGCGGCCACTGGGATCCGAACGATACTAAAAAACATTCGTTTGCTTGGGACGATAGCGGCCACAAGGGCGATCTGCCTGCACTTTTCGTCGATGCTGAGGGCAATGCGGTCTATCCGGTGCTAGCTCCGAAAATCAAGAGCCTAGATGAGCTAAAGGGCCACTCGCTGATGGTTCACGTAGGCGGCGATAACCACAGCGACCATCCGAAGCCTCTTGGCGGCGGCGGTGCTAGAATGGTCTGCGGCGTCATAAAATAGGCTTCGTTGCGGATGAAATTAATCATCCGCAATCTCTAAATTTAACAGCCCTGCGGTTAAATTTACGCGATGAAATTTCGCCGTTCGCAGCGCCGAGATACGCCCGCTTTGCCGTTAAATTTACGCACGGCGGGCTTTGATATAACTTATGCAGCGCAAAATTCGTATTAAATTTGCGCGCCGCGAGCCCCCCCCCCGCTTAAATTTTAAAATTTAACTCCGTTTGCGCTCATTACGCCCTGTTTTTGCCGCAGTAGCGCAAAATTTTCTAAATTTAAATCAAAGTTCTAAATTTACGACTCCGAGCTATTTTGGCAGCGCGAGCTTCATTTAACTTTTTCTTCACGACTTTTTCCTACAATCACGCTAACTTTCACAAAGGAGAGAGAATGAAAAAGATTGTTTTAGCAAGCGTTTTAGTCGCGGGCGTGCTGTTCGCCGCAGATTTTCAAAATAGCACTCCCGAGCAGATCAATGCCTCGATCGCCGGTGCCGACGCCAAGAGCTTAAGCGAAGCGGCGTTTGAGATCGATAAACGCGCAGGCGAGCTAAGGGCGCAGGCAAGGGATCTCAAGCGCGGATTTAAGACGGAGTTTAAAAAGAAACTGGACGCTATGAGCGTCGAGGATCGCGAGAAATTCCTAGACGAGTTTAGAAAAAACTATAACGCCCAGGCGGGCAAGCTAAGCGTCGAGCAGGCGGATAGACTGGATATCGAGCTTAAGGATCGCGGTAATTTCGGCAAATTTAAAAGGCCCGCTCGCGGGTTTGGTCCGCACAGATCGCAGATGGCACCCGGCGAGTGCGGTCATATGCCGCCTGAAGGAATGCGCGACGGCATGGGCCAAGCAATGCCGCCAATGGACGCGATGCCGTGCAATCAAAACGCCGGCGACGCTGTGTGCCCTATGACGCAGCAATAGCCGCCCACGCGCAAGTTATGTAGTTCCGCGCAATATTTGCGCGGAATTTTACTTTATCAAATCGCGGCGTAGAAATTTTAAAATTTAGCTTTGAAGCTTATGCGGCATAGCGCCGATGAAATTTCGCAAAATTTTATCGGCGCAGGCGAGGTTTTGAAATTCCGCGCGGCGAAATTTTAGGACGTGAAATTTTAAAATTTCGTAGCGGCGGAATTTTAAAGCCCGGCATTTTGCCTGTAAATTTTAAAATTCCGCGGCGCGTAAATTTTATATCGTAAAATTTTAGCCTCTTGCGCCGCTTTGCGCACTTCGCGAATTAATTACCAAGCGAGCAATCTAAATTTACGAAGCGTGCTCTTGAGCCAAGACGCGCCGTTTTCGCCACGATAAAATTTGCTGCGAAATTTTGCAATTAAATTTTACGTGGAATTTCACAGGGTATAATTTCAAAAATTCTACGCAAGGAGGCGGGCTATGGCAAGGGTTTTGATCGTCGAGGACGAGGGAATGCTGCTAGATATGATGTGCACCTACATGCGCAGCGCGGGGCACGAGGTAAGCGGCAGTAAAAGCTACGACGAGGCGCTTTCATTAGCATACGAAAAGAGCTTCGATCTGTGGATCTTCGACGTCAAAATCATCGGTGGCAACGGCTTTGCGCTACTTCGCGAGCTGCGCGAGGCCGGGCGCGGAGCACCGTGCATTTTCACGACGTCGCTAAACACTCTGCAAGACGTCGAAAGCGGCTTTAGAAGCGGCTGCGACGACTACCTCAAAAAGCCTTTCGAGCTAAAAGAGCTGGCCCTGCGCGCGGATAATCTACTAAAGCGCACCTTCGTCCACAACGCCGCCCTGCGCGAAAATATCGGCGGAGATTTTAGTTTCGATATGGCTCAGCACGCGCTTTATCGCGACGGAAGAGCCGTGCCGATGCCGCAGAAGCAGGCGCGGCTTCTTGCTCTGCTTTTGAAAAACCGCGATAAATTCCTTAGTAAGGATGAAATTTTCGCTGCACTGTGGGACTACGACGAGAGTCCGAGCGAGCTTAGCCTGCGCGTTTATATCGCGGAGCTGCGAAAAATTTTGGGCAAGGATCACATCATAAACGCTTCCAAGCTCGGCTACAAATATCTTTAGGAGCGCGCCGTGTCCAAAATGCGTCAAGTTTTACCGATTTTTTTGCTCTACACGCTCACCAGCGTCCTGTTTTTGGCGCTAGTAAGCAGCGTATTTTACGAGCGTGAGAAGTTTTTTATCGCGGATCGCGATGCCTTTGCGATCAGGGATTTCAAGCACGGCTTAGAGGCTAAGCTCGCGCGCGGCGGGCGCCTAAACGAGAGCGATTTCGACGCCATGCAGGCATACGCTGCGGATTTGAATAGTAGCGATGAGATCGCTCGGGATTTTGAGCCGAAGGATGACGCACCGCGCGTGTATATGGAGGGGTCTAACAGGATAGAGCAGTTTAATCTCACCGGCAAGGACGGCACGGAGTATTACGTGGCGATCAAAACGGAGGCGCTTGAGGGCAAGCTAGCGGCGCTGAAGCTTAAAATTTTAGCCGCGAGCGCGCTTGTTTTGGCGCTTATTTTGCTGATCGCGTATTTTATCATCCGCCTTTCGCTACGCCCGCTTTACGAAAAGATCGAGTTTCTAAACGGCTTCATCCGAGACACGACGCACGAGATAAAAACCCCACTTAGCGTGATTTTGATGAGTATCGAGCTTTTTGAAACCGAACCGAAAAAATATCTGGGCAATATCAAGACGGGCGCAAATACGATAAACGCGCTGTTTGAAGACCTAACCGCGCTAAGCTTAAACAAAAGCGGCAGTGGGCGAGAGGTAAATTTAGGTGAGCTGCTGCAAAGCCGCATAGAGTATTTCGACATCTCTGCTGAGCAAAAGCACATAAATCTACGCGCCGATCTGCGTCCGGTGGCCTTTTGTGCGGATGAGTTTAAGCTGCGAAAAATCATCGACAATCTGCTTGGCAATGCGATAAAATATTGCGATGAGCTCGGCTGCGTCGAGGTGAGCCTGCGCGAGCGCTCGCTTCGCATCAAAAACAGCGGCGCTGGCATCGCGCAGCAAAATTTGCCGCATATTTTCGAGCTTTACACCCGCTTTGACGAACGTAACGGCGGCTTTGGCATCGGGCTTTTTATCGTGAAAAAATACTGCGACGAGCTCGGGCTTAAAATTTCATGCAGAAGCAAGCCGGGCGAGACGGAGTTTCGGCTGGAATTTTAACTTTTCACAAATGAAATTCTGCGCAAACGAAATTTTAGCAGGCGGGCTTGCTGGGCTTAACCGCGCGGGTTTAAATTTAGCTAGCGATTCAGTCCGTAAAATTTGCGCTAGGTTATAATTTGACGGCAAAATTCACGCATGCAATTCGGTCGCGTCCGCAAAATTTTGCCGATCGGTTTGCAGAATGCGCAGCGAAAATTCTACGGAATTTCGTTAAATTTTATTTGGACGCGGGCAAGATCGCGACAGCTAGGGATAGAATTTAACGGCAGTTTAGATAAAACTGCGCGCGACAACCAGCAAAATTTTGCGAAAATTTTGCAGCGCGTCAATCGAGCCTGCTTGCCCTGTCGTCTCATACACGCCGTATTCGTAACTAACGCAAAAAGCTGTTTGATACTCGAACGGAAGCTATCCCGCCTCCCATTCTTGCCGCTCGGTGCGTTGGCGCGGACTACGCGCGAGTAAATTTAAAATTTAGCTCCGCCCCGCCGAAGTGAAGTTTTATTGAAACGGGCGGCGCAGCTATTTTAAGCGCGTATCTGTTCTTTAAAACGTACCGATCCTTTTAAATCTGGCGGCAAATTTTAAAATTTGCGCGGAGCGAGCCAAAGAGCAAGCAAGGCAAAAGAGGCTAAATTTTAACGGTAAAACCTAGCTTTGTCGCTTTTAATTTGACTTCATCTTTTATATAAAATCAAATTCTGGGATTTTTGAATAAGCTATTAAATTTAACCAAATTTGTCCCCGTCCGAGTAAAAATAGGCGGGGCAAATTTGATCATTTCTCGCCGAGCACTTTTCTGTTCTCCGCGCTATCTGCTAAAACCGATCATTTCTCCCCAAGCGGCCAGTAAACGATCGGTTTGTCTCCGAGCCTCGCTTTGCCGTGATACATTCCTAGCTTATCTTTTGTCCACGCAAAGCCCGTGCCTCCGTGCTTGTCGATAAAGATGCTGTCGAACGCTTTGCCTATCCCCGTATTATGCGGGTGCTTTTGCAAGATATTGCGGCAGGCTGCGCTTAAATCAATGCTGCGGCTGTCCGTGTTTAGCCAGGATCACAAATATCTTGCCGAGATTTGCCTTTGCCCTAAAATTTGCACGATCTCATCTAAGCTTAAAATTTTGCCGTGCGAGTCAAAGCCTACGTTTAGTATGCGCCCCTCTAGGCTGGAAGCGCGGTCGTGCAAGTGTCCGTGAAGCATAAAAGAGCCTTTCGAGGCGTGGTTGTGTTCCTCTACGGGATAGTGAAACATACAGATGCTCACACCCGCTTTGCCGTCCTTCATCGCACCCGCGCCGCCGTCAAAATTTAGCTCCTTGTAGTACAGGATATCGCTAAAGATAGGATTTCCGTCCTCTTTTAGCTCGCGCAGCAGCGCTTCTTTGTTTTGGCTAATGAGCGTATCGTGGTTGCCTAAAATCAGCACATGTGAGCCGTTTAGTCTACGTGCGACGCTTTTTAGATCCTTTAATTTATTACAAAATGCAAAATCGCCCAGATCATAAACCGTATCCTCAGGCCCCACTACGGCATTCCAGAGCTCTATTAGCTTTTCATTCATCTCGTTTACATCATTAAAAGCCCTAAATTTAGGGCAGTATTTCATGATATTGGCGTGATAAAAATGCAAATCGGAGGTAAAAAATATCATCATTTTTCCTTTAAGCTTTAATCGCCGCTTACGTAAATTTACGCGGCACCAAATATTCGCGCTAATCGTTAAACTTTTTCTAAAAATTCTTTTATAAAGCCTAGCTTACCCTGCTCGTCAAGGGATTTGAATTCACGCTCGTTTGCTTTGATATGATCGACCAAGGGGTGAAATTCCTCATCAAGCTTAGTTTTATCCAGTTTGCCGGAAAGCCCCTCGTTTTTACTGCGAGCGAAAAATTTATTCACGAGATAATAAGGCGTTTTCATCTTAAAGCAAAAATCGTTTTGGCTCGGGATATACACCATAAAGCCCTCGAATTTCGCCTCTTTGACTATATTTTTTAGCTCCGAAAAGCTCGTTTTTAGATACTGCTCGCTCTCTTTATAAAAAGGTCTTTTTAGTACTCCGTTAGTGCTTGCAGCGATCTTATCCAGCTCAAATTCGCTCTCTTGCGCGCCGGTTTTAACGTCGATAAGTCCGATAAAAGTCTCGCCGAGCTCCTCTTCTACGATGTGCGGATCGCTTTCGTCGGTGATCTCAAATAAAAAAGTTTTATTTGGATAGAGTTTGAAAATTTCTTCAAATTTACAGCAGTGCTCGCGCGCCATCTGCGCAAATCTACTATCGGTCGATCCCGTCGTAGAGTAGATGACGCGGCGGTTAAAACTCGCGCCGCTTTCGTGGGTATCTACGTAGGTGCAACACCCCAAAAAGCCGTTTACCTTTCGCACGGCAAGCACTGGCGTATCGTCCGTGACATCGATAGGATAAAGGCTTTTGCGCGAGGTAAATTCCGAGTAGTTATAGACCTTTTTAAATGGACGCACGATGATATTTAGATTCTCGTCCATTATGAGCCCGCGCATCTCAAGCAACGCCTTATCCCAATCGGCTTTGAAAAAGACGCGTTTTGAGTATTTATAGGTGCGAAGCTCGGGATAAAGCTCGCTTTGACGCGCGCTCCAGAGCCTTTTATCCTGCGTAGCGGCGATATATTTTTTCGTTACGTAGGTGTTTTGTGTCGCATCAAAGGGCAGATCGCGCCTGTTTAGAGCCGCCGCGTCCTTGATCTTTTGCGCTACGCTTTGGCTCATAGGATTGACGGGCGGGATCAAAATTTCGCCCTCTATTTTGTTGTTTGCGACCTTGATAAACATCGCTATTACCGTATCTTCATCGACGCCGTGCTCGGAAGCGAAGAAATTTTGCATTCTAAAGCACTCGAAAATAAATCCATTCTGGGCGGCTTGCTCTTTTAGGCTTAGCAGCTCTTTGGTGCGCGCGCTCACGTTGCTAAGCACGATAAGAACGTCTTTATCTTTGTTTTCCATGGCAAATTTATACGCCTGCTTTATCTCGCGGGCGACCTTGCGCTTCGCGTCCTCCAAAAGCTTCGGCGACCAAGTATAAACCCCCGCCTCATCGGTTAGAAACATATCGTTTTCCAGATGATAAATTTGCGCCTGCGGATATTCGTTTTGAAATTCTTTAATTTTCTCTTTTGCGAAAGTCGTTTTACCCGAGCCCGCGTGTCCGCGAACCACTATAAATTTTCTCATTTTACCGCCTTGATTTTATGTGACGATATTCTACCTGAAATTTGAGCGCTTTGGTATCAAGAAATATGGATTTCGGTAAAATTTAAGGCTCGGCGGAGCTTAATACTCCTTGATTTGAGCCTAAGTTAAAGAGAGTCGATTTTAAATAGAAAATTCGCGCTTTGCCAAGGTGCTGAAAGTAAAATTTGACCGAATTTGGCCTCGCCGAAGCGCTTGATCGACGAAGGCGCCAAATTTTGATAGACATGCGATAAAAAGCGTATTTATCTTCACTATTTGATTTAAATTTAGCCCCGCAAAGGGGCTAAATACGCTTATTTGTCTCCTAGCGGCCAATAAACGATCGGCTTAGCTCCGAGTCTTGCCTCGCCGTGATACATGCCGAGCTTGTCTTTCGTCCACGCAAAGCCCGTGTGTCCGTGCTTGTCGATCGAGATGATACCGCCGCTACCGCCGAGCGCTTTGACCTCTTTTACCGCTTCTTCAGCAGCCTTTTGCACGTCGGAGGTTTTGTATTTATACAGAGCCGAGACCTCGTGCGCGGCGTTTACGCGCATGTAGATGTCTCCCGTGCCGGTGCATGAAACCGCCACAGAGTCGTTGTCGGCGTAGGTTCCCGAGCCGATTATCGGGCTATCGCCGATGCGGCCGGTCATTTTATTTGTCATGCCGCCTGTGCTGGTAGCTGCGGCTAGGTTGCCGTTTTTATCCAGCGCGATCGCGCCCACGGTGCCAAGATACGGACGCTCATGTAAATTTAGCGACGTCTTTTTCGCCTTTTCGCTATCAAGTAGCAGCTTTTGCTTCTCTTTGGCTTTTTGTAGCGCGTCGTATCTAAACTGCGTGAAAAAATACTTCTGATCGACCATCTCTAGGCCGTTTTCTTTGGCGAGCTTGTCGGCTCCCTCGCCGGCGACTAGCGTATGCCATGTCTTATCCATCACGAGTCTAGCGCCTAGGATTGGGTTTTTGATATGCCGCGCCATCGCGACCGCGCCCGCTTTTTTGGTCGAGCCGTCCATGATCGAGGCGTCGAGCTCGTTAAATCCGTCGGCGGTAAATACCGCGCCCTTGCCCGCGTTAAAATTCGGATCGTCCTCAAGCACCATAATGGCCGCCGTAACGGCATCCATCGCGCTACCGCCCTGTTCAAGTACGGCCTGACCCGCTAAAAGCGCCCGATTCATCGGCTCCTCGCGGATTTTAAATTCCTCTTTGGTTAGATCAAGCCCGCTGGTGCCGCCGTGAATGACGATAACGGGGGAAAATTTCTCCTGCGCATTCGCAGCCGTTAGCCAGAGCAGGGCTAGACTTGCCGCCATAAAAACGGCCTTTGAGAGTGAAAAGTGCTTCATATCTCATCCTTTCGAAAAAATTGCAGAATTTTAGGAAATGATATAACTTTGCGCTTTTCGTTTCGCTTAATCAAATGCGAATTCCGCTGGATCTAAATCTAATGCTTTGAGCTTAGGATTAAGCTTTCGCCGTCAAATTTAACGCGACTCAATTTATGGCACAATCTGATGGATCGATTTAAATTTTATAATTTTGAGTTTAAGCGTCGGTAAAAATTTAATTACCGGGGCTCGATAAATTTCAACCGCACGTCATAAAATTTTAGCGCGCGGTCGTATTTTAAAGGGTGCTATGCGAGCGAGCTCAAGCACGCACCCGCAGACAAAGCAGGCTTTAAATCAAACGCCTCAAGCTCGCCGTGCGCGATCATTTAGTGTTGCGTCGGAACCGACGCCAGTATGTTTTGACGGCTCAATCGCAGCTTTTTTCTCCGCGGCAAAGGCGCGCCAGGTCGTATTTAAGCAGCATCAAGCCAAGGCTTAGCAAGAAAAGGTCTTTAAAGATAAAGCCGTCGATCTTGCCCAACTGCGGCAGTAGACTGAGCGTAGTAAGCGCCATGACGATTACGATGAGATCGCCCACGATGCCCGCCTTCGGCTTGAAAAAGCCCGCGATGAGCGAGAGATAGCCCACGGTCTCCACCACGCCCAAAAAATAGCTCGCGCCGGCGTCCCCGAGCGCTGACGGTAAAAACGAAAGCCACGTCTGCGAAAAAAGCGGCTTTAAGGCCTCCACCTCGAACTCAAACCACTTGTAGTTGCCCATCACGGCAAGCACGATGATAACGGAAAGTCTGGCGAATATAATATCTGCGTCGCCTGCGACAAATTTTTTTACGATCTCCCTCATACGGCTCCTTTGTAAATTGTGTAGCGGTATGATAGCGAGCTTGCGTGTAGGCTACGTGAAGGGGCGAAATTTCAAATTCCAAATTCCGCGGCTTCATAAAATTCTACACCTCCACAAAATTTCGTGGCTCCGCGAAATTTCAAATTCCATGCTACGCGCCTTAAAATTTAAAGCGAGCCCGGCAAAATTTCAAGGCGCGAAGTGGTGTGAGCTGCCGCAAAATTCCATCGAGCTTTGCGGTGTGCGCGGGCAAACCTCGGCGATGATATTGATCGCGACGCCCGTTTTAGCGGCAATTGCGTAGATTTTGGGCAAAAACTTCGGCGCGAAGCTAAACAAAATCTCGTACTCCTCGCCGCTTTGTAGCGCAGCCTCGCTAGGGCGGGCGATCCAGCGCGCACCCACACCGCTAGCCTCAAGCAGTCGGGGCAGATCCTGCGCGAGCCCGTCGCTAATGTCCATCGCCGCGCTGATGAGCTTCGCCGCCTTGTAAAAAAACTTATCGCGCAAGACGGGCCTAACGAAGCGCGAATTTTTTGAAATTTTTGCGCGTAGATCCTCACGCAGATCAAACACGGAGCTTCCGCATACGGGGCTTTGAGGCGCATAATTTTTGCATGCGGGGCTTTGTGCGACGGAATTTGCCGCGGAATTTTGCGGCGCGCAGCTCGCAGACTGACTCTCTTGCGCGGCAAAATTTCCCGCGCCCAAATTTTGTGGCGTGAAATTCCTCGTAGAATTTTCCGCAGTAGAATTTTGCGCCGAAATTCCAGCGTCCAAGTTCTGCGGCTCGGCGCGCGCAGGTGAAATTTTATCACCCGGGCTTCGCACCTCATCGCCAGGATTTTGTGCCGCCGAAGCCTCAGTATTTAGACCCTGCAGCGCGGTGCTTGAGCTTTGTGCTGACGAAATTTTATCGTTTCGGTTTTGCGTCTGCGAGCTAGCGAGCGAAATTTCATCTCTTAAAAGCACCGCCAGATCGCGCCCGACGCTACCCAGCTCGCCAGTATGCGCGATGAGATCGCCTACGCGCGCGCCGCTGCGAAACACGGGGCGCTTGCACTTGCCGATCAGGCTCACGCTAAGCGCGATGCGATCCGAGCCGATCGTGTCGCCGCCGATGATCCGTATGCCCCACTCGCGCGCCGTCTCGCTCACGCCCGCACACAGCTCGTCGATCTCGCGTGTGCCGATCTCGCGCGGCATCGCAAGCCCCAGCAGTGCGTATTTGGCGCGCGCGTTCGTCGCGATCATGTCCGAGATGTTTACGAGCATCGCCTTTGCGCCGATCTCGCGCAGGCTCAGCCAGCCGCGGCGGAAGTGCACGCCCTCGACGAAAAGGTCCTTGCAATACGCTCGCTCGCCGATTACGGCGCAATCATCGCCGTTAAGCTTCGATCTAAATTTCTCAAAAATATACCGCTCTTTATCCATGCGCCCTCCGTTAAATTTAGCGTTACGCCGCAGCCGCGCGAAAGCTAAGAAGCCCGAATTTGCGGACCTTTGTTTAAATTTCGTCGCGCACGCGCAGCAGGAGTTCTACGCTCCGCTTTGCAAGATTATAGCGTAAATTTAGATTTTCGCCGCGCGAGTTTGGCTGCGGTTCGGTGCGGCTCGATAGCAAAATTATAAATCGCGTGAGTTTTGGGGCTTTAAGGCGGCTCGGTAGGGACGAGGTCCGCGATAAAACAGCACCCGACTGACGCACAAACAGCCCCCAAAGCCCAGCTCTAGCTCGCGCGCGACACCGAACCGCGTTCATAGCACGCTCTCAATAGCGCCCGTAAAGCTTCATACGCTAGCAAAATTGCGGCTTTTAGTGGCCGCGATACAAAGACAATGCGATGCGAAGATAAATCGCCGCGGCAGGCGCGGATGCCGCTTTAAATCTACGGCGCGGGTATAAAATTTTGCTTTCAAAATCGGGCTTTAAAAGCGCGAGCTCCGCCGTGCGGTCTTAACCCGCCGCAAGCCCGCACCGCCCTCAAACGACATAAAATTCTGCCGCGCCCTAGGCGCTAAAACTGCGCAACGCCCCAAGTCAAATTTCATCGCAGCGCAGCGACGAAATTTTGCGAAACGCCGCCGCCTAGCAACCCGCTAGCCCTTCTTTAGCTTCCTAAGCTCACGCAGAACCGCCGCTTTGTTCTTGCGATCTTTTAGCGCATCGTAGCACTGCGCGAGAAGCTCTAGCGCGTGAGCCAGAGCCTGCTTGTAAGCCGGCAGCTGCTGATATGCAAAAAGCGCCGCCGCATCGTCTCTCATCGCCGCGAAATGTCTCAGCGCCGCAGACGGATCGCCGCGTATCATCGCGATCTCGCCTAAAATTTCGTGTCCGTCGTAGCCCGAGTGCTCGTAGGCGGTGCCGCGCATGCCCTCGTAGAGCTTTACCGATCTGTTCGCGTAATCCTGCGCCGCGGCTAGATTTTTCTGCGCATAGCTCGTAGAAATTTTACTCGCGCCCGCCTCTTTGTAAATAGCCAAAAATTGTCGCGCGATCTGTAGATAAAGCCCGCCCGTATCGGGCTCCGTCGCATCCGAAAGCTCCGCTGCGGCAAGCAGATGCTCTAGCGCGGCGGCACACTCGCCCAGCCCCGCATACAGCTGCGCGTAATCCCGCGCGAGCGAAGCCCTACGCGCGCGCTCGTCCGATCCGTCCTCTATAAACGGGCGCAGATGCAAGCAGTGCGCCTCCCATTCGGCCAAATCTCGCAGTGCACGACGCTTGGGCTCGGGCGCCGGCTCATTCAAAGCGGAGCCGGCCTTAGCGCGCAGATACTCGCACGCGCCGCTAGCTCTGCCTTCGGCCTCGTAGGGATCGGGTGTGAGCGTTTGCAGTCGGGTGAAAATCTCCTCCGCACGCACGGGATCGCTCTGTAAAAACATAGTCCAAACAAACAGCGCCCGCCCATATTCGCGCACGGCGCCCTTGCGATCGCCGCGAGCCTCGTAGATGCGCCCGAATGTATAAGCGCTCTCGTAATTTACGGCATCGGCATATATCTCCGCTACTCCGCTTTGCATGGAGCTCGCGTCCGTCGCTAGCGAGATCGCGGCGTCGGTATCGCCGCGCTGCAGCGCGATGCGCGCACGGACAAATCTGCTAAAAATCCGCCCTACTTCGATACGCTTTAGCTCGCTAAGCTCCTGTGCCCGCACGGCAAGCTCTTCGGCGCGAGAGATCTCTTTAGCAAGCAGTGCGCGATCGGCGCTTTCTAGCAATCTCCAAATTTCGCGCATAGAAGACGCGGTGGAATTTTGAGCGGAGACATTCGCGGAGGCTCTGTTTTTTGTCGCGGAAATCTCGGACGGGGCGGAATTTTTGGTGGCATTGCCTGCACCGGTAGAATTGGCGGCATCCTTTACGACGGCGCCGCTTGCGGCATGGGTGTTTTCGGCGGGCGGCGGGACCTGCGTGCAAGCGGCAAGAAACAAGCCGAGCGCGACGTAAGGTAAAATTTTCATAGGTGACCTTCGGAATTTTAGCCCGATTATAGCAAAACAAAGTTTAAATTCCGTGGCGGCGGAGCTTGCGTCTGCGTAGAACGACGGCCTAACTTAGATGAAATTTTAAAATTTTACCGAGCGTCATCGGCAATCCGCGCGAGTTTGGCTGCGGACTTCGGTGCGGCTCGATAGCGAAATTGGCAATCGTATGAGTTTTGGGGCTTCGACGCGACCCAATGCGAACGGGGCCCGCGATAAAACGGCACCCGAGGCTGTTTCTTGCATGCGCCTGCCTGCGCGCACTCGCGCAGATGACGGCTCTTTAAAACGGCAAGCTTGAAATTTTAAAATTTAGCGCAGGCTGGCAAGATAGCGCCGTAAAAGCGTGGCTAAATTTTAAATGCTTCGTAAGCATAACGGCGATAAATGAGAGACTGCGACAAAGAGCCGATAATCATAGAAAACGACTACTTTTTCAAGCTTACTATATCAAATAAAATCATGTGCGTGCTTATATTCTTGTTTTTTGTCTTGCTAAATTTGACGCCGGAACTGGATCCACATAAAGAGATGATGAGAAGAGCGTCATTAACGCTAGGGGTTTTCGGAATTTTATTTCTTGGCGCTCAATGGATTTAGATTTAAAAAGTATATATTGTATAGGTTTAAATCAGGCATTATTGCGGTGCCGAATAATAAATTGCTAAGCGACAAAGACATTAAATTTGAGCTCTCGTCTCGGTACTCAATTTAAAATTCCAAAGGAGCAATTTTTTAAAATTCTAAAATTTGAATTAATAAATCTGAGTAAAATTTCGGGCGGCGCAAACCGCCCGAAATACCGCGCTAAGCCTTACTGCTCGTAAAAGCCGCTCGGTTTGGAGATCGTGTCGATGTAGATGTTTTTGGTCTGGGTGTAGTGCTCCAGGATCATCTTGTGCGTTTCGCGACCGATGCCCGATTCTTTGTAGCCGCCAAACGGCGCGCCGGCGTGGATCTGGTTGTAGGTATTGACCCACACGCGACCCGTCTCAAGCAGACGTGCGACCGTGAGCGCCTTTGCGATGTCGCGCGTAAATACGGCGCCACCTAGTCCATAGAGGCTGTCGTTTGCCATGCGGACAAGCTCGTCTTGATCTTTAAATTTAATCACGACGCCCACAGGACCGAAGATCTCCTCCTGCGCCACGCGCATGTCGTTGCGCACGTCCACGAGTAGCGTAGGCTCGACAAAAGCCTCTCCCGCGCTATGTCGCTTGCCGCCCACGGCGATCTTAGCGCCCTCCTCTACGCCGATTTTTACGTACTCTAAAATTTTATCGGCTTGCTTTTTGTTGATCTGGCATCCCATCTGGGTGTTCGGATCGAGCGGATCGCCCACCTTGATGCGCTTAAATTTCTCCACGAGCGCCGGTACGAATTTATCGTAGATGCCCTCCTGCACGAAAATTCTACTTCCCGCGCAGCAAACTTGTCCTTGGTTGAAAAGAATTCCGAGCTGCACGCCGTCGATCGCAACGTCGAAATCGCAATCGTCAAAGATAATATTCGCGCTCTTGCCGCCAAGCTCAAGCGTAGCAGGGATGATCTTTTGCGCCGCGGCTAACGCGATGCCTCTGCCGACCTCGGTAGAGCCCGTAAATGCAAGCTTATCGAGCCCTTTGTGAGTGCGGACGAACTCGCCTGCTTTGCTTCCCTTGCCGGTTACGACGTTGATGACGCCCTTTGGAAGCAGCGGCGCAATTAGGCGGATGAACTCCAAAATGCTAAGGCTGGTTTCGGAGCTTGGCTTAAACACGCACGTATCGCCCGCGGCAAGTAACGGAGCGAGCTTCCACGCTCCCATTAAAAATGGGAAATTCCACGGCACGATCTGTCCTACTACGCCGATCGGCTCGCGCAAAACGACGGATAGATAGCGCTCTTTTAACATATTGGCGCTGCCCTCCTCGCCCAAAATCACGCCCGCAAAATAGCGGAAATGCTCGATCGACCACGCTACGTCGACCGCGCGCGTCTCGCGGATCGGCTTACCGTTGTCGATAGTCTCTACGGTGGCGATGAACTCGGCGTTTTGCTCTAGGACGTCGGCGATCTTATTTAGCAGCGCGCTGCGCTCATAAACGCTAGTGCGGCGGAAGCTCTCAAACGCCTTGCGCGCCGCGGCGACCGCTCTATCGACGTCCGCCTTGCTAGCATCTGCGATCTTTGAAATTTTCTCGCCGGTAGCGGGATTAAAAACGTCTAGGCTCGCGCCGCCTTCGGCATCAACGAACTCGCCGTCGATGAAAAGCTTATAGCTTGGTTGGATTGTAGCCATGCTTACTCCTTACGTGAAATATGACATTTAATATTATATATCCGCGGCGATTAATGCGGCATAAATTTCGGAGCGAAAATCGGTTAAAATTCCGCGGTGTGTAAATTTAAGAAGCAATGCGGCGCGCGCGAAATTTTAAAATTTAATCTACGCGCGCGACAGCAGAGGTTTTGAGGCGGCTTTGAAGCGGCGTGAAATTTAACCGAGAGCGAGCGGCGAAATTTCAAAAGGTAACGTTTATGGAATGAGAGCGTAAATTCGGCTACGCGAAATTTTAGAATTTTGCTCCGATAAAATTTTAAAATTTGGCTTCGTCTGGATTTTGAATTCGGCTTCGTTAAAATTTTAAAATTTTGCGAAGTAAAATTTCTGAAACACTTTGCGGAGCGGGCGGGCGGTTTAAATTTACGGCGCGCGGCGGGCGGATCTGCGAATACGCTTCAAACTATAGCCTGTGGATAAAATTTTAAAATTTTGTGGGGTAAAATTTCATAATTCGGCTTCGTCGGAGTTTTGAATCAGGCTTCGTTAAAATTTTAAAATTTTGTGAAGTAAAATTTTAAAAATACTTTTCGGAATAAAATTTCTACAACTATCTTTCGCGCAAGCTTTGCAAGCCCATAACGCTTGCTTGTAAAGCTCACTTGAGCGGCGCCCGAGTAGGATGAAAGCACGGCGCCTAAAGACGCGGCATTACAATCAATCTCAGGCATTTTGTAAAAGCATATACGAGCAGCAAAACTACTCTCGCGTGCAACCGCTCAGGTGCAGGACGAAGCATAACCGCCAGTGCGTGCAGCTTAGATGCAGAGGGCAACCACTCGTGCATGGTTTAGGCATAGCAGACGCAACAGCTCCACCCGTAATTTGCAGTTCGTTTAAGCGTAAACGGCATCTGTTCGGGCACAAAGAGCGAGCTTGTGCACACGGCTCAGACCTATAAATAGCTCCGCTCATAGTTGCTCACGATAGAGGTCAAGAGAGATAGGGAGCGCGATCCGAGCTACGACGAGCTTTTCGGGCACGACGCCGCCAAGAAATATAAAGAGGAAAGCAGCCGCACTCTCCCACTCGAGCTCGTTCAAGCCGAAAAGTTGGAACTGCGCACGAAGTCTCCGAGCCCGCGAAAGCCACACTCGAGCTTTTCTAGCCGAGAGATCAAACCGCTTAAAATTTTAAAATTTAGGCTCGAAAAAGGTATCTTCGTGGATGTTGGCGAAGGCGGCTTGCAAGCTGATAAAAAACCTCGGATGAGCTTTTTCATACTGCGCCAAAAGCTCCTTTGTAGCGGCGCGAGCGGTGGGTTCCTTGCCGCCGTATTGCCTCGCGGGGCAAACCTCTTCCTCGCGCATGATCGGAAGCTCGTTATCTCTAGCACAGGCGGCGATTTGACGCTCGCGCGTGAGAATGAACGGACGGATGATCACAAGCCCGTTTTCGGCGACATAGCGCGGAGCGAGGGTGCGAAGCGCGCCGTTGAAGGTAAAATTCATAAAAAAGCTCTCCGCGGCGTCGTCGAGGTGGTGGGCGATGGCGATCTTATTAAAGCCGTGTTCGAGCGCGTAGGAGTAGATGTATCCGCGCCTCATACGCGAGCAAAAGCTGCAAAACGTGGTGTTTGCGCGGATCTTTTCCTTGCCGAATTCAAAAATTTTAGTATCGATTATCTCGTAGGGAATCTCGTGCTCTTTAAAATGGGCGCTTATCTCGCGCAGGTCCTCGCCGATACCGTAGGTGACGGTAACGGCTTTAAACTCCCAATCTAGCGGGCTTACGCTTTGGAAATGCTTCAGCACGTGCGCCAAGCTCATGCTGTCTTTGCCGCCGCTAAGAGCTAGTAAAATTTTATCGCCGCGCTCGAACATCTGGTATTTGGCGTTGGTTTGTCCAACCCGGCGCAGTAGTTTTTTGGAGAGGTTTATCATAACCTTTCGATCATTTTTAAGACGAAATTTGCGCTCGTTTGCGCGCTTTTAACCATAAACTCGTCAAAGTCGAACTCGGCTTTGTGTCCCGCCTCGTCGCTTATCGCGCGCAGCACGCAAAATGGCACGCCCAGCGCGTCGCACACCTGCGCCACGCTCGCCCCCTCCATCTCGACCGCGCTCGCGTCAAACGTCCGCTCGATCCAGCTCTTGCGCTCCTCGCCGCTTACGAACTGATCGCCGCTAGCGATGATGCCCGATTTTAGCGTGATGCCTAGCTGCTCGGCGACGCTTTGCGCGATGGAATTTAGCTTCGCGTCGGTTTGGACTGAAATTTTACTTCCAGGCACGAATCCGTGCGGATGCCCAAACGCCGTGATATCCAGATCGTGCTGCACGAGCGAGGTAGCGTATAAAATTTCGCCGATCTTAATGCCGCGCTTCAAAGCCCCCGCAACGCCCGTAAAAATGAGCGCGCGCGCGCCGAATTTCTCGATCATAACCGTAGCGGTCAGGGCGGAATTTACCTTGCCGATCTTCGAATATGCGATCACGAGATCGTGGCCGTTAAGCTTAGCGGCGTAGAATTTATTATTCGCGTGCTCCACAGCCTCCACGCTCACACCCCGCTCGCGCAGCGCGGACAGCAGCGGCTCGATCTCTTCGGGCATCGCGCCTAAGATCGCTACTTTCATCCATTCTCCTTTGCAAATTTTACAAACTCGTCTAGGCTCGCAAGATCCGTGATGCTGAAGGTTGGCTTTTGCGTGATCTTTTTGTTTATCCCTTTTAAAACCGCCGCGCCGAACTCGACGAAGCAATCCACCTCGCCCTCGTAACTTTTGATACTTTGCTTGTAAAGCACAGGACTGATAAGCTGGGCTTTCAGCAGCTCTAGCGCTTCGGATTTTGTCCTATATGCGCGCGCCGTGGCGTTAGCAACGACGGGGGCAAAGCTCTCTTTTAACGCGGGGCGTAAAAATTCCAAAAGCTCGTCGCTAGCACTCCCTAGCATAGGGCAGTGGCTCGCGACGCTCATATTCAGTAGCATCGCGCGCTTTGCGCCTGCGGCTTTAAACTCGCCCTCGAGTGCGGCCAGATCATCTTTTTTGCCGGCGACTACGATCTGTCCATCGCAGTTATAATTCGCCGCCCAAACCTGCTTGCCTGCGCTCGTCGCATCCGCGCAAATTTTCTCGACCGCCTCGTCGGCAAGAGCCAAGATCACCATCATTCCGGCGCCTTTGCCCTCGCAGGCGCTCTGCATTAGCCTGCCGCGAATATTTACGAGCTTTAGCATCTGCTTCGGCTCCATGCCTCCCGCAGCACTTAGCGCGCTAAACTCGCCCAGTGAGTGTCCGAGTAAAAACTGCGGAGCGATGCTAAGCTTTTCTTGATCCAGCCTTTCTTGTAGCGCCGCAAGCGCCATCATAGAATTTAATGCAATCGCGGGTTGCGTAAATTCCGAAACGTCAAGCTTGTCGCCGGGCTCAAACAATAAATTTTTAAAATCTATGTCGGTAAAACTTGAAGCCTCATCCAAAAGCGCGCGCGCAGAGGCGGAGTTCTCATAAAACTCCCTGCCCATGCCTACGCTTTGGCAGCCCTGCCCCGGGAAGATAAAAGCAAATTTCATAAAAAAGTCCTAATGCTCGTGATGGTGCCCGCCGCAGCACTCGTGACCGTCTGCATGCCCATGGCCTCCGCAACACTCGTGATCCTCTGCGTGATCGTGTCCGTGTCCACCGCAGCACTCGTGCCCCTCGTGATGATTATGTCCGCAGCCGCAGCTGTGAGCACCCTCCGGCTGGCCGCTAAGAATTTCGTCCGCCGTCGCTTCGCGGTTCTCGACGATTTTTACGTTAAATTCTAGCTCCTTGCCCGCGAATGGATGGTTAAAGTCGATGGTAACGTCCTGCTCGCAGATAGCTTTGACGCTCACGCGGGTAGTCGCGCCGTCCTCCGCCTGTCCGAAAAGCTCCATACCCACGACCAGATCTATACCCGCAAACTGCTCTTTAGGTAGGATCTGCACGGCGTCTTCTCTATACTCGCCGACCCCGTCACTAGGGCTTATTAGAACCGTTTTGCTCTCGCCCGCTTGTAGATTTAAAATTTCATCTTCCAGCTTTTGGATGATTTGATCTTTGCCGCTAAGAAAGGTGATCGGATCGGAGTTTAAATTTGATTCTAAAATTTCACCGGTTTTGCCGTCTTTTAGCTCGTAATGCATCTTTATAACTCGGTTGTTAGCCATAGTTTTCTCCTGTTTAGAATTTTATTTTGAGTTTGTATTTAAATTTAGATTATCTAGTGGGCGCGGCTTTGGCTTCTTTGGAGTCCGGATATGAAGCCTTTAGCGCTTTGTAGAATTTATCTGCGCTGTCTTTATCGCCGATCTTATCGAAGCTGATCGCGGTGTGATAAAGAAGTTTTGGGGTGTAGTCTTGGCTTTCGTTGTGCGAGATGCTCTTTTTATAATAGTTTATCGCTTCTGCGTATGAGCCGGAAAAATATGAAATTTCGCCCAGCATGTAATTTGTCTTAGCGGGCTTGTAGCTTTTAGATACTAAATAATTATAGCGCTCTTTTGCGCCTGAATAGTCTTTTTTGGCATATAAAGTGTCAGCCTCTTTCAATACTGAAGCCTGATCTTTTGATTTAAAATCGGAATCTGTTTTTGTGCTAGCGGGAACTGAAGCAGTGCCTGCGTCTAATTCAGCGTTTTTTTTTACGCTACCGCCGCTGCCTAATTTTTTATTGATTTCAGCAATTTGGGCTTTTATAGTAGCGATGTCTCGTTTCATCTGATCTAGCTCGCTGCTGCCTTGGCTTTTGCCGGTAGCGCGAATTTCTAGATCCGCCACTCTGCTTTCAAGTTTTGAAATTTGGGAATTAGTGCCTTCAAGCACTGTACGCAAGCCTTCTACGCTCTCGCGAGTACTATCAACGCTAGACTGCATCTCGCTTATACGCTTGCGGTTATCGCGCAATACCTGCTCGTTTTCAGTTAGTCCGTAAGAGCTGCCTGAATCAATATTGCCAGCATCAAATGCAGAAGTTTCTGCATTTAAAAAAGTGGCAGCTCCCAAAAGAGCCGCCACCGTGAAATTTTTAAATTTCAAATTAGAATCCAACTTTGAATTCGTCACGTCTGTTTTGAGCGTCGCACTCTTTAGAATGCTCTGTGCAAGCCATATTGCTCTCGCCGTAGCTTACTACGGAAATTCTGCTCTCATTTACGCCTTGAGCAACCAATGCATCTTTAGCTGCAGTAGCTCTCTTTAGACCAAGAGCATAGTTGTACTCATCAGAACCCCACTCATCGCAGTTACCCTCAACTTTAACGGTTAGAGACTCTGCGCCTGCTTGATTGAATAGAGCTGCGTTATTATTGATTGTGCCTTGCTGATCGGCTCTAATATTAAATTTATCAAAGTCGAAATAAACAGTGCCAACTTCACTTTGGATCTGAGATGCCAAAGCAGCTAGTCTATCTGCATCACTTGTGCTTGTAGTATCGGCCTCTGGGGTCTTTTTAGAACAACCGCTCAATAATAGAGCAGCAACTGCTATCGAAGATAAAACTAAATGTTTCATTTTCTATCCTTTCAAAAAAAATTGAAGTCATTATATCACGAGATTTTTTAATATTTTACCAATCAACCGACTGAATTTTACCCACTCTTAACGGAAATTGGAAACTTTTATTCTCGTTAACTCTGATAATACCTACCGAGCTTCCGCCGCCGTCTTGCTTGATAAACATAATGCTGCCGCCATCGCTAGAAAATCTAGGAAACATATTTTTGCCGCTAGCCGTTAACTGGCGAATCATATCGGTTTGAGTTGAGATTAAATATATATTAAATCCGCCCCCGCCGTCGCGACTAGAGTAAGTAACATAATTGCCATTTGTGCTGATGGAGTTGTTATTCTTGCCGTGATAGACGAGCTGCTGAACGTTGCCGCCATTTATGCTAGTGGCAAATACGTTCGGATAACCCAGACGATCGCTCACAAAAGCCACGCGCGAATCGCCGTCGATAAAATTTCCATTTACATCAATGCCAGCGTAATCGGTAATTTGCTTAGCGCTGCCCGAGGCTATATCATACAAATAAATATCGGGTTGATCTTTAGGCGCATTGGTGATTAGAAGCTTTCTGCCGTCGGCGCTTACATCTGAAGCTATCGTCATGCCATGACCGGTAAAAATTTTACTCTTGCTACCGTTGGATAGATTAAATTTATAGATAGCAGGGGTATTTTTATTGACGTAGTAGGTGTAATAAAATTCGTTCTGCGCTGCGCTCGCCCATTTAGGGAAGATATTTAATCCGCCGCGAAGCACAACCTGTTGATAGGTAAGCGTATAATCCGCCACCATGATCTCGCTCTCACGCGTCGAAGTGTAGCGAGAGAGCAAAATCATCTCCTTCATCCAATCGACATTTGAATAGCCTAGCTGCTTGACGATCTCAGATACCGCCATGTGTGCCAAAAACGGATACTTTTCGGCATTTGAAAGCGTAAAGCTCTTCTCGTACATCACCCTGCCGCTGTTTGCTTCGAGCACTTTGGCTTTTAGGCTCATCGGCGAGCTTTTATCACTTACCGCGTAGCGCACGATAAGAGCGGCACCGCTAGAGCCTAGATTGTCGGAAGCGCCCGCATCATAGCTGCTTTGTAGATACTCGTCGCTGACTTCAAAAGTCGCGCCGACCTTTAGATCGCCCACCATAAGTTTAAAGAATTTGTTGCCAAATTCTGAATTTGCAAGGTTCGATGCATCCTGAACAACGATTTTAGGTAGATTTACCCCTTCGTTTACGATAGACATAGTCGCATCTGCCGCGAAAATACTACTACAAAATGCAAGAATCAAAAGTAGTTTCTTCATCTTTTCTCCTTAAATTTAGTTTGTTACGTCGGATAATACCATTTCAAATGTGTGAGATTTATTATCCGGTGATTTTGGAAAGCTTCGCTTAGGAAGCTCATCTAAAAATTTCCTTAGCTTTTGGTTAAATTCTGTGCTACGCCCAAGCTCTAAAATTTGATAATTTAAAACTCGTCCATTGTTGCTAAATTCTATGCGGACTCTAGCCTCATCGGAAATGCCTGCTTGATACTTCGTCCATAGAGCTTGCAATTTCGACGCCATCTGCGAAAAATAAGCATCTAGCTCCTTTGAAATTTGAATTTTACCAGATTTTTGCGAAACGGAATTTCTTTCATAAGTAAAATTCTGTTCCGAATCCGTCGCAAAAAGCATACAGCAAAAGGCAAAAATACAAAAAAGTCTCTTCACTTTTTTTCCTTACAAATTCTAATTTGTCTTCATCACGTCGGACATCCTAGTATCAATCTCATGCGATGCTCCGTCGGGAGACTTCGGGAAAGTCTGAGTCGATAGATTATCCAAAAAATCTCGCAACTTCTGATTAAATTCCGTCTCTCGCCCCAGCTCTATAATAGTATAATCCGCCACTCGCCCATCTGCGCCAAAGACTATCTTAATCCTTGCGTCGTCTTTCGCGGTCGCCACATATCTGCTCCATAGAACTTGAAGCTTCTTCTCGATAGCGCCGTAATAAGCGTTATACTCGCCCGTCCTTTGCGTCCTGCCGCCAAGCTTATCGGATTTGACGACGGCATTTTTAGATGCCGCTTTATCCTTAGCACTAGAGGTGGCGGTTTCTTTATCGGACTTTTTGTTGCTCTGAACGGCGTCGCTAGCTTTAGCGCTCTCCTCAAGCTTCTTATTGTCCTTAGTCGTATCCGAAAAAAGATCGCTCAAGCTCGGTTTTTCCTCTTTTTTTGGCTCCGGCTTAGTTTCCTCTTTTTTCTCTACTACTTTTTCGGAAGGTTTATCTTCCAACTTAGGCTCAGGCTTGGGCTCCTCTTTTTTGGGCTCAGCTTTAGGCTCGTCCTTTTTAGGTTCCGGCTCCGGCTCTTCCTTCGGCTTTTCGGGCTCTTTCGGCTTTGCCTGCACTGGAGGTGACGGAACTACTTGCGCCGTAGTCTTAATTTTATCCTCCGGCACGTCCTTAATATTCTTATTTTCAAACTCGCCCTGCTTCGTTTCTTTAGCGATTTCAGGCGCGGACGGAAGTTTATCATCTATTTCGAAATCAAAAGTAACATCCATATAATCGTTGGGATTGTCGGTATATTTTTTAAATTTTTCCTGCGGCTTGGAAATTTGATATAAAAGAACGAAAATCACCAGCAGATAGGCAAAAAGGGCGATTAAAAACGATTTGAAATTATCGTATTTAACCCCCGTAAAATTTGAATAATTAGCCATTTGTTTGAAGTGCGACTTTAGTAAAACCCGCTTGCTTTAAGCTCTTTAAAACAAACATCACATCGTCGTAAACGAGTCTCTTATCGGCTTGGATATAGACGGGTTTTTCCAAGCTGTACTTGCCGGTGCCTTTAAGCAGCACGAGATTATCCGGGAATTCAGCTAGGCTCATCGAGCTTTTGTCGATATAAACCTTGCGATCCTCGCCGATACGCACAAGCAAGAATTCCGCGGTATTTTCCGAAACCTGTGCTTTTGAGCCACTAGGCAGTTCGATCTTTTCATCGTAGATAATCGCCGTTTGCGCGACCATTAAAATCGCTAGCAAAACAAGCATAATATCGACGAGCGGAGTGATATTTAACTCTGGATTTTCGTCGAAATTATACATTAAATAGCTTTTCCAGTGTTTGCTTTAAATAGCAAAATATCTGCCGTACGATTTATGATGCTCATAACTTCGTATGCTTTGCGTTTTATAAGTAAGCTAAAGGTGTATGCAGGGATCGCTACAAAAATTCCACATCCTGTGGCAACTAGCGCCTCACTGATCGCAGGAGCGATAGTATCGATGCCGGAATTTCCGCCACCGAGCTTGGAAAATGTGTGAAGTATACTAACGACCGTACCAAATAGCCCGATAAACGGCGAAGTGGAGGCGACGATAGATAGCCAGGTAAGTCCGCTAGTGGAGTCGCGTTCGGCTTTACCTTTATAAATTTCCAAGGCTTCTTTTGAAATTTTATCGGTATTTACTTTTTGAAAAATAGAGCCCGAAAGCGAAATTCTACCACCCATCAGCAAGGATTCGAGTGCCTTTGCTTCGCGGTGTTGCCATGCACTAAGCCCTACAAATCTGGAGATCAAAATCGTAAAAGTGACGATAAAATAGATGGATAACCAAGAAAGCACGAATATCGTAATGAACGTGCTTCTCGTAAAATAACTTAAAATTAGATCTAGCATATTTAACTTTGCCTTGCGAATTCGTCGACTCTAGCCATGATTGCTGCGGAATTTGCCGCATCGGAGCTAATGGACGCAAGCATATCTTTGGCGCGCTGCAAAGACTTTGCTACGGCGCTTTCGCTATCGCCTCCGATAGCTACGGCTTGAGTGGCTAGGATAGTAGTTTTTTCTTCGGTAACTTCCAAAAATCCGTCATTTACCAAAACAAGCTGCTTTTTGCCATCTTTATCCGCGATCTCGACGACGCCACCTTCACTTTTGTCTTTAAGTCCCGTTAGCAAGCTCGCATGCCCCGGCAAAATACCCATTTCGCCAGTAATGCCAGGGAGCTGGACGGATTTGACCTCACCCGAAAAGACTATCCCTTCGGGCGTAACGATATCTAAAAGCAAAAATTCTTTCATCTTAAAATTCCTATGCTTTCATCTTTTCGGCTTTTGCTACTACCTCGTCGATATTTCCTACCATATAAAAGGCATTCTCCGGCAGATCGTCGTATTTGCCCTCTAAAATTCCCTTAAAGCCAGCAATAGTTTCCTCTAGCGAGATATATTTACCCGGACTTCCGGTAAATACCTCGGCTACGAAAAACGGCTGAGATAGGTAGCGTTCGATCTTTCTAGCGCGCTCGACTACGAGTTTATCCTCTTCGCTAAGCTCATCCATACCTAAAATCGCGATGATATCCTGCAAATCTTTGTATTTTTGAAGTACCGCTTGGACTCCGCGAGCGACTTTATAATGCTCCTCGCCGATGATTTGCGGATCGAGCATTCTTGAGGTCGAATCAAGCGGATCGACGGCAGGATAAATTCCTTTTTCGGCGATCGCTCTGTTTAGAACGGTCGTCGCATCAAGGTGCGCAAAAACGGTCGCCGGCGCAGGGTCGGTAAGGTCGTCCGCAGGCACATAAACGGCCTGAACGGAGGTAATGGAACCCTTTTTGGTAGAAGTAATTCGCTCTTGCAGTTTACCCATTTCGCTAGCAAGCGTAGGCTGATAACCGACTGCGGACGGAATTCTCCCTAAAAGCGCGGACATCTCCGAACCCGACTGCGAGAAACGGAAGATATTATCGATAAACATCAAAACGTCAAGCCCTAGCTCATCGCGGAAATATTCAGCCATCGTAAGGCCGGTTAGCGCGATGCGATTTCTCGCCCCCGGCGGCTCGTTCATCTGACCGTAGGTTAAGGCGACTTTATCCAAAACTCCGGATTCTTTCATCTCGTTATAAAGGTCATTTCCCTCTCTCGTTCGTTCGCCGACGCCCGCAAATACGGAGTAACCGCTGTGTTTGAAAGCGACGTTGTGAATTAGCTCCATAATGATGACGGTCTTGCCGACGCCAGCACCGCCGAATAGACCTACCTTACCGCCCTTCGCGTAAGGGGCTAGCAGATCGACTACCTTAATGCCGGTTTCAAAAATTTCGCTCTTCGTGCTTTGGTTTTCAAAGCTAGGCGGATCTCTGTGGATCGACCAGCGGGTTTCAAATTTCTCATCCTCGCCCTCGTCGATCAGATCGCCCGTGACATTAAAAATTCTACCCAAAACTTTCTCGCCCACAGGCACCGTAATAGGCGCGCCAAGAGCCGTAGCCTCAAGCCCTCGCCTAAGTCCATCGCTCATATCCATAGCGATCGTGCGGACGCGATTGTCTCCAAGGTGCGCGGCTACCTCTAGGATCAGCCTGCGATGAGCGCCCTCGACGTCAAATTTAACCTCGATAGCTTCATTAATCTTCGGCAAGTAATCCTTGAAATCGACATCGACCACAGGACCCATTACCTGAGAAATTATTCCTTTCATCCATTTTCCTTTCATTTCATTGATTCGACGCCGCTTATGATCTCGATAAGCTCAGTCGTGATAGAACCTTGTCTGGCTTTGTTGTATGCTAAATTTAACTGCGATACGCGTTCTTTGGCGTTATTTGTCGCATTCTCCATCGCATTCATTCTCGAGCAATGCTCCGCCGCCAAAGAGTCAATAAGCGCGTAATACATGCTGTAGCTAAGATAGCTCTGGATTAAATTTAACATCAATGTTTCTTCGTCCTCAGGACTTTCAACTTCTACTTCCAATGTAGATGTTTTTAAAGCGTCCTCGTTAATCGCAGGTTCACCGATCGGCACCAGCGTATTTACGCGCATCTCCTGAGAGATCATATTTAAATAGCCGTTGTGGATAAGTATGACTTCGTCGGTTTTGCCTTCGTTAAAATCCTTAACCGCGGCTTGGACGATTTCGTTAGCTTTCTCAGACGATGGAGATGAGCTCACGCCGACATATCGCTCCAAAAGCTCAACGCCTTGAAAATCAAAATACTCTATCCCCTTTTTGCCGACGGCGCGAAGGCGAACCTTGATCTTTTTAGCCTTAAGCTCCTCGATCAAAGCTTTGATCTTTTTGATGGTGTTGATATTAAAACCGCCGCAAAGCCCTTTATCTGCGGTGATAAACAGCAGATCAACCACCTTTACCTCTCGAGTGGTATCAAAAATTCTAAGTTTTTCGTCGTTGCCTGAATTATTGCCTACGTAATTTTTAACGCGCGCAGAAATTTCACCCAAGACCTCGTTAATCTTCACCGCATAAGCTCGCGAGCGCATCGCCGCTTCTTTTGTGTTTTTAAGCTTAACGTTGGAGACCAGCTTCATAGCTTTGGTAGTCTTCTCCGTATTTCTGACGCTTTTGATTTGAAGTTTTATATCTTTTAAATTTGCCATAATTTAGCCTTCTTAAGCGGCAAATGTCGCTTTAAAGTCATTTAGAGCCTTGATTAAATTTTCTTCCAAATCCTTCTCGATGGTCTTTTTGCTTCTGATCTCTTCAAAAATTTCAGGATATTTCGCCTCGATATATGGATATAGCTCAGCTTCAAATTTGCCAATTGAGCTCGTAGGCACGTCGTCTAAAAATCCGCGGCTTCCCGCAAAGATGATGACCACTTGATTTTCGACCGGAAGCGGCGAATAAGGAGGTTGCTTTAAAATTTCGACCATTCTTTGTCCGCGATCTAGCTGCTTACGGCTACTCTCGTCCAAATCACTCGCAAACTGCGCAAACGCCTGAAGTTCACGGTATTGAGCGAGATCTAGGCGCAAGGTTCCCGAGACCTTTTTGATCGCTTTAATCTGCGCAGAACCCCCGACGCGGCTAACCGAAAGACCTACGTTGATCGCAGGACGAATTCCTGAGTTAAACAGACCCGACTCCAAGAAAATTTGACCGTCAGTGATAGAAATAACATTTGTAGGGATATACGCCGAAACGTCGCCTGCCTGCGTCTCGATAATAGGAAGCGCCGTTAAGCTGCCTGCACCGAGTGCATCGCTTAGTTTGCTAGCGCGCTCAAGCAGGCGGGAGTGCAGGTAAAATACATCGCCAGGATACGCCTCACGTCCTGGCGGACGGCGCAAAATAAGCGACATCTCGCGATATGCGACCGCATGCTTGCTAAGATCATCGTAGATGATAAGCGCGTGGCGGGAGTTGTCTCTGAAATACTCGCCCATGGTGCAGCCCGAATATGGCGCCAAATACTGAAGCGCAGCCGCCTCGCTAGCACCCGCCGCAACTACGATCGTATAATCCATCGCGCCGTATTCTTCAAGCTTTTTAACGACTTGCGCGACGGTAGATTGTTTCTGTCCGATCGCTACATAGATGCAAACGACGTCTTGACCCTTTTGATTGATGATGGTATCAACAGCAACAGTGGTTTTTCCTGTTTGGCGGTCGCCGATGATGAGCTCGCGCTGTCCGCGACCGATCGGCACTAGCGCGTCTATCGCTTTAAGACCGGTTTGAAGCGGTTCGTGGACGGACTTACGAGCCATGATGCCTTTAGCCTTTTCTTCGACAAATCTAGTATCGCTAGTCTCTATCGCGCCTTTGCCGTCGATCGGCTCGCCTAGAGCGTTTACCACGCGACCGATTAATGCATCACCTACCGGAACGCGCAAAAGCTTACCCAGTCTTTTAACGCTACTACCTTCGTTAATACCGCTAGTATCGCCTAAAATAACGATGCCAACACTGCTCTCCTCTAAATTTAACGCGATACCACGAGCTCCGTTTTCGAATTCGACCATCTCGTTAGCCATTACGTTTTTTAAGCCGTAAACATTAGCAACGCCGTCTGCAACCGAAACGACCTTACCGGTTTCTTCGATATCAACGCTAAGATCGAAATTTTCGATTCGCTCTTTGATTATGCTGCTGATTTCGTCTGCCTTAATTTTCGCACCCACGCTTTACTCCTTTAAATTGCTTTTAAAATATATTCGCTCATTTTTTGTTTCAATCTATCAACTGAAAAACTAATCTCAAATCCAAGATCCTCGACTTCGATCTTAATGCCTTCAAGCTCGCTTTTAACGGGTTGCAGAGTAATATCTGCATTAAATTTCTTTGAAATTTTAGTCTCTAGCTCTTTTATTTTCGCGGCGTCTATTTCGGTAGCGGAATAAATTTTACCTAAGTATTTATTATCCAGCGCCGCAATATTCTTGCGCAGTTCCTCAACTATCTGCGGGATTAGCGCAATACGCCCATTCTTAGCTAAAAGTTTAATAAAATTTACGATTTTTTCGCTTGGATTTTTTATAAACGACGCAATAAGTTCCACTTTGGATTCCTCTTTTAGCGTCGGAGATTTCACAATATCTTGGAATTTTGGAATTCTAAACGCACTCGCGACGCTCTCGAGCGTCTGCAAAACAGAGCCTAGTTCATCTTTTTTATAGCTCAGCATCAGGGCGTTTACATATCTTTTTGAGGTGTTATTTATCATCATCCGACCTTTTTCTCTACGATTTTAACCAGTTTGTCTTGACCGAATTTAATGTCATCCGATGCAAAAACGTCATCCAGTATCTCGCTTACGACCTCTTTTTTGATCTTGCGCGCCTCAAAGCTCTTCTGCTCGTCGAAAGATTTTTGCAAATTCGCAATCTCTTGCTCGGTCGCATTTTTTATCTTTTCGGCGGCGAACACGATCTCTTTTTTAGCAGTTTCAATTAAAGCTGCGCCTTGAACCTTAGCATCTTGCAAATCTTTTTTAGCTTGTTCCTTGCGAGCTGCAGACTCTTTTAAAATTTTTTGATTAGCCTCAAGTCTAGATGCGATGCCGTTGATTCTACCTTGATATGCTGCTTTTGCGGGACCTTTTAGAAGATAAAACAAAATTCCGAAAAACAAAATGAAATTTATGCTTCGCCACAGCACGTCGTAGTCTTTGACTCCATCGTGCCCACCGTTTGCTAAAACAAACGCCGGAATTATAAATAAAAATAGATATTTTTTCATACTGAAATCCTCATACTTTAGCCACAGCGCTGCTTAGAGCATTTTTAAATTCCGGAATTTTGGCTTGCAAATCATTTTTTAGGTTGCGCTTTTGCTCATCCAAACCGCCTAAGAATTGATCGAAATCTTCCTCCATAGCGGCTTTTTTCTCGGCTATTTCTCTGGCGGCAGCCTGCTTTGCGCTATCCATCGCCTCTTGCTTTATTTTAACAGCCTGCAACTTCGCAGCATCCATGATTCTTACGATCTCTGCTTTATCGGCATCTGCATCTTGTGCGTTTTTCATCGCATTTGCCTCATCTTCTTTAATAATAGCCTCTCGCTTTTCCATATGCAAAAGTAGCGGTCTATAAAGCTTGATATTTAAGAAGTAAATCAAAGCTAAAAATACGACGATGGTCGTTATCATGGCGGTCAAACTTACGTCTAGCATCGCACTTCCTCCAGGTTAGTTTTAAACAAAATGCGTATTTTACAATATGAAAAATTAAAATACACTATAAAAAATCATCCGATTTTCTTTAAAAACTCGGAAATTTGTAAAATTTCACTAAATTCGATCGAAATTTTACGCTCTTTGATACTTATTTTACCAAATTGATCAAGCTTGGCCTTTAGCTTTAAAAGCTCAGGCTTGAAGCTTTGAAATTCCACGCCAAACTTTTTCTCTTTCGGAACGGTTTTATCTTTGAGCTTTTTTACTAAATTTTCGGTATCTCTTACGCTTAGGCGCTGTCCTAAAATGGTATTTAGTGCTAAAATTTGATCCTCTTTTTCGAGTCCAACCATTATCTTGGCGTGCCCTTGCGAAATTTTATCTGCGCTTATGGCGTCTTGCACTTCGGAGCATAAATTTAAAAGCCTTAGCGTGTTGGTAATCTGCGTGCGGGACTTTTTGATGATGTCGGCTAACTCCTCTTGCGTGATCCTATATTCGCCGATGAGCTCTTTATAGGACTTAGCAAGCTCGATAGGATTTAGATCCTCGCGCTGGATATTTTCGATGAGGGCAAGCTCTCTTAAATTTTGAGATTTTATGTCCGCGACTACGGCTTTGATTTTACTCTCGCCCAAAAGCTTCGTCGCTCTTAGACGTCGCTCGCCGGCGATAAGGACGTAAGAATCATCTTTTTGAATAACAATGATAGGCTGAATAAGCCCGTGGCGAGCGATGCTCTCGCTTAGCTGCCTAAGTGCCTCCTCATCGAAGCTTTGACGCGGTTGATATGGATTTGGCTCGATTTTATCGACATCGATTTCGATAACTAAGCTATCGGCATTTCCGCTTTCTAGCTCCCTGTTATAGGAGCTTTCTACGTCGTCTAAAATCGCACCGAGCCCACGCCCGAGCGCTCTTTTTACCTGGCCCATTTTTGCTCCATTATGGATCTAGCGAGGTCTTGATAGGCGATGGAACCAGCAGATTTTATATCGTATAAAACCACCGGCTTGCCAAAGCTTGGGCTTTCGGCTAGCTTGATATTGCGCGGGATGATGACTAGATCATCACTCTTGCCGATACGAAAGAGCTTATCGTCGAAATACTCGCGCAAATTCGCGACCGTTTCTTTGGCTAGATTGTTTTGCAAACTATACATCGTAGGCAAAAACCCGCGAATTTTTAAATTTTTATTAAGCGTTTGCTTGACGACTTTTACGGTATTTAGGATCAACGCGACGCCTTCAAGCGCATAGAATTCGCACTGAATCGGGATGATGACGCTATCGCTTGCGACCAAGGCATTTACCGTAATGCTACCGAGCGTCGGCGGCGAATCGATGATTATGAAATCATATCTGTCCTTAACCTCGGAAATTTTATTTTTTAGCATTAGTTTGAAGTCTTTCTCTTCACTTACTTCGCGCTCGATGCCTACAAGTCCGATATTTGACGGTACTAGATCCATAAACTCAAGTTCGGTCTTTTGGATCACTTCGGACATGCTTTTACGCCCCGTTAGGACGTGATAAATGTTAAATTCAAAGTCGCTGCGGTTAAAGCCAAGTCCGGTCGTAGCGTTCGCCTGAGGATCTACGTCAATCAGTAGAACCCGCTTTTTCTTTATCGCTAGCGACGCAGCGAGATTAACCGCCGTGGTCGTCTTTCCGACGCCGCCTTTTTGATTGGCAATCGTAATTACTTCACTCATCTTAAAGCATAAACCCTTTCTTCATTTATTATGATCGATCCGTCTTCGCAAAGTTTAGCCTGCGCAAGCGAAATTTTTTCGTCGCCTAGATGAACGCTAAATTTTTGCGATTTTTGGAATTGTAACGAAAAATTTCTAAAAATTTGCTTCCACGAGATTTTATTTTCATATAGCGCAAAAAAGCCCTCTATAGCGTCTTTTGCGCTGATTTTTATATCTAAAATTCCCGCATATTCGGGCGCGCCGAGTAGGTTTATGCCGATGCCGCAGATGAGGGTATTTTTGATCTTATTCGTCATCGTCCCACCGATTTTGCGCTCATCCACATAAAAATCGTTGGGCCATTTAAGCCAAAGCTGCGAGCCGAGCGATGCTAGAAGCTCCTGCATAATCATCGCAAAATATATGCTCGCCGACTGAGGCGGCACGTCCGCGGGCATATCGCTCTGCGCGACACAGAACGAAAATGCGAGATTGCCGCTCGCGCCCTCCCAATCATTGCCGCGCGAGCCGATACCGGCGCTTTGGCGATTTGCGGCGATCGCAAAAGGCGGCGTTATCCTGCATTCGCGCACGGCGTTCACCAAAAACTCCTGCGTGGAGGGCATTTGCTCTACAAATTCTACTTGCAAAACCCGCTCCTTGCGTAAGACGAAGGGCTCGCCTTGAAATATTGCAAACGTTTAAATTTCATACTGCAATAGAATTTTGCGACAAGATAAAATTTAGTATGATTAAATTTTACGACATAGTGAAATTTTGTGCGATGAAATTTTACGCTCTTGCTAAATTTTTCGGTAACGCGGATTTTCCTAGCGGCACCGCGATAAAATTTTAAAGCTTTGTCTCGCAAAAATTCTGCGGCACGATCATAGAATTTTAAATGGTGCGTGTTTGGTGCGACGCCGCAAGATCCGTAACCGCGGCAGCGAAATTTTAAGCTCCTGTGAGCGTAAAATTTTAGAGCATAGAAGCGAAGTTTTAAAATTTTATAAAGCCTTGATTTTGGAGCTTCATTTCGAAATTCCGCGCGGTAAAATTTTACTTCACGATTGCGGCGATATCCAAGGCAGAATTTCGCCGCGACGCCAAAAGCGCGGCGCAAATAAAATTCCCGCGTAGCATCAAAAGAGCGGCATAAAACGCGAGAATTTAAGATCCCGCTTAGCATAGCAGATCGCCGATCTTTAGCCGCTTGCCGTTTAGATACGCGCTAGCATCCACCGGCTTTTTACCGGGCTCTTGCACCTTCATGATCTTAACCGCACCCTCGCCGCAAGAAACGCAAAAATTAGGCTTATCAACGTGCAGAATTTCGCCCGCGCGTTCGAATTTACGCCCGCAAGATTCGCGCAAAAACTCTAGTTCTAAAATTTTTAACCCGCTAGCTAGATAAATCCCCGGCCAGGGCGTTAGCGCACGAAATTTATTATAAATCTGCTCCGCGCTCTGCTCAAAGCTAAAAAGTCCGTCAGATTTGCTTATCTTTTTGCAGTGCGTAGCCTGCGCATCGTCCTGCCTAAGCGGCGTCAAATTTGCAAAATTTCGTAGTACTCGTACTATAAGCTCGCCCGCTAGATCACCCAGTTCATCAAACAGCTGCGCCGCCATTTTATCCTCGCAAGGCGTGTAGGCAAAATCAAGCATATCGCCCGTGTCAAGCCCCGCATCCATCAGCATCGCCGTCACGCCCGTATGCTTTTCGCCAGCTAGTATCGCGCTTTGGATCGGACTTGCGCCGCGGTATTTAGGCAGGATCGAGGCGTGCAAATTTATGCAAGGCGCGATGTCAAGGATGGCCTGCGGCAAAATTTTACCGTATGCCGCAACCACGATGAAATCAGGCTTTAGCTCTTTTATCTGCGCTGCGACCGCTTCATCTTTTAAGCTTGCAGGCTGAAAGATCGGCACGGCGGGCAGATACTGCTGCGCGTAAACTTTAACCTCGCTCGGAGTTAAAATTTGCTTCCTGCCGACGGGTTTATCGGGCTGCGTAAAGACGGCCGCGATATTAAATTTCGCACCCGCAAGCGCGCGTAAAATTTTAGCCGCATACTGGGGCGTTCCCATAAAAATTATATTCATTCTTTTCCTTTAAATTTGGCCACATCAGGGCGCGAGCCGAATTTACGCCACGCCTACCTAGCGCAATATAAATTTTACGCAGACCGCAGTGCAAACACGGGTTCACGCTCGTGCGCCTTGTTTGACGGCGGATTGATTTTTATCCTCGGATCCGTCTGGCCAAGGCCAAAAAGCGCACGGATCTTCGGACCAATAAATCTTTGCAGACGGTTTCGCTCCCAGCTCATCTAGGCTAATCTTGCCGTCGCGATTAGCATCGAGCCTTTTAAATTCCGAGCCTGAGCGCAGATTTAGCTCTACTCTTAGCCCAGACGGCACCTCGCTCGCCGTCCACTCCTGCAAGCTCAGCGCGCCGTCATGATCCTTGTCGTTAAAGTCCATAAAATAAGGTACCGGATCGGCGGGATCACAACCGTATGCGCCGAAGCATAAAAATACTAGAATAAAAATTTTATTCATTTCGCCTCCTTAAATTTTATCTTTTTGCGGCGTTTGCG
>CAURGM010000008.1:0-87017 GCA_963524395.1 uncultured Campylobacter sp.
TTCACGGAGTGAGGCGAGTGGATGTTCGGGCCTATGGAGCAGGCTTGCAGCTCGGGCTGTTTTGCGACCAGTACGCCGCACTCAAGGCCAGCGTGCACGGCGACAAATTTAGCCTGCGGCTTTTGTTTTTGCAACTCCTCAAGCACCAGATGCGCGAAGTCGCTGATGCACGGCGCCCAGTTCGCCGAGCGGTCGGCTACTCTCACATCAAAGCCCAGCACGCTAGCCAGCGTAGCGGTCTCAAAGCCCAGATTTTCAAGCCCTTCGCGCTTCATCGCGCGTCCAAAAAAGTCAAACTCGATCACTTCACCCTTCTGCTTGACGGTCGAGAGATTTATGCTTTCGTTTACCATGCCAAGCTGCGTATCGTAGCTACGCACGCCCTGGGCGAAGGAGTTAATTAGCGCCAAAATTTTACCGCTATTTACCAGCACGTCCGCTTCGCCCTCGCCGAGGCTCTTTACCCACGCCAGACCGCGCTGCTTTGGCTCATGCGCGCACAGCGCCTTACACACAGCGTTTGCTGGGATCGAGTTGCTCCTCTCGCCAAAATCTAGGCTGATTAGCTCGCAGCCCTCCTCGGCGAGAAATTTCGCTAGCAGCTTCGTTGCGTTTGGGATATTTTTATGTATCTCGTTACCCGAGTGCCCGCCGCTAAGCCCGGTGACGCCAATCTCGTAAATTTTACCGCTCTTTTTGATGGTCTGCGCGCCGATTTTTGCGCTTACATTTATGCCGCCGGCGCATCCCAGCGTCACGCGGTCATCCTCTTCGCTGTCTAAATTTAGTAAATTTGGCGATAAAATTTTACCCTTAAAAGAGTTTGCGCCCACGAGCCCGACCTCTTCGTCGTTGGTAAATAGGCACTCTAGGTTCGCAAACTCCCGCATCGCGCCCATCATCATCGCCACGCCGATGCCGTCATCAGCGCCTAGAGTCGAGTTTTTCGCCCTTAGGATGCCGCTTTCCTCGATGAGCTCTAAATTGGGCGCCGCGCCCACACAAACCATGTCGTAGTGGCTTTGCAGACAGATTTTAGGCTTGCCCTTTACGGCGTGGATGTTACCCGTCTCGTCGACGTTTACGCTAAAGCCCCAGGAGCGCGCAAAATCCGCCAAAAACTCCCTCATCTGCTCCGTTTCGCAGCTGCAGTGAGGAATTTCGCACAGCCTCTTAAAATCGTTCATAACCTCGTTTTTTTGCATGTTTGCTCCTTTTGAATTTATTTATATCCGCGCGTTATTGCGACACACCCGTTAAATTTAAAAGCGACCGCGCTCGCTTAAGCGCTTACGAAATTCTGATAAATTTAAACGCGACCGCGCCGGCATAGCGCTTCCGCAAAATACGCGCAGACTTTATCGATTGCGCTAGCTTACGCTGCAGGCAAGCCGCGCAAAATGAAATTTTATGCAAAGTCGCATGAATTTTACCGAAATTTAGCAAGAATTTTATTTAAAATTTAGTCAGAATTTTGCCGGGGATTTTTATTTTACGATTACGCCTTCATAGCCCGTTTTAGCGATTGCCTCAAGCATCGCGGTCTCGTTTGCATCATCCTTTGCCGCGACGGTCGCGGTTTTGCTCTGCTGTGAAACCTTCGCGCTTATCACGCCTGGCGTTTGCAAAAGCGCCTTTCGCACGATCGTAGTGCAGAGCGGGCAGTGGATTTTTTCCACGTAAATTTTAACCTCTTTGTCGGCAAAAAGCGCCGTAAATCCAAGCATCAAAAACAAAATTTTACGCATAAAGCCCTCCTAAAATTTCAGGATATGTAAGCATAAAGGCGAGCAAGGCTCCTAAAAGCGCGTAGATTAAAATCCATTTTTTACGCCCGCTTTGCAGCGAGCATGCGCGCGGCTTTTTGAAAAAGAAAAATGCAGAAAGCGCGAAGCAAAAAAGTGCTAGCGCAGAAAACGGCGCGCGGTAGTTGCCGAAAGCCTCTGTGCCTGAAAAAATGGAAAAGCTCGCGCCGAAAATCAAAAATAAAAGCGCGGGTAGGCAACAAAACGTCGCGGCAATCGCGCTAAAAATAGCGGCAAACATCAGCCACAGACTGCGCGTGCTGAAGCGATTTTTGCCAGGATTTTCTCGCTTTTGCGCCAAGGTTTCTTGCGCGGAATTTTCTAGTTCGGTTTTCAAATTTTGCCTTTCAGTATAGGTATTGCCGTGCCGCCGCTAGCCCAGCACGCGAAATTTACTCGCAAATTCCGCCGCGAAATTTTGCGCCGAAAAATTTCAAAATTTTGCTCGCTTTAAAATTTCAAAATTTCGCTGCCATGTCGCTCGCAAAATTCTAAAAATTTTAAAATTCCAGCCAAACAAGGCGCGGAATTTTTTTCCAATGCAGACGCGGCAGCACGTAGATTAGGCGCGCTTTTACACATCCGCCCAAAGTCGTCTAGCGGGAAGCCTCTCTTGTATACCTACTCAAAAAGCTCAAGTAGTTCGACGTGCCGCATAGCAAAACGCGAACCGCTACAACTCTTTCGATCTGTAATCGTAGCTGAAATCTTTCGGCGAGTAGTAATTAAGCGTGTTGCCGTCCACTTCGCCGTAAGGATAGCCGAAATTATTGATCGGAAACTGCGCTGGGCGTGGGCTTAGCGTGAAGTCTCTGCCGTAGTTAAAGCCGATCCAGCACATCTCCCAGTTGCCGAATAAATATTCGCGGATTTTAGCGAGCTTGCTATCGTCATTGCTTAGCTTCTCGCCCAGGCGCACCTTTGTAACGTCCGCGGGATCGACCGGGATCCAGCCGTAGCCTTTGAGATAAAATTCCGCCCTGCAGTGCTGTGCGCCCGAGATATGGCTGACGCCGTCTTTAGGCGCGGCGCCCATTTGAGCGCTAAATCTCGACGCGCCGACGCGGATGCCAAACATCTCTCTTGCGGCTATGCCCTGCGCACGGCAAAGTGCGACGAAAACACTATTTATGTCGGTGCATTTGCCACTTAACTTGCCGCTACTTAAAATTTGCTTCACGTCCCCTAGCCCGCAGCCTAGCACGCTATTATCGCGCTGCATAGTGTTTGCCACCCACGTATAAATCGCGCGCGCCTTTTCCAAATCGCCCTTTATGCCGCCTGCAATCTCGTCTGATTTTTGCTTGACGACGCCGTCGATTTGAATCTGCGTGCTAGGCTCTAAAAACTTCGCTACCTCGGGGCCAAGCTTTTCGTTCGGATTAAATTTTACCTTGCTAAAGTCGGTATTTCGCTCAAAGGTCTCGACGCTAAATTTAATATTTAGCGTAGGCTTTGCCACACCGACGTAGCCGGCATAGAGCGTCGGAATTTCGCCGTAGTCCACGGACGGATCGTTGAAATTGCCGTCAAATTTTACGTCGCTTACCTTTTGATATTCCGTGATAAGAGGAAGCGGTATCCAAAGCCGCGTCTGCTTGCCCTTCTCCAAAATTTCGTGATTTAGCGATAGCCCGAAAGTTCTCTTTTTGCCAATGACTTTTTCCCCGCCCAAAATGGTACTCGGAGTTGCCATAACGGCGCCTAAAATCGCAGTGTTTCTTAAAAAATCGCGTCTTTGCATGAAATGCCTTCAAAATAAAATGGCTAAGCCTTAGCCCTAATTACGCATGGATTTTAGCCTTTTGCGGCTTTGAAATCGCTAAATTTAAAATTCTGCAAGCCGTAAATTTTAAAATTCTATCCATATTTAAAATTTCAAAATTTCGCTCGCTTTAAAATTTTAGAATTTTGCTCGCCGCGGAATTTTAAAATTTCAAAATTTCGCTTCAAGATATAGCGCGAAATTTCGCCAAAGCGGGCATGATAGCCCGCAAACTAGGCGCGCAGGCAGTATGTATCGGCGGCGTAGGCTAAACCACGCAAAAAGCGCCGCTGTCGCAAAAGCCAAGCGTGCGTTTCGATGAAACGGTTAAACTTTGACGAAGCGCGGCGGCTTAGCTTAAGCAAAATGCGGCGGTAAGGCGGTAAAATGCAAGCCACCAGAGGATTAAATTTCTCGCGAAAAATACTCGTAGATAAAATTTTTAGGCGAGTACGGATCTTTCGGCGTACCGCCCACTTCGCAATACGGATGCGAAAAAATTTCAATCGGGACATGCGCCGGGCGCGGATTTAGCACGATTTCGCGAGCGTAGTTAAAGCCCAGCCAGCACGGCTCCCAGTTACCGAAAAGATATTCGCGCACCCGCGCCAGCTTGGAATCATCCTCGCTTAAGCCTTCACCCAGCCGCACCTTCGTAACGTCCGCGGGATCGACGGGGATCCAGCCGTGGCCTTTTAGATAAAATTCCGCTCTGCAGTGCTGCGCGCCGGAAATTTCAAGCGCACCGCCACTTAGGGCGCCCATGACGCCCATTTCAGGCGAAAATTTCTGCGCTGCGCCCGTGCGGATGCCGTAAATAGCGCGAGCAGGAATGCCAGCTGCCCTGCAGAGCGATACGAACACGCTATTAATATCGGCGCATTTGCCGCTTAGCTTGCCGCTGCTTAAAATTGTCGCTGCGTCGCCGCTGCCGCATGCGATCACGCTATTATCGCGACTCATATTTTTTGCGACCCACTCGTAGATCGCGCGCGCCTTTTCTAGATCACCTTTAAGCGAGCCGGTAATCTCGTCTGATTTTTGTTTCGCAGCGCCTTCTACCGGAATTAGCTTTGATGGCTTTAAAAACTCCTCGATCTCAGGGCTCAAGCGCTCATTTTCATTAAAACTTACCTTGCTAAAATCGGTGTTTCGCTCCGAAATTTCAATATCGAAGCTAAGCTCAAAATAATCGTCATCTTCGCCTACGACACCTTGCTCGCCGTATTTGCCGACGCCCGCTCTTGCCTCTTTATCGGGTGCGAAGCGCGCGTAGTACGTGCTTATATGATCTCCGCAGATAGCCGACTCTTGTGCATTTGAGCGGGCATGATATTCGCCAAGCAACCTCTGATACGGCTCTTGCAGCACTAACGGCAGCCAAAGCCGTACCTCTGCGCCGCTACTTGAAATTTCGTGATTAAACCTGAGATTAAATTTTCTCGTTTTTGCTTCTTGCATTTTTTGCTCCTTTGCTTGAATTGCAAGTCGATTTTATCTCTTTGCGCCTTAAAATGGATAAAATTTTATGTTAAAATGGCGCTAAATTTTGAAATTTTAGGATTAAAATGGATCTGCAAAAAATCAGAGATGAGAACTTTAAAAAGCTGCAAAGCGGGCAAAACCGCGAAATTTTAAGCGCGATCGAGGCGCTACAAATAGGCGAGTGCGACTGCGAGTGCGGCGACGTCGTGCGTGCAAGCTTTAGCGCTAGCGCGGAGCAGAGAGATGAAATTTTGCGTATCGCGCGAGCGCTAAAGCCGTGGCGCAAGGGGCCTTTTGCGCTGAATGATCTTTTTATCGACGCCGAGTGGCGAAGCTTCGTGAAATTTAACCTGCTGCGACCGTTTTTAAATCTGAGTGGTAAAACCGTCGCCGACGTGGGCTGCAACAACGGCTACTATATGTTTCGCGTAAGCGCTCTAAAGCCTGCGCGGCTAGTGGGGTTTGACCCGAGCGCGCTATTTTATCTGCAGTTTAACTTCATCGAGAAATTCCTCCGTAGCGGCGCGAAATTCGAGCTTTTGGGCGTGGAGCATCTGCCCTTTTACGAGCACAAATTCGATACGATCTTCTGCCTCGGCGTCATCTACCATCGCAGCGATCCCGTAAAGATGCTAAAAGATCTGCATGCCTCGCTAAATGCGGGCGGCGAGGTGATTTTAGACACGATGTATATCGAAGGAGCGGGCGATCTCGCGCTGTGTCCGAAAAACAGCTACTCAAAAATTTCAAATATCTACTTCGTCCCGACCGTCGGCGCGCTGCAGAATTGGTGCGAGCGGGCGAAATTTAGAGATTTTGAAATTTTGGCTCAAAAGCCTACGGATGCTAGCGAGCAGCGCAAAACGGAGTGGATCGACGGGCAGAGCTTGGAGAATTTCCTAGACCCGCTCGATAGCTCGCGCACGATCGAGGGCTACCCCGCCCCACGGCGTATTTATGTGCGGCTTCGGGCGTGATCTGCGCCTTTAAAACATTTTTCGTGTACCCGTGCACCGATATGAAATGAGATCTGTGTCTCTAAAAACGCGTAAAATTTTACCGAATTTAATCGGCTCGCGGGGGAAAATTTTACATTCGGCAGGATGTTAAATTTAGCTAAATTTAGCGGGCTCAAGTCGGATTGGATATATTGTAGCGGCTAGGGTCGGTACGGCGGCGCAAATTAAATTTCGCCTCCTCCCGCACGCGTAACGTTTTGTGTCTTGCATGCGCAGCGCGAAATTTTGCTAAATTTAATCAAGCGGCGGTAAATTTTAAAATTTTATCTGCCCATTGCACGCTGGCGCAGGTATAGTGCGAACGGGGCGCAGAATTTAATGCCCGGGGCCTCAAATAAAGCGGTAAATTTCGGCGCCTGCAATGCGAGCAAAGCGGCATCAATTCCGGTGCCCGCAAGCAAAGCGGCATAAATTCTAGCGCCCGTGAACAAAGCGGTATAAATTTTTCGGCGCAGAGCAGCTTCACACCACTTTACACCGCTATTTGTACGACGAAACGCAGTTAAATTTAAACTATCAACGCTCAAAAAGCTGCAAAAAATATTTTAAATTTTGCCTCTCAGCCGCTAGGCTCGTATTTGGGCCGTGTCCCGGATAGAGCGTAAAATCGCCCTTTATCTGCAAAATTTTATGCAAAGACTCTCTCATCTGCGCGCCGCTTGAAAAGGGAAAATCCCACCTGCCGATAGAGCCTTTGAATATTACGTCGCCGCTAAAAATAACGCCGCCTGCTTCGATCATACAGCTGCCCGGCGTATGTCCGGCAAAAAGGCTAAATTTAATGTTAAAGCCCGCTATTTCAAAGCTTTGCTCCTGCCCTTTTATGAGCATGTCCGCCTCTATGGGCTCGGGCATCGTCTCAAAGGGATCCGCCCGCAGCATAAAGGCGTCTTCCTCGTGGATATAAATTTTAGCGCCCGTCCTTTGCAACTTCGCATCGTCATAAACATGATCGAAATGCCCGTGCGTATTCAAAACCGCGGCGATCTTTCCCGTATTTTGCATCACCCAATCAAAGCTGCCCTGCCCCGGATCGATCACCAAATCGCCCTGCTCGCCCTTTAGAATGTAGCAGTTCGTCGCGTATTCACCGAAAGCTTTTTTTAAAATTTGCATTTAAATCCTCCTTTTAAGCTTAAATTAAAGCCGTAATTTAGCCAAAAATAGTTAAAATTCGCACAATTTAACGTAAAATTTTAAGGCTAAATATTATGTTCTTGGACGATTTGCTGCCGCAACTGACCGATTTTTTATCGGAGAGACTCGATGAAACGGGTGCGGACGCCTTTGTAGTAGGCATCAGCGGTGGGCTTGACAGCGCCGTGGTTTCTGCGCTTTGTGCGCTTACCGAGATCCCCACTTACGGGCTTATCCTACCTAGCGCTGGTTCAAATTTAGAAAATACGGCAGACGGCATCTTTCACTGCGAATCCTTTAATATCCCCTACGAAATCCAAGAGATCGCGCCATTTGTAGAAAATTTTACCGCTTTAAATCCCGGTGCAAGCGCTCTTCGCATCGGAAATTTCGCCGCACGCGTAAGAATGAGCTTACTTTATGATTACAGCGCGGCTAAGCGTGGCGTAGTCGTAGGCACGAGCAATCTTAGCGAGAGGATGCTAGGCTACGGTACGATCTACGGCGATCTAGCCTGCGCGTTTAATCCGATCGGAGAAATTTTAAAAACCGATCTGTTTAAATTTGCAAAAATTTTATGCATAGACGATGCGATCATCAAAAAAGCCCCAAGCGCCGATCTATGGGAAAATCAAAGCGACGAGCGTGAGCTTGGATACAGCTACGAGATCTTAGATAGTGTGCTAAGAGATATTTTTTCGCACGAAGCGCTACGGACGAAATTTCGCTCAGGCGAGCAAATAACCGCAAACGATCTAAAATATCTGCAAAACTCGCACCACAATCAAGAGCTGGTGAAATTTATCGTCCGTAGAATTCTTAAAAATAATTTTAAGCTTCGCGCGCCCGCGGTCGCCCGCATAGAGCCCGCACACTAAGGAGAGATTTATGAAAGAGATACCGTTTTATAAGGCTCAAATCGATAAAAAAGAGGAAGACTTAATTAAAAGCGCCCTCTACAACAGCGATATAAGATATAGCGAAATTTTTGAAGAGGATATTTGTAAATATTTCGGCGTAAAGCACGCCGTATCGACTACGAGCGGCACGACGGCGCTTCATCTGGCGCTTTGTGCGATGGATATTAAGCGCGGAGATAAAATTTTATGCTCCGTAAATTCCTTCCCCAACGTTGCCGAAGTGATCCGCCACTTCGACGCAGAGCCCGTTTTCGTAGATATCGATCCGATAAGCTTTAACATCACGAGCGAAAGCCTTGCTCGCACGATAGATCAGAACCGCCACAAGAAGCTAAAATGCGCTTTCATCTCGCACATCGCGGGGCTTGCTGCGGATATAGACGCCATCAGCGAGGTCGCCAAAAGCGAAAATATCATCCTCATCGACGATGCGTGCCGCGCTATGGGCGCTACCTATAAGGGCGCAAAAATCGGAGCGCTTAAAAGCTCGCTCATATCGTGCTTCCAGATCAATCCTCAAGCGCAAGACGCGATCTCTACAGCGGGCTTTTTCGTTACGAACGACGATGAGATAGCAAGCGCCGCGCAAATTTTAAGAAACGGCGGCATCGTGGGAGACGCCTTTTACAAAGACGGCAATATGTCCTTTACCTACGACGTCGATCGCATCGGTCAAAAATACGATCTTAACGCTATAAATTCCGCCTACGCCATCGCCCAGTTTGCAAAAACCGACGCCTTTATAAAGCGCCGCAAGCAGATCGCCGCAGCATATCGCGAGCAGCTCGCAAACTGCCCTCACGTGACGCTTCCAAGCTATAGCGAGGAGCATATCTATACTCAATTCATCGTAAAGATCGACAAAAACCGCGACGATTTCGCCAAGACGCTGATCTCGCGCGGAGTGAGCGTTTCGCTGCACTATGTGCCAGTGCACCTGCTAAGCTACTATAAAAGCAAATATAATTACAAGGTCAATGATTTCCCGAATGCGCTTAAAAACTATCAGCAAATTTTATCCCTGCCGATCTACACGGCGCTTAGCGACGACGATGTGAGCTACATCTGCGAGCAGATCAAAGAGATAGCGCAAAATCGTGTTTAAACTCCTAATCGAGCGAAACCTATACGACCCGAGCCCCGCGTGGCTTGCGCTAGGGGTGATTTTAGCGCCTCTTTCGCTACTTTATACGCTGATCGTCTGCCTAAAAAGGCTCTTTGCTAAGCCGCAAAAATTTAAAATTCCAATAATCAGCGTCGGAAATTTAACCCTCGGCGGCAGCGGAAAAACTCCGCTAGTGCGGGCGCTTTTTAAAGAATTTAACGGGGAGCTCAAAACATGCATCATCCTTCGCGGATACGGGCGCAAAAGCAGAGGCTTGCTCGAAGTAGCGCTCGGCGGACGGGTGCTTTGCGACGTGGGGCAAAGCGGAGATGAGGCGATGGAGTACGCACTGTTTCTGCGCGGCGCAAACGTGATCGTCAGCGAAGATCGCGCCGCAGGGATTTTGCGCGCGCAAACTCTCGGCTTTGAGCTGGTGATCCTAGACGACGGGTTTTCTAAATTTAATATATCTAAATTTGATATCTTGCTGCGCCCGCAAAGCGCGCCGAAGCTGCCATTTTGCCTGCCGTTCGCCGCGTATCGCTACCCGCCGTTTTTTTATAAATTTGCGGATTTCATACCCGCGCCGAGCGACATTTCGCAGGAGCTTAGTATCGTTTCGGCGACGGATCTGCAAGAGGGGCTAAACGGCGCAGATGAAATTTCAAATCCTGCGGATGAAAATTCAAATTCCACCGCGGATAAAATTTCGGATTTAAATTTAAATCGCGCCGCAGATGAAATTTCAAATTTAAACCCTGCCGCGGATAAAATTTTAAATTCTAAAGAGGCTGGTTTTGAAAAATCCCGCACGATCTTAATTAGCGCTATCGCCAAGTCTTGGCGCTTGCAAGAGTTTTTGCCGCTCGCAAAAGCCCACGCATTTTTTCCCGATCATTATGATTTCAAAAAAGAGCAGATTTTAGAGCTGCTAAGGCGCGAGGACGCGGAGCATATCCTTTGCACGGCAAAAGATTACGTGAAATTAAGGGATTTGGGCGCGGAAATTTCGGTGATTTTGCTAAATTTAAAGCTAAGCGAAAACTTTATCCGCAAAATTCAAAACTACATAAACCAAGCTATGATAAAATAAAGTTTTTAAAGGAATTTTATGATAAAAAAGAGCAAAACCGCCGAAGTAATCATCTCTGCGCTCCCCTATATTCGTAAATTTAGAGATAAAATTTTCGTCGTCAAATACGGCGGCGCGGCGCAAACCGACGATACGCTCAAGCTTGATTTTGCCCGCGATATCGTGCTTTTGCATATGGTCGGCATCAAGATCATCGTCGTGCACGGCGGCGGCAAAAAGATCAATCAGACCCTGGATAAGATCGGCGTGCGCAGCGAGTTTAAAGACGGTCTTCGCGTAACGAATAAAGACGCGATCGAAATTACCGAGATGGTGCTAAGCGGCGCGGTAAATAAAGAGATCACGGCGCTTTTGAACCAAAACGGCGCGCCAGCGATCGGCATTAGCGGCAAGGACGGCGGGCTTTTGAGGGCAAAATTCCTCAATGAGAAAAAATACGGATTCGTAGGCGAGATCACCGAGGTAAACACCAAGCTGATAAACGACCTGCTGCAAAAGGACTATCTGCCGGTGATCGCCCCGCTTGCGGGCGGCGAGACGGATGAAAACGTGAGCTTTAATATCAACGCCGATCTCTGCGCCAGTCGGATCGCAGCCGCGCTAAAAGCGAGCAAGGCGATATTTTTAAGCGACATTGACGGAGTGCTCGATAAAGAGGGAAATTTAATCAGCAAGCTTGATGCCGCGCTCATTTCGAAGCTTAAAAAGGACGGCACGATCGCGGGCGGCATGATCCCAAAGGTCGATGCGTGCCTGCAATGCGTGCGAAATGGCGCAGATGCCGCGCATATCATCAACGGCAAAATTCCGCACTCGATCCTGCTTGAGCTTTTCACAGACGGCGGTATAGGAAGTTTGATAAAGGAAGAAATTTAGGCGCGAGGTGGAGGCGGCAGGCTTAAAGCGGCAATGCCGCAAGTCCGCGCAAAAAGTCCAAACGATCAAATTTAAAGCGCCTAGGCGGGCGTAAATTTTAAAATTTTAAAAAGGAAAAAGATGAAACTGGTTTCAACGAGAGATTTTTCGCAAAAAGCGGATCTTAGCTACGCGCTGCTAAATCCGAGCGCGCGCGGCGGCGGGCTTTTCAGCCCCGAGCGGCTGCCGCTTTTAAGCGAGGATTTTTTTAAGCAGTGCGAGGATCTGAGCTATAAACAGATCGCGCTTAAAATCATCGAGAGCTTCGATTTTGACGTAAGCAGCGAGGTTTTTGAGAGTACACTAAAGCGCTACGATAAATTTGAAAATCCCGCCTGCCCCGTCCAGATCAAAAAGCTAAGCGAGAACGCCTATATTTTGGAGCTTTACCACGGCCCGACGCTTGCGTTTAAGGATATGGCGCTACAGCCCTTCGGCGCGCTTCTAAAAAGCATCGCAAAATCCAGAGGCGAGAAATTCTTAATAATGTGCGCCACGAGCGGCGACACGGGGCCTGCGACGCTGGAGGCTTTTGCGGACGACGAGAATATCAAAGCGGTCTGCCTCTACCCGCAGGGCGGCACGAGCGAGATACAGCGCCAGCAGATGGTCAAACAAAGCGCGGCAAATCTTAAAATTTTAGGCGTGCGCGGCAACTTCGACGATACGCAACGCGCGCTAAAATCGCTACTGGCTGATGATGATTTTAAAAACGAGCTCGCGCGGGCGAATTTAAATTTAAGCGCCGCAAACTCGGTAAATTTCGGCAGGATTTTATTTCAGATCATCTACTACATCTATGCTAGTATCTATTTCTCAAAGCACGGCGTATTGAGCTTTGGGCAAAATTTAAACCAAAGCGATCAGTGCCGGGCGTGCAGTCAAAATTTAGACGCCGCAGTGGGCGCAAACAGCGCGCAGAGCGTAAAACAGGGTTCTAAATTTAACACCTTCGACGTCATAGTGCCAAGCGGAAATTTCGGCAACGCGCTAGGAGCGTATTTCGCCAAAAAAATGGGCGCAAAGATCGGCAAAATCAAGATCGCTTCAAACGCGAACAATATCCTGACCGAGCTTTTTACGCGCGGCATCTACGATCTGCGAAAGCGCGAGCTCATCCGCACGATCAGCCCTGCGATGGATATTTTGATTAGCTCCAATGTCGAGCGACTGCTTAGCGATATGTTCGGCGATACGCGCACGAGCGAGCTGATGCAGAGCCTGGCGCGAGATAAATTTTATAAGCTTAGCGCGAGCGAGCTTGCGAAGCTGCGCGAGGTCTTCGAGGCGGATTTTTGCGACGATACGCAGTGCGCTAAGTTTATCAAGCAAGAAAGCAGCCGCGGCGTGCTGATCGATCCGCACACGGCGACCTGCTTTAAGCTGCTTGACGAAAGCCGCCTAAATCTCGTCATCTCGACCGCGAAGTGGATTAAATTTACGCCGTCGATGATCGGCGCGATTAAAGGCAGGGCTTGCGAGGACGAGCGAGCTGATATGATCGCGCTTTCTAAGGAATTTCGCAGCGACATTCCGCCGCAGATCTCGCGCCTTTTTAGCGCGCCGCAGGTGCATTCTAGCGTCGTGGAGCAAAGCGAGATCAAAAACGCCATAATGGAGTGGATCAAAAAATGATAGTAATCCCCGCGCGCCTTGCTTCGACGCGCTTTAAAAATAAAATTTTATGTGAGTTTGACGGCGTGCCGATGTTTATCAAAACGGCTCAAAATGCCGCCAAGGCAGACCGCGTGCTAATCGCCGTGGATGAACCGCAAATTTTAAAGATCGCACAAGATTACGGCTTTGACGCCGTTCTCACCGCGCGCGAGCATCAAAGCGGCACCGATCGGATCAATGAAGCGGTCGCAAACGCAGCGCTTGCGGAGAACGAGATCATCATCAATATCCAAGCCGACGAGCCATTTTTTGAGAGCGAAAATTTGATTAAATTTAAAGATTTTGCCAACGCCATGATCACGCAAAAGGGCGCATTTATGGCAAGCTGCTACAAATACATAAGCCAGGAGGCGGCGGAGGATCCAAATTTAGTCAAGCTAGTGCTTGATAATGCGGGCTTTGCGATCTATTTTTCGCGCTCGCTCATCCCCTATCCACGCGCGGCATGCGAGTGCTACCTCGGACACATCGGCATCTACGCATACAGCGTGCGAAATTTAAAGCGGTTTTGCGCCCTGCCCGCCTCAGCGCTGGAAGATACCGAAAAACTCGAGCAGCTTCGCGCCATAAGCGCGGGCGAGAAGATCGCGATGCTAGGTATCGAGACTGCAAGCGTCGGCATCGACACGCCGGCTGATTACGAGCGCGCGCTAAAGGAGTTCGGCAATGGAAATTGATCGCGCCTTTTTAAACACGAAATTTAAAGCGAGCGGACCCACAAAATTTAACGATAATGGGCTGTGCGGCACAGTATTTGGGGTACACAGACCCGCCGCGGAGTGTAAAATTATAACGCAACGTAAAATTTTAACGGCGCATGGAATTTTAAAATTTAAAGATGCGAGCGCAAGATGAACTACGATGAATACAGATCCGCAGTAGATACGCTAAATGCGTGGGCGCGGGCATATTACACCGACGATAAACCGATCGCAAGCGACGAGGAGTACGACGAGCTTTATTCGAAGGCGGAGAAATTTGAGGAGCAAAACCCCGCGCTGGCGCTATCGTACTCGCCTACGCGGCGCATCGGAGGTGCGATCAGCGAGGGCTTTTCCAAGCTCGCTCACGGTGCGCAGATGTGGTCGATGGAGGATATTTTCGACGATGCGGACCTTTTGGCGTGGCTGGCTCGCGGCGAGAAGGGCGGCGCACAGTTTTACGTCGAGCCGAAATTTGACGGCGCGAGCCTAAATTTAACCTACGAAGGCGGCGTGCTGATAAGCGCGGCGACGCGCGGCGACGGGCTTATAGGCGAGGACGTGACGCAAAACGCAAGAGCGATCAAATCGGTACCGCTTCAGATCCCCTACGCGCAAAGGATCGAGATCCGTGGCGAGACGCTGATCGCAAAGAGCGATTTTGACGCGCTAAACGACGAGCGCGCCGCAAACGGCGAGAGCCTGTTTTCAAACCCGCGCAACGCCGCCGCAGGCAGCCTAAGGCAGCTGGATAGCGCGATCGTAGCGAAGCGGAAGCTAAAATTTATCCCGTGGGGGGTGGGCGAGCATTCGTTAAACTTCGCGCTGCACTCGCAGATAATGGAGTTCGTGCGCAGCTTAGGCTTTTTGCGCGACGAGTTTTGCCGCATCTGCAAGAGCGCAAGCGAGATCAGGAGCGCGTACGAGGCGCTGCATAGCATGCGCGCGAGCAAAGATCTGATGCTTGACGGCATGGTAATCCGTGTAAATGAGCTTTCAAAGTGTGCGCAAATGGGCTATACGGTGAAATTTCCGCGCTTTATGGTCGCGTATAAATTCCCCGCGATCGAAAAGATAACGCGGCTGCGTGAGATCAATCTACAGGTCGGCCGCACCGGCGCGGTCACCCCCGTTGCCGTCGTAGATAGCGTAAATATCGACGGCGCGAACGTTTCAAACGCGACGCTTCATAATTTCGACGAGATCGCGCGGCTGGGGCTGATGAAAAACGATTTCGTAGGCATCATCCGCAGCGGCGACGTGATCCCGAAGATCACGAGCGTTTACAAACAGCGCAGAGACGGCACGCAGAGTGAAATTTCGCGCCCCGATCGCTGCCTGGTTTGCGGCGAGAAGCTACTTGACGAAGGTGCGCTCATAAAGTGTCAAAACCTCGATTGCAAGGCGCGCGTGATAGGCTCGCTGATCTATTTCTGCTCCAAAAAATGCATGAATATCGAAGGGCTAAGCGATGCGACGATCACGCAGCTTTTTGAAAGCGGCAAAATTTCAAAGATCGGCGACATTTACGCCCTCGGCGCGCAGGATTTGGCGGATCTTGAGGGCTTTGCGGATAAAAAAATTTCAAACCTTTTGAGTGCGATAAACGCGAGCAAAAACGCGCCGCTTGAGCGCTTCATCGCTTCTTTGGGGATCGAACACATCGGCGAGGTGGCTGCGCGCAAGATCGCCGCGGCATTCGGGCAGGATTGGCTAGATGCGAGCGAGGATGAAATTTTGCGGCTGGAGGGCTTTGGAGAAGCGATGGCAAGGAGCCTAGCGGAGTTTTGCAAGATAAATCGCGAAAAAATTCTAAATCTAAGCGAAATCATCACGCCTCGCGCGCCCCAGATGCAGACCGCCAAAAGCGCCTTCACGGACCGCAGTGTTGTCATCACCGGCACGCTCAGCCGTCCACGCGACGAGTTTAAGGCCAGGCTTTTAGCAATGGGCGCGAAGGTACAGGGCTCGGTATCTGCCAAGACCGACTTCGTGCTCGCAGGCGCAGAAGCGGGCTCCAAGCTGCAAAAAGCTCGCTCGCTTGGCGTGCGGGTAATCGACGAGAGCGAGTTTGAAGCGCTCGCAAGCCTGGCGACGACCGGCGCAAATTCGCCTAGCAAGAGCGAGCCCCAAACGCTTGCGGGGAGCGGCGAGTGAATGTATTTTGTTTGGCGCCAAACCCGCACTCAAACGGCGCAGGGTTAAATTTCAAAAGAAACCTCCGTCCTGCGGCGTTTGTGTGTTTTACGAGGCGCGAGAATTTTAAAAATTTTGTAGCGCACGAGCAAGCGGTAGAAGTGACAAATCGAGCGGTCGGCGCGGTATCGTCAGACTTTGAAGCGCATTCAAAAATAGTAAACCGAGAGGCGGTTTCTGCGAAGCGCGCGGGCTATACCTGCCGCGACGCTAAAACGGCGAGTGCAATGCCAATAGATGCGGCTGCAAGTAAGAATATCTCAAATCTTGCGCCGCTCAAACACTGCGCCGATAGGAAAAATTTTAAAATTTTCGCTAGCGACGAGATAAAATTTGCAACGCGCGGCGAGCCGAAACCTGCAACGCGCAGTATGGCTAAATTTGCGGCATGCAGCTTAAAATTTGAGCCTTGTAGCACTGCTGCACGCGACTTTGCTATGCGCGATAAAATTTTAAACTCAAGCTCGCTCAAAAATTACGTGGGCTCTAAAATTTCATCGCGGCGCGGAGAGAAAGCAAAATGAGATTTGATCTGCTCGTCGCAAACACGCTTAAAATCAGCAGAAATCAGGCTGCCGCACTGATAAAACAGGATAAAATTTTGCTGCGAGGCGCCGTGCAAAACAGGCCCTCTGCGCAGATCGCGCCCGAGCAGAGTGGCGAAATCAGCGCGACCGATCAAATTTACGTAAGCAGGGGCGCGCTCAAGCTTGCGGGCTTTCTGGACGAGCTCGCCGAAAACGGGCTTTTGGCGAGCTGCAGCGAAAATTCGCCTAACTCGGCGGCAGAAATTTCAAAACCGTGCAGCGGCGCGAAGAGCGCGGATAATAAATCGGCAGCGACGCAAAGAGCGGGTGAAGTAACGACGCAAATTTCAAGTGTCGATTTTGCGACTACGGATAAAATTTTAGGCGCGAACGAGGCTGATAAAATTCCAAGCGCGACGACGGCAAAGATCGTAGAAATAAATACCGCGACGACCCGTACCGCAAAAACTAGCGCCGATACGGCAGGGCATTTGCAAATGGACGCGGGCGCCGATACGGCAGGACTTTTAAATGCGGCGAAAGCCTCCAAATCGGGCGGCAATGCGGGCGCGTGCCGCAACGAAGGCGGTGCGAAGCTAGCACAAACAAAGCCCTCGCAAAAAGATATTTTAAATTTAGCGGGAGCCGATGTTTTGGACGTGGGCAGCAGCACCGGCGGATTTGTGCAGATTTTATTGCAGCGCGGCGCAAAGAGCGTGACTGCGCTTGACGTCGGCAGCTCGCAGCTAAGCGAAATTTTGCGGCGCGATCCTCGCGTGATCGTGCGCGAAAACACCGACATCAGGGAGTTTACAAGCGAGAAAAAATTTGATCTCATCACCTGCGACGTGAGCTTCATCTCGCTAAATTTGATCCTAAAAAGCCTCGCGAGCCTCGCGAAAAGCGCCCTCATCGTGCTATTTAAGCCGCAATTTGAGGTCGGCGCGGAGATCAAGCGAAATAAAAAAGGTGTGCTCAAGGATGAAAAAGCGGTGCGCGCCGCACGGGCGAAATTTGAGCGACTATGCGCCGAGCTAGGGCTTGCCGTGCTGCACGCTAGCGCCTGCAAAATCACGGGCAAAGAGGGGAATCAAGAATTTTTCTATCTTTTAAAAAGGATGAACGATGAAATTTAAAAACTTAATTATCTTGGCGTTTTGCGCCCTATTTCTGGGCTCATGCGCCAAAAGTCTGAGCCCGAAAGCGCCGCTGGTAAAAAATTTTGACATCGTTAAATTTAGCGGCGGTTGGTACGAGATCGCCCACATGAAAGGCGGCGGCGAGCTGCAAAACACCGCGTACGAGTGCTTTATCGATAAAAACTCCACGATCAATCTTTTAAAAACCGCTAAAACAAGCTCGGGCAAAATCGAAAACGAGCAGCACGTGTTGGAGTTCGCAGGCGATAAAAGCGTAGGTCTGCTCTATCAAAAAGGTCTGATTTCCGACTCCCTATACCGCGTGGCGCAGGTGGACGGCGACTATCGCTACGCCCTAATCTTCGGCGCCGATACAAGCGAGCTGTATATCCTCTCGCGCACCAAAACCCTGCCTGAGCCAATCCGCATCGTTTATCTAAAAAAGGCGAAGCACAGCGGCTACGACACCAAAAAAATCGTCTGGACGAAGCAGAAATAATGGCTAATCAAAAATCATGTAAAGACCATACAGAGGCTTCGCTGCGGAACTTTAAAGAGCAAAATTTCGTAGCGCAGAATTCCAGCTTGAAAAATTTTACGGAACAGAATTTCACAAGCAATGGAGAAAATTCATCTCAAAATATCAAACGCCCAAGGCAAGAGTTGAGCGAAAACAAAAACGGCGATGCGCACCGCACAGATGAAGCAGACACCGACACCTATTGCAACAATGAAACGACTTTTGGCAGTAAAACGGCTTATAATGGCACTTGCGGCAATGGTGTAGACGCGCAAGCCCAGGGCACGCTTCCTGCTTGTGCGGAAGTACTGCGTGCGCGCCTAAGCGAACAGTTCGCACGTGGCGAGATTTTCGCAACGCTGCAAGGCGCAAACCGCGATAATGTGCGCGCCGTAGCAATCGGCAACTTCGACGGCATGCACCTTGGGCATCAAAAATTATTTGAGCGCCTAGGCGAGCAAGGCGCAATAATCGTAATCCTAGCAGGTGGTGGCACGAAGCTCACCCCTTTTGCGTCGCGGCAGGCTTTTACGGACAAAAAGATTTTTTATTGCGATCTACGCGCTATCAAAAGCCTTAGCGGAGGCGAATTTATCGCACTTTTAAGGCAGAATTTCATAAATTTACAAAAAATTGTCGTCGGTGAGGACTTTAAATTTGGACGAGACAGAGCGTGGGGCGCGGAGTTTTTGCGGCGCGAATTTAGCGGGCAAACCTGCGTCGTAGGGGAGTTTTGCTTAAGCGGCGGCGGCGTGCATTCAAGTAGGATCAAGGAACTTTTATCGCGTGGTCGGTGCGAAGAGGCGGCGGAGCTTTTAGGGCGAAATTACGAGATCTGCGGACGGATCGTACGCGGCCAGGGACGCGGGGCGCGGGAGTTCGTAGCGACGCTAAATCTTGATGCGAGCGGCTATTTTATGCCAAAAAGCGGCGTTTACGCAAGTATCACGAGCGTGTGCGGCGCGAGTTATAAAAGCGTGAGCTTCTTGGGGCACAGGCTCAGCACCGACGGGGCTTTTGCGCTTGAAACGCATATTTTAGGGGACTTTGCAGGCTTTGAGGCGGATTTAAATTCCGCACAAGATCGCGCGCCGTGCTGCGGGGGGCAAGCCGCACATTCTGCGCGAAATTCAGATGAAATTTCGGCGCGTAATTCAGCTGAAATTTCTACACAAAATTTTGCGGCGAGCGAGAGTTTGGACGCCGAAAATAAAAATTTAGAGGCTGCGGACAAAAACAGCGGCGCGAAATTCGTCTGCGTGAAATTTATAAAATTCCTACGTGAAAATCGCAAATTTAGCGATCTAGCGCGGCTTAAAGAGCAGATTTTAAAAGACGCTTCAGAGGCGGAGGCGGTACTACGAAGTTGCAAATTTTAATCTACGGCTTGTAAGCTTAAAGATGAAACTTGTGAGCTGTGTGCTTGAAATTTGATGTGTCTGCCCGCGTTTTGCATCTAGGCGCATTAAATGAGTCGTCTGCGTCGTCCCGTATAAAAGTCGTGTGCCCGTTGTCATTGAGAATACTTGGTGCACCGTCTGTGTCTGCGATGCCATATGGGAAGTGTACACAAAAGCAGCGCACAAGCCGATAAAAAGTCGTTAAATTTTAACGACGTGCCGCCTACATGGCTTTAACGCACCTTGGGCTTGGGTTTATGTAAGACGAGGCAAGTGCAAGCTGTGCCGAGAATTGAGAACGATAAAAAATCTTAGTTGTGCTGCGAAGCTTTAAAATTTAGCAGGGCTAAGCTTCCGAGCAAGAGCCAAGCGGCTGAATTATACGCCTAGTTAAACGCGGGATTTTGTCAAGCGGGCTCCATTTTACGGCGCGTAAAATCGCAAAATGGGCGCGAAATTCTACCAATATAGCTTTGGCTATGCTTTTAGTTTAAGTTCGTAATTAAAGAATTTAAAGGAGCTGTTTTGGCAGTGCGAGATTTAGCGGCGTAAAATTTAATGCTGAGAAATTCCAAGCCCGCTAAATACGGCGTAGAATTTTAAGGACGTATTTGCACGGCGTGAAATTTTAAGGCGTGTCAAGCAAGACGTGAAATTTAATCATGCATCAAGCATATCCGGGCTAGAAGTTGGGCGCAAACTGGGATGTAGCTCGCTTGCATCAAAAGCGCTCATGCTGCGTTTAAAATTTAGGTATGCTTACGCGCGGGGCAAACTAAGCGCAATAATTCCATGCGTAGCGGTCGCAAATCGAGTATCGCGTAAGTGAAGAAAGCACGGCGTGAGAATTCTGCGCTTAGCATGCGTAGGAAGTATAAATCAAGTGCTGCGCGAATAGCAAAACTAAAAGGAAACAGATGAGAGACGAAATTTTTAAAGAGCCTATCAAAAAGCAGTTTGAGTTTGACGCCAGCGTCGCGTCGGTTTTTGATGATATGATCGGGCGCAGCGTGCCGTTTTATGAGGCTAGCACGCGGCTTAGCAGCGAGCTTTTGGCGCGGATACTGCCGCAAAAGGCGCGCGTGATCGATCTTGGCTGCTCGACTGCGACCGCGCTGCTGGCGCTGTTTGCGCTGCGCCACGATCTGCGGCTGTGCGGCATCGACAGCTCGGAGGCGATGATACAAAACGCCCGCGCCAAGGCGGCGGCGTTTGGCGCCGAGCTCGAGCTTAGCGTATCGGACGTGCTGGATGCGAGCTTCGCGGACTGCGACGCCGTAATCCTAAACTACACCCTGCAGTTCATCAGGCCGCCGCGTAGGGCTGCGCTCGTGAGTAAAATTTACGACGGATTGCGCGAGGGCGGGGTTTTGATCTTTAGCGAAAAGATCGTCTACGAAGAACCTGCGCTCGCGCGTCAAATGATCGAAATTTACGAGGATTACAAGCGCGCGCAAGGCTACTCGCGCTACGAGATCGCACAAAAACGCGAGGCGCTAGAAAACGTGCTCGTGCCATACACCGAAGCGGAAAACCGCGCCTTGGCGCTAAGCGCAGGCTTTAAGCGCGTCGAGAGTATCTTTAAATGGGCGAATTTTATGAGCTTCGCGGCGTTTAAATAGCGAACGGCACAACGCGTATTTTGCCTAAAAGATTAAGTTTTAAATTTTAACATCAAGCATTTTAGAAAATTTGCAAAGCAAACATCGCCTTGCAATATAAAATTTTGCTGCACTAAAGCTATTTTCATCGATTAAATACGCCATAGCGAGCGCAGTGGCACATTTAAAAAGGATAAAATTCTTAATTTTGCGTTATTTATTCGGTTCTGTTTTAGTGATCAACCCGGTATTTTCGTCGATCTTCTCACTTGCGACGCGTCTTTCAAAGCTTGCTATAAACTCGTCGTATTCGATCTTTTTAGCTCTATCTGCTTCGTATTTTTTCATAGCTTTTTGGAAATTGCTACGTTCAAAAAAATCATTCCAAATCGCGAACAATGCAAAAGCTAAAAGTCCCCATATATAGCCGCCGATAAAGAAATTTCCGGTGATACAAAATACGGCGCAGACTATTATGTCGGTCGCAATATAGCCCACTCCGCGTCTCCCGACCGGCAAAATGGGCTCGGACAAACGATAAGTGCCTAAGGTATCTACGCCTTTTGAGATATTTTTCAAGCATTCTTTTTCTTTGCTATCATGGCTAGCGGGAGCATAGCCGGCGATTTCATCGCCTTCAAAAATATAAAAACCATCGTCCGTTTTTATTTTAAAAACGTACGCGCCCTGCCCTTTTAACCGAAATTGCCATACCGCTGCACGAGCTGCATCATTCGAAATACCCGCATCTGCGGGGCTGTCTGTGTGGGATCCGGACTCTTTTTTCACATCAATCGCGATACCGTGGAAATAACCCACAAAAATCCTTTAAAATTAAATTTACTCATCCGTACTGAATTTAGCCAACCTTCAAAAATTCCAAATAAATTTAAACATTTCGTAAGCGAGACGGAAGCCGAAATTTTGAGCACAAAAAAAGCGTCCGCCGTTTGACGGACGCCGTGTATAAATCGCGGGGCGAAATAAACGCCGCCGCGAGCAAAAAAGCTTATTTATCTCTTAAATTTAACTCGCTAACGAGCTTGGAGTAAACTGCGTAGTCTTTGTTTTTAAGATATTTCATCATTCTTTTGCGCTGACCTACTAGCTTTAGCAGTCCTAAGCGAGATGAAAAATCTTTCGGATTTGCTTGCAAATGAGCGGTAAGAAGCGTGATCCTCTCGGTAAGAAGCGCGATTTGCACCTCCGCAGAGCCCGTGTCCTTCTCTCTTCTAGCGAATTTCGCAACTATCTGTGCTTTTTGAGCCGTGTCTAAAGCCATGATGACCTCCTGATCGGTAAAATAGGAAGCGATTATACTTAATTAACCTAAATTTTTGCTTTCTTTGTGTAAAATGCACGCTTTGACACCAAAGGAGAAAATAAATGCTTTTTACAAAAGCAAGCGAATACGCCCTGCTTTCAATGATCTGCATCGCCGGCAAGAATGAGTCTATGGACGTAGATTCGATCTCTAGCGAGCTTGGAATTTCACGCAGCTTTTTGGCTAAAATTTTACAAAATTTAGCTCGTGCGAGACTTTTAAATTCCTTCAAAGGCGCCAAGGGCGGCTTCGTGCTCGCGCGCAATGCGGATGAGATCACGCTAAGCGAGATCATCAAAAGTGCCGAAAGACGCAAGGCGACGGTATTTGACTGCACCGCCGAGGGGATCGACGCCTGCCCAAACGGTCGCACACTGTGCCGCGTCAATCTAATGTTCGGCGAGCTTCAGGAGAAGGTCGATGAGTATATGGATACGATCACGCTAGCAAACATCATCGGCAAAGAGCGCAAATGAAAATATATCACCTCAGCCACACCGATCTGGATGGCTACGGCGCGCAGTTCGTCGCGGCGCACTATTTGACGGATATGGAATTTTTCAACGCCAACTACGGCAAGGAGATAAACGAAAAATTTGATCTCATCCTCGCTCGCATCGACGAGCGGCTCGCCGTAGACGCAGACGAGAAAAGCCTGGTTTTGATCACCGATCTAAATTTACTGCCCGCGCAGTGCGAGAAATTTAGCGGCGAACTGGCGCGCCGCAACGCCCGCATAATCCTTTTGGATCATCATCAAAGCGGGCTTGAGTGCGCGAAAAAATTCCCGTGGTATTTCCTGGACTCTTCGCGCTGCGCTACGAAGATCACTTATGATTTTTTCAGCGCAATGTTCGGCGGCGAGACGCGGCTGGATAAGCTCGTGCGCGTCGTAAACGCCGTGGATATCTGGCTGAAGGAGCAGAGCGAGTTTGAGCTCGGCAAGGTCTGCCTCGGCATGGTCTCGGGTGCGAAGGAGATCAATAAGATCATGTTTGAGCAGGAGAGCAGGAATTATATCTTTTTCCTGTTAGAAAAAATTTTTAAATTTCAAGACGAGCCGAATGCACACATTGCGCTAGATAGCGCGCTGCACGGCATAAAGAAGGAATTTTTTAAAAGCGAGCGCGACGATACGCTAAGCAATCTTGTCTCGCATTTCGTAGTCGCCCGCCTAAGCGCGCAAAAGCAGCGCTTTGAGATCAGATATCTCGATAAAAAAGGCATTTTGACCTACAATATCGGCAACGTAAGCGTCATCGGCAACGACTTTTTGACGCAAAACCCTGATGTCGATTTTTTCATCGACGTAACGAGCAAGAAAACACTCAGCTTCCGCGCCGACGGCAAGATCGACGTAAGTGAAATGGCAAAGCTGCTCCTCGGCGGCGGCGGGCACGTAAATGCAAGCGGCGGGATGTTTGCGGGCTTTAAGGACGCGAGCTCGTACGAAGCCGTAAAGGCGCAAATCGTGGATCTAATCGAGAAAAAAACTCAAATTTCAAAGGAAGAAGATGAAAAATAATGACGAAAAAATCGCCGAGCAGGACCTCATCTACGAGATTAATATCCTGCTTGACGCGATGCTACTTTATGCGGGCGTGAAACGCGAGCGGCTCGCTGATGCGGCGCAGCTGTATATCGAAAACATCGACGTCGTGCTACAAAACTCAGACGCTAGCGGCGCGGATGAGGTAATCGCCGTGGTCGAGTTTTTGCGCGGCAAACACGCGGAGTTATTTGAAAATAAGGGCTAGCTCGCGAAATTTTAAGCGAAATTTTGCGAGCTAGAATTTTACGAAGCGCAAACTATGCGGAGTAAAATTTCATTTAGCGCAGAAATTTATGGAGCGAAATCTGCGAGATAAAATTTTGCGAAATAGAATTTCAAAAACGTAAAATACGGAATTTTGCGGGTTTAGACTTAAAATTTTAAAATTTAGCAAACAAGCTTTGCGAATAAAATTTTATGGCATGGCGGCTACAGAATTTTGTTTTAAAATTTTATGCTGTCAAACAAGAGCAAAATTTCAAGGCTTAGAATTTACGCTAAGAAATTCCGCGCAATAGCAAATTTAAAATTTTAAGTGCATTTTGCGGCATGGAATTTTGTAAAAAATTTTAGACAACATGGGGTGGTTCTGCGTAAAATTCTAATCTAGGCTTCGCGCGGAATTTTGTGCTTAACTAAGGCGCAAAATTCAAATATAAAGGCGCGGTCTCCGCTTGCCGACGCGGTACAAAGAGTGCGCTGATCGCGGAATTTTAAATTTAAAAGCACGATTCTGCCGTCTAAGATCAAAGAAATGGCGTGGCATCCAGGCTTGCCGATAATGACAAAGCTCGCTTTGAAAGGAAGGGAGAATTTTATCTGCAAAAGCGCAGAGATGGCATTTTAAGATGCTTTTACTGTTTCTAAGCAAAAGAGATCCGTCGCCAGAGGCTTTTAAGAAAGCGCGCTTGAAAAATATTATCGCTAGATATGGCGCAGGTGCAGGTAAGTACGCCCGAACGCGGCAAAATTAAAACGAACGTGGCGCTCTATCATCGCAAAGCCAGGCATCGCAAAATAAAAAAGCTTGGGCGGAGCGCTTAGAAACAAAATATCGCGAAATAAGACGTCTGCAGAGTAAGGTGCCTATAAGATGAAGCGTCGTAAAATAAAATAGCAAAGCAACATGTCGATAAAATAGACACCGTGAAGCAGGATTTCGTAGCAGTAACGCAGGACGCGATTAAATTTTAAGCCGGCGATGCGCTAAATTTTGAAATTTTATGAATTTAAAACTTTATGAAAGGATATAAATGAAAAAGATTTTTTTGTTTGCATGTCTCATGCTTTTGGGTTCTCAGCTTTTCGGCGACGATAAGGTCTATCGCCTAAGACTTGCTAGTACGTGGGAGGCAACTACGCCCGTTTTGGGCGCTGCCGCCGAGGATTTTAAAAACTATGCCGAAAGCCTTAGCGGTGGTAGGCTTCAGATCCGCATCGATACGCCGAGCAAGCACAAGGCAAGCTTTGGCATATTCGACTTCGTCAAAAGCGGTCAATACGATCTAGGATATACTTCGCTTTATTATTATAAAGGCAAAGACGCCAAAACTATGCTCTGGACGGCGGTGCCTTTCGGTATGACTACTGATGAGCAGCACGCGTGGTATTACTATGGTGGTGGGCGAGAGCTTAATGATAAGATGTTCGCGCAATACGGCATGAAGACCTTTTTGATGGGATCTACCGGCATGCAAATGGGCGGCTGGTTTAAAAAAGAGATCAACTCGGTTGCAGATTTGCAAGGGCTTAAATTCCGCATACCGGGGCTAGGCGGAGAGGTGATGAGCAAACTGGGCGCCACTATAAACACTGTGCCTACGGGCGAGCTATTTATGGCGTTAGAGATGGGTACGATCGACGCGGTCGAGTGGGTAAGCCCTGTCTATGATATGCCGCTTGGATTTCACAAAGTGGCTAAATACTACTACACAGGCTGGCAAGAGCCTATGGGAGACTGCCAGCTGCTGGTAAGTCAAAAGGCGCTAGAGAAGCTGCCTGCGGATCTTCAAGCGATCTTAGAGGCTGCAGCAAGACTTGCTGGAGAGAACTTCCAAAATAAGGGCTTTTACGAAAACGCTCGCATTTGGGCGGAGCTAAAAGCGCAGTTTCCGGATGTGCAGGTGCGCGACTTCCCTGCAGACGTGATAGCCGCGCTTAAAAAAGCAACGAATGAAATCTTAGACGAGGAAGCGGCGAAAGATCCGATGTTTAAAGAGATCCTAGACAGCCAGCGCGCATTTTTGAAAATCGGTAGAGAATGGAATAAAATAAGCACCGTAGCCTACATAAATAACGTAAGCGGTATCGCGGGCGAAAGCATAGCAAATCCAATCTCCGCAGGCTCTAGCGGTACGGCAAACTCAGATTCTGCAAGCAGCGAAAATCACAGCGCTGCAAGCGATTCTAACGCAACAGATGGCAAAAATTTAGGCGCGACAAAGTAAAACAATGGGCGCTGCGAGCGATAAAAATAAGGCGCGACGAATAGACCAGCACAATAAGTAGCTCAGGAGCGGCAAGCGGCAGAAATTCTAACTACTTTTGATAAAGTAGATGGAATTCTGCCGCAGCAGCTTTGGCGCAATAGCTTCAATATCAGAGCCTAGTTTCATAAATCTCGTCCGCAAGCAGGCAGAAGCTTTGGCGCGATAGTTTTAACATCGCAAGCAGCGCGATCTGGCGCAGCAAAGGGCTCCCGCGTGAAAAATAGAACGCCAAAAACACACGATAAAATAAAATTCTAAAAATTCCGAGCTCCAAGCACGGCGGAATTCGGAATTTTAAATCTAAAATTTTAAAATCAAAATTTATGGATTTCAGACGGAGCGCGAAACTACTCAGCTATGCCATAAACCGGCATTTGCGACCATTAAGACTAAAAGCCGCGCCTAGCGCTTTAAAAGCCCATGAGCCTTTTGCATTTATATATTAAAATCACAAAATTGCATTTGCGTTATTAAGATTATGGCATTTCTTGACAATACAGGCTAATTCGCATAAAATCAGCCTGCGCGCGTTAAAATTTAATCAATAATGTAATTTGGTAAGATTTGTCGCGATAAAATAGCCTTATTATCATGCTTATCTTTAAAATTTACTCCATTGCGCCGCTCTTATAGAGACTGCATTTATTAGGATTTGATAAATCACGAATGCCCAGTCTCTGCAGCCGCATCTATTAATGCAATAGCAGATAAATTCTATGCCCTCTTATTCAATAGTGCGACTACGCGAAGAGGCGTATTAAAATATCGCTGAGTTGATTGAATTTTGAAATCTTTGATCTTTAAAATATCACAAGACAGCTAGATCACCAAAATTTCATATTATTTGGATTGTTCATACTATTTGAATTGATTGTTAAAAAATAGATTCGGAAGCATAGCCCCCGAATCTACGGATAAGATTAAATTCTTAGAATTTAATCGGATGGTGGTGGAAGTCGTCGTAAACGACTTTATTGGTTTGAAATTTAATGCGCTTAAGCTCGCGGATACGCAAAAATTCCTCTTCGTCGATCTTTTTAATCTGAATCGCTGCCTTAAACGTAGGCGTTTTAGCGATGAGATCCCAGCCGCCGCTGGTTAGCTCGTTGCAGCAGCTTTCCCAATAGTGATAAGACATCTGAATGATACCATCCATTATACACTCGGTGATGTCCGCCTTGATCGCGATATAGCCGTAGCGGCTCCACGCGACGATGAAATCGCCCTGTGAAATTCCGTATCGCTCGGCGAGTTTCGGATTCATTTCCGCAATCGGTCCTATCGCGTCGCCGCCCTGCTCGACGGTCTTAGAGCGCCTAGTCATCGCGCCTCCTGCGTACTCGTAAACCTTACGCGTAGTTAGAAGCTGGATTGGGAACTCCTCGTCGGTCTTCTCGTCCACAGAGCCCGCCATTACAGGATAATCTTTCGGCATATTCATACGCTTTGCAAATTCCTCTTTGGCGCTTTCGATCTTGCTCTTATCATCCACAAATAGAACCGGGACGAAATTTCCTTTACCGTCCGGAGTAAAGAATTTCTTATCAAGATACAATGCAGGTCCGCCCATAGAATTCTCATCAGGGCACGGCCAGTGAAGTCCGTGGTATTTTTTGATACGGTAATAGCTCATTCCGCCGTAGTTGTGCGGAGCTACCCTGCGCACCTCTTCCCAAATCTGCTCTGGAGATTGGAATGTGAAATAATCCCCTAGACCTAGGCGTCTAGCAAGCTCGCAGATGATAGCCCAGTCTTGTCTAGCTTGTCCCGGAGGGGCAACTACAATCTCGCTATGCTGTACGCGGCGCTCGGCGTTAGCATAAGTGCCCTCCTTCTCGCCGCTGCAAGCTCCAGGAAGCACGACATCTGCTTTGCGGCTCGTCTCAGTTAAGAAAATATCTTGAATCACATACATCTCTACCTGCGAAATCGCACGCAAGAAGTGGTTTGCGTTCGGATCGGTCATAACAGGGTTTTCGCCCATCGTCCAGAAGAATTTTACCCTACCATCAAGAATTGCGTCAGGCACTTCAGTTTTATGAATGCCGATCTTGCCATTTAGATGACCTTTCGGCAAATTCCACTGGCGCTCAAACCAATCACGGGCACTCTCGTCAGTTACGGCTTTATAGCCGGTAAATACATTAGGAAGCATTCCCATATCGCAGCAGCCTTGAACGTTTTCTTGTCCACGGATCGGTAGATCGCCACTGCCTAACTCGCCTACGTTGCCCGTTACGAGCATTAAATTTGAAATATCACAAACCGCACCCACGCCGTGGTTGAAGTGAGTTACACCCATGCCGTGCGTGATAACCGCAGGTCGCGTAGTAGCGTAAATTCTAGCCGCTTTTCTAATATCTTCAGCGTTTAGCCTAGTGTATTTAGCTACGGCTTCAGGCGAATAATCTTTAACCGCCTCTTTTACATATTCAAAACCCTTGGTGTATTTCTCAACGAATTCGTGATTTACCAAATCTTCGTCGATAATAGCGTGGATTAAAGCGTTGATAACCGGGATATTGTGCTCCGGCTCAAGCTGGAGGTGGATATCTGCGCGATTTGCAAATTCCGTCTTAACCGGGTCAATTACGATGAGTTTAGCGCCTCTATTTAGCGCTCTTTGAACGTGCATAGCTACGATCGGGTGGCCATTTTCCGGGTTTGAGCCGATCATCATAATGCAGTTGCTGTGAGTTCCGATCTCAGTAAAGCTATTTGTAGCCGCTCCGTTACCGATTGTTTTGGCAAGACCTGCCACAGTCGGAGCGTGTCAAATGCGCGCGCAGTGATCGATATTATTTGTGCCTAAAATTCTAAGCAGCTTCTGCGCTACGTAGTTATCCTCATGCGTACAGCGTGCGGAATAGTTTCCGGCTATCGCGTCGGCGCCGTATTTTTCTTTAACTTCGAGCATCTTTTTAGCAACCAAATCAAGCGCTTCGTCCCAGCTAGCCTCGACCAAATCGCCGTCTTTACTAAATTTGCCATTCTTTTTACGAATTAGCGGAGTAGTAAGCCTATCTCTAGAGCCTACGTAATTCCATCCGTAATAACCTTTCAAACATAAACAACCTTGATTTACGGGGTTGTCGCTTACACCGGTTGCGGATTTGATATAATTGTCTTCCGCAGTCAGCTCAATTTGACAGCCTGTGCCACAATAAGGGCATATGACCTTGCCTTTATTCGCCATATTTTCTCCTTTCGAAAATACTAAACATGCAAAATTACCATATATGCAATTTCGGCACAATTATATAAATTCTTACCTAAAATAAAATTGAAATTTTGCCTTAAGCTAAAAGAATTTTTTCAATTATAATTAGGAGTAAGTTGGGGTAATTTCAATAGTAATTTAAATTTTAAAATATACTTTAATACTGATATACTAGACTTTTAAAGCAAATAATCAACTAACCTATTTAAAAAAGAAATTAGTTTTTAAATTTAAGCTTTTAAAGCAAATTCATCAAATAAATTCCAAATATCGTCAGATAAATGACGGAATTTTTTTGCGGACTTAAATATAATTACACCAAAATTTTTAGTAAAAAATTTTTAAAATTCCTTAAGTCAAGGAGAAAGGTATGAAACAACATAAATTTGTAATCTGCGATTACAAACGATGTATCGGTTGCACGACGTGCATGGCGGCCTGTTACTCAAGTGCCTACGAGCGCGGCAAGCTTGCTAAATCGCGACTTACCGTGCTTAGACAGGCTTACGGCGTTATGCCTACGCAGTGCAGGCAGTGCGATGACGGACCATGCGCAAATGTCTGCCCTACCGGTGCGCTTCGCTTCGATAATAACTATATCGAATTACACGAAGAAATTTGCATCGGATGTAAGATGTGTACGCTCGCCTGTCCTTATGGCGCGATCAGCTCGAATGCCGAGCTTATGCCGTCAGTAAATTATGCGGTCGAGCCGAAGTATTATCTCGAGATCGAAAGCCAAGCGGGTGCCAAAAGCACCGCCATCAAATGCGATCTATGCAACGGACGCGAGAACGGTCCTGCATGCGTCGAGGTTTGCCCAACCAGCGCTATCATTATGATAGATCCTAAAGAAGGTAAGCATAAATTGGGCTTTGCGATAGACTACGATGCGGCTAATGCTTTTGCAAAAGACGTATTAAACGGCGAAATCAGTTGCGTCGCCAAAAAAGAAGGAGGCGCAAAATGATAAGCGTCTATACTTTATTTATCGTCAGTGCAGTAATTAGTATCCTTTTATACTGCGCTCCAAAAACTGCCGTTAAGGTGGGATTTGGATTAGGTGCTATCAGCTGTTTTTACGCGATGTGTCATTTCGTAGCCAATATGGGCGTAAGCGATAGCTTCGTTTTGGGCGGTACTTTCTTATATGCGCCAAAATTTGCTTTAAGTCCACTTGGAAATTTCTTCAGCTTCGTAGTCGTTTTTATAGGCTTTGCAAGCAGCGTTTACGGTATGAGCTACGCCGAGGAATATATCGGAAAAGCAAATATTGGCGTTTTTGCATGTTTATTTAATACCTTCATCTTATCTATGCTTTTAGTCATCAGTGCGGATAATGTATTTTGCTTCGCTGTTTTATGGGAGCTTATGACGCTAATCTCGTCATTTCTAATCATAGTAAACGATGGCAAAGGCACGCTCAAAGCCGTTATGGTATATCTAGGTATAGCGCAGATCGGTGCATTTTGTATCACCTGTGGATTACTTATCATTGCAAACTACGCAGGAAGCTTTGAATTTGCAAAGTGGGGAAACGTAAATATGCCGATGGGTGCTTCCGTGGCTGCTTTTATACTATTTTTGGTCGGCTTCGGCTCAAAAGCGGGAATGTGGCCTTTTCACGTCTGGCTACCGCAAGCTCACCCTGCGGCTCCATCAAACGTCTCTGCTCTAATGAGCGGCGTTATGATTAAAGTAGCGCTCTTTACCCTTGTTAAATTTACGCTATTTTTGCCGCTAAGCATCTATTTTGGGCTTGCAGTTTTGATCCTAGGAGCAGCCAGCTCGCTTTTTGGCGTTTTATACGCGTTGTGCCAGCACGACTTTAAAGCGCTTCTTGCGTACCACTCGGTTGAAAATATCGGCATTATCTTGCTGGGTCTTGGCACCGGAATTTACGGCGTCGCAGCAGGCAATGTAACGCTAGCCGCAGTCGGATTTTTAGCAGGTTGCTACCACGTAGTAAATCACGCGATATTCAAAGGCTTGCTATTCTTATGTGCAGGCTCTGTAATCCACGCTACTCATACGCAAAATATGGATGTGCTAGGAGGTCTAGCTAAAAAAATGCCTCTAACTGCTGTCGGTATGTTTATCGGCATCATGGGTATCGCAGCGCTTCCTCCGGTAAACGGCTTCGTTTCAGAGTGGTTTACCTATCAAGGAATGCTTCAAGGTGCTAAGGAAAGCGGAATTTTCATTAGATATGCCTTCTCTTTAGCGGTGGTCGCTCTTGCACTCACCGGCGTTTTGGTCGGTATGCACCTTAAGCTTTATGCGGTAATCTTCGCAGGAACCCCAAGGGATGAAAAAATTTGGGAGAACGCAAAAGAAAGCCCATTAGGAATGGTTTTAGGAATGATCATTTTGATGATAGGCTGCGTGGGATTTGGCGTAGGCGCACACTTCATAGTTGATTACATAATGCAGGCAGTAAATTCTATCACTTCTAATAGCGGGTATGTTGCAAGCCTAGGCGCTTCGTCAATCACTTCGCCTTTGGGAAGTATCGTCTCAACTCCTCTTATTGCAGTGATTTTGTGCTCTACAATGCTGCTTCCGTTTATCATCCTAGCGGTTATGAAAGCAAATCGCGACAAACCTCGCGAGACCGATCCTTGGGCATGCGGCTTTAAATATAGCCCTCGCATGCAGATGACCGGCGGTCCTTTTACCGGCGATTTAAGAAAGATTATGGACTGGTTATTTAGAGGTCATAAACGCAGAATAGAGCAAAACGGCTACTTCGGACCGATCGAGTATCACAACCACCCACAAGACATTTGGTGGACGATGATTTATCAACCGGTAATCGATTGGAGTAAGAAGGTCGCCGATAAGATAGGAATTATTCAAAGCGGCTATGCAAATTTATATACGCTTTACATCCTAATCTACCTTTGCGCGATACTGGGCGTCGGATATTTCTTGATCTAGGAGGTTTGAGATGCAGACTATACAAACTATATTTTTAATGATATTTCAAGTCGCGGTTATCGTCCTAGTCGCTCCGCTCTTCGACGGTATGGCTAGAAAACTTCGAGCCAAACTTCAGTCGAAACAAGGAAGCGATTTTTTCCAGACTTACCGTGATATTATTAAGCTTTTTAAGCGCGGCAGGACCGTTCCTGCGTGCAGCCACTGGGTATTTAGATGGGCGCCGTTTTTCCTTTTCGCTACTTCGGCAGCGATTTTGGCGGCTATTCCTATTACATACAGCGATCCAACCACCGATAAAATTTTCGGAGCATATTCGGATATTTTCGTTATCCTATATCTAGGCGCGCTTTTGCGCTTCGTATTCGGTGCGGCTTCGATAGATAGCGGTAACCCGTTTGCCGCAACCGGCGGCGGACGCGAGCAGATGCTTGCCGTTTTTGTCGAACCTGTGATGATGATGTGCCTAATCGTAGTAATGATGGCTGCGGGAACTTCAAATTTAGTTGAGATTCAGGGGATGGTACGCAGCGGTCAGATCGGCTATCAAATTCCAAGCTTTGCTGTCGCTTCGATTGCATTTTTATGGTGCATGTATGTCGAGACCGGCAGAAAGCCATTTGATCTTGCCGAAGCAGAGCAAGAGCTTCAAGAAGGTCTACTTGGCGAATATGCAGGCAGCGATTTGGGCTTAGTGCAAGCGGCGCTTATTTTGAAGCAATTTGCGATGATCGGATTATTCCTAACGATATTTGAGCCGTGGAATTTTAGCAATCCGTTTTTGGCAATCATAATCTTTGTGCTAAAAACTGGCGTATTTTACGTAGCAGCCGTTTTCATCGACAACTTTGGACCACGCTTTAGAATGACTTCGAGCATGCGCAAAATTTCATGCGGCGCTCTTGCCATTGCTTTTGCGGCATTAACGCTTTACGTAGTAGGATTTTAAGATGAATAGTATCGATATTTTAGCAATTTGTATGATCGTAACGTCACTCGCGGTATTCGGACTTAGAAATTTAAAACTTTCGATCGGAATTTACGCGATTCAGACGCTATTTTTGGTAAGCATATTTTTTATGCTGTATTCTAACTTCAATGCGCCGCAGCTTAGAATTTGGGCGATAGTGGCGTTTTTTACGAAGGTTATTTTCGTGCCGGGAATTTTATTTTGGCTAGTTAAAAAGCTGGATGTGATCAGCGAGGATGAGCCGGTAGGCGGCTTTTTCGTAAGCCCCGTTATTGCGATGGGATTTTCGCTAGCAATTGCGATGACAATCAATCCGATCTTGCTTAAATTCTCTCTTATTCAAGAAAGAATCGTTCTAATAGCGGCAGTAACCGTATTTATGATGGGAATTTTTGGCTTCATGCTAAGAAATTCTTTCATCAAGCAAATTCTAGCCTACTGCCTCTTTGAAAACGGCATCCACCTAAGCCTTGCGCTTATGGCTTACAACTCTCATGAGCTAGTAGAGCTTGGAATTTTAACCGACGCGATCTTTGCGGTTATTATTATGAGCATTTTGGCGGTTAGATTTTACAAAGCTTATGACGGGCTTGATACGTCTAAAGCTTCGAATTTAAGGGGTTAATGATGAATAGTTTAGCTTTTATATTAATTTTTCCGTTGCTCGGAGCGCTGATATTATTCTTATGCCCTAAGAATTTCAAGCTCCTAAGCACGCTACACGTTTTGATTTCTGCAGTTACATCCGCAGGGCTACTCTGTAACGTAGGCAAGCTTATCAGCGGCAACTTCGAGGCGTTTTACGCATACGATAAATTCCTATTCCTAGATAGCCTAGGTTGCGTATTTTTAGTGCTAATCGCCGTAACGGGCTTTTTGGTAAATTTATACTCCACCACCTATATGAAATGGGAGATACAGGGCGGCCATCTGGATCTTAGCGATCTTAGAAAATACTACGCGCTCTGCCACGTTTTCGTTTTTACGATGACGCTTAGCGTGATCTGTAACAACGTTGCGTTTATGTGGGCTGCGGTAGAGGCTACTACGTTAGCATCGGTATTTTTGGTCGCTATTCACAAAGATAAAAAATCCACCGAGAGCGGTTACAAATATATCGTTATCTGCTCGATCGGCTTAGCATTCGCACTTTATGCTACCGTTTTACTATATGCGGCTACATTCAAAATCACGGGCGATGGCGAGGCTTCGATGCTTTGGACTAGCATTATGGATCACGCCAAAGGCTTAAACAAAGATGCCGCTAAGCTTATCTTTATATTCGCTCTAATAGGCTTTGGAACCAAAGCAGGACTTGCTCCTACTCACACTTGGCTTCCTGACGTTCACGCAGAAGGTCCGGCTCCTATTTCAGCATTACTTTCGGGTGTGCTTTTAAAATGTGCGATGCTAGCGATATTTAGATATTACGCGGTAACCGCCGAAGCGGTAGGGCCAGACTTCGTTAAGCACGTGATGCTGATCTCGGGCACGATCACGCTATTTATAGCAGGAATTTTCCTCGTTCGTCAGCACGACGTGAAAAGGATGTTTGCTTACCACTCGGTCGTTCATATGGGTGTTATTGCATTTGCGCTAGGTATCGGCGGATATTTCGGCTTGCTTGCCGCAATCTTTCACTGCTTAGCTCACAGCTTTACCAAGGCTCTTGCATTCTGCTCTACCGGTAATATCGCTAGAATTTATGGTCACAAAGATATGTCTAGAATGGGCGGTATGGTAAAAATCGCTCCGCTTACTACGATAATGTTTGGTGCTGCGGTCTGCTCGCTCGTAGGCGTTCCTGCGTTTGCAATCTTTGTAAGCGAATTTAACGTTTTCAAAGGCGCGATAGCCAGCGGTCAATACATAGCCGTAGCATTATTTGCGATCGCGCTCGTAATTATTTTCATCGCGGACTTCGCACACTTTAATCTTGCGAGCTTCGGTACGCCTAAAGGTGAAGTGGTTTATGCTAAAGAGATGAGCTTGTTTGAAAATTTACCGCTAATCTTGCTTTGCGCTTTAGTGATAATTTTCGGCGTATGGCACGTAGGTGATTTTTGGATGCTCGTCGAAAACGGCGTTAGAATAATGATGAGAGGTTAAAAATGAGAGGCGATAAATTTATAGAAATTTTAAAGACCAAAGTCAAGGTCTTAGAAGTTACCCGCCAAGCCGAGGATCAAATCACCGTTTTAGTGGATAGAAATGATCTGCCGCTTGCGGTTAAGACGCTATATTATGACATCGGCGGTTTTATCAGCACGATGATCCCTAACGATGAGCGCGAGCTAAACGGAAATTTCGCGCTTTACTATGCGATATCTATGGAAGGTGGCAAGATGACCGAAGCGGAGGATTTCGCCGCAGAGGATAAATGCTTCATCACCGTTAGGACGCTAATTCCCGGATCGGATCCCACATTCCCGTCGGTTACTCCTTTAGTGCCTGCTTGCGTATGGTACGAAAGAGAAGCTTTCGATATGTTCGGTTTAATCGCTGAGGGCTTGCCTGATAAACGCCGTTTAGTGCTAAGCGACGATTGGCCGGATGGGCTTCATCCACTTCGCAAAGACGCGATGGACTACCGCTATAGGCCTGATCCTGTAGATCATAAAGACGAGCCTAATGCAGAGTTTTTATTTCCTAGCGGTGATGGCGTAGTAGATGTTCCACTTGGACCTCTTCACGTAACGAGCGATGAGCCGGGACACTTTAGACTATTTTGCGACGGCGATGAGATTATCGATGCAGACTACCGCTTGTTTTATCAACACCGCGGTATGGAGAAGCTAGCTGAAAACCGAATGAATTACGATCAGATGGGCTATTTAGCAGAGCGTGTCTGCGGAATTTGCGGCTACGCTCACGCGATTGCGTGTATTGAAGCAGCAGAAAAGGCTATCAAGCTTGAAATTCCGCTTCGTGCGCAAGCTATCCGCGTCATCTGCCTTGAGATCGAGCGCCTTCACAGCCATCTTTTAAATATCGGTCTAGCCTGCGAGGTAACGGGCAACTACAACGCTTTCATGCATATCTTTAGAGTGCGCGAGTATTCGATGGAGCTAGCCCAGCTCGTAACCGGCGGTCGCAAAACTTACGGCAACGTCATTATGGGCGGACTTCGCCGCGATATGACCGATAACGAAATCCGCAAGAGCATCGAGATCATCAATAAACTTGATGTTCAAATTTCTGAAATTTGGGACGCCGTTATGGAGGATAAACGCCAAATCGGTCGCTGGAAGGGCGTGGGCGTATTAGATCGCAAAGTAGCGCGCGATTTCAGCCCGGTAGGTCCAAATATGAGAGCTTCCGGTTTTAAACGCGACAACCGCTACGATCATCCTTACGATTTCTTCAATAAGATAGAATTCGAAGTAGCCGTAGAACACGGTGGCGATGTATTCAGCCGCGAAGTCGTAAGATATAAAGAGCTTAAACAATCGATCCACATCATCAGGCAGTGCTTGCATCAAATGCCGCAAACTCCGATAATGATCGATCCACAGACTATGATCAGACCGGAAAACTACGCTTTAGGTCACGACGAAGCGCCGCGAGGCGAAAACGTCCACTGGATCATGCAAGGAAACGCACAGAAGGTTTACCGCTGGAGATGTCGCGCCGCTACGTATAACAACTGGCCGAGCTTGCGATTTCAATTCCGCGGAAATAACATCTCCGATGCGGCGCTAATCGTATGCTCGATGGATCCGTGCTACTCATGCACCGAGCGCGTAACTTTAGTCGATATTAATAGCGGAAAGAGTAAAATTCTAACCGAAAAAGACCTTAAGAAATTTTGCCAAGACGGCAAGGTTAGCAAAAAGGATTTAAGATGATGAAATTATTCGACATTACCGAAAAATATGGTAAGGCGACCTATGCTTATCCGTTTGAGCCATACATCGTGCCCGAGAATTTTCGCGGGCAGCCTGAATACACCTATGAGCTTTGCATAGGCTGTGCTGCATGCGGTATCGCCTGCCCATCCAATGCGATTGAGCTTAAGATGAACGAAGCCCAAACTAAACTAATTTGGGAATTTGACTGCGGGCGTTGCATATTTTGCGGTCGCTGCGACGAGGTATGCCCTACGGGAGCGGTAAGGCTAGGCAATAGCTTTGAGCTAGCGGTAAAATTTGATAAAAGCGCGCTTATCCAACACGGCGAGCTTGAGATGGAAAAATGCAGCTGCTGCGGCAAGCCGATGACCCCAAAAAGGCTCATCAACTACACGCTAGAAAAGCTAAGTACTGCAAATTTGCTTCCAGGCAGATTAGAAGAAGCTAAAAAGTACCTCTATATCTGTCCTGAATGCAAAAAAGCTCAAGCGGTAGAAAGAGTGACCAAAGGTATAGAGGAGGCAATAAAATGAGTTTGTATCAAGTCCCCGAAAATATTAAAAATGCAAACGATCTAACTGCAAAATTGGAGCTTTTGAAAAATATCAAACGAAGCTTCAGCGTTTATCGTATCGACTGCGGAAGTTGCAATGGCTGTGAAATCGAAATTTTTGCTTCCATCACGCCGATGTGGGATCCGGAGCGCTTCGGATTTAAACTCGTAGCTAACCCTCGCCACGCAGATATCTTAGTCTGCACCGGTCCGGTTACCCGCCAGATGTATTATCCGCTGCTTCGCGCTTATGAGGCTGCACCTGATCCAAAGATCGTAGTAGCTCTTGGGGCCTGCGGAAGCACTGGTGGAATTTTTCATGACGCATATAGCGTATGGAGTGGTATCGATAAGATTGTACCGGTAGATGTATATATCCCCGGCTGCCCTCCGCATCCTGCTAGCATCATCTATGGTCTTGGCATGGCGCTTGGCATCATCGATCAAAAGCTTCAAAAGAAGAGCTACGAGCAAGATAGCACTCTTCCGCCACCGGTTAAGAGTTCAGTTATCGGCGATATTTTATTCGAGCGCGATCTGCAAGCTGAAGCTAAGAGGCTGATGAGCTATATTTTCGGAAGAGTTTTATTTGCAAAATATATGGATGCGATCAAAACCTCATCTGACGTTCACGATCCAAAAGCTTCTCGCGAGGCTCTACTTAACGCTATCCACACCGAAGAAGATCCTAGATACGCGGAGTGCATGGCACTATTGCACAATGACGTATATCTAAAATACGCCCGCGCTACGGAGGAATTTAAGATCGATCCGCAAAAAGAGGTCTGGGGCAAACGATGATTGAGGTTTTTAAGCTTACAAAGCGGCATATGGACGAAAACGAAAATTTACCTAAAGAGCTAAAGGATATCAAGGTTTTTTCCACCTGCGTCGGTCACGGCGTAGGTACGATAGATTTTAGCGAAAAGGTACTTGAGATAGACGATGAAGAATTTAAACGCATCATCGAAAACTCGGGCGACTACGTTAAATTTAAGATCGGTAACCTAAGCAAGTATTTCGAGATTGAAATTTTTGCCGAGCACGCAGCTAAGCTAATCCCTCAGCTTTGCGAATGTGAGCTTAAAGATCTGCTAAAAAATATGCGCGAAGGATATTTCGTGCTAAGGAAGGATTTTTGATGCGAAAGGCGTTGCTTTGTATCGGCAATCCCCTTCGCGGCGACGATGACGTGGGCAATGAAACGGGGCGAATAGTCGAGGCGAACTTAAAAGACTGGCGCGTTTTTTATGGGCAGGATGTGCCCGAAAACGAATTTGCAGCCCTTAGGGAATTCGCCCCTGAAATTCTGATCGTAGTAGATGCGATGAGCGGCTTTGATGAGGATAAGATAGAATTTTTCGACCTCAGCAACGATCGCGACTATATCTACTCGACGCATAACCTACCTACGCCGGTGCTTCTAAGCTATCTGCGCAAAATTTGCCCAAAGACATTGTTTTTGGGCATAAGCGTGCTGCTCGATAACGTCCTTGATTTTAAAGAAGGGCTAAGCGAGAGCGCAAAAAAAAGTGCGCAAAAAGCTTATGAGCGTATCTTAGAAATTGATTCAAATTTAAATGAGGAGGAGTAAATGTTAAATCCTGCAGAAACCGCGCAAGCGGTGTCTAGTTCGATGCAACACAAGGCGCATACCCCGCTAATTAGCATAATTTTTCTAGCTATAATGGCGGGCGCTGCAATCGCTATGGGCGATATTTTTTGGGCTCATTCGACCGTCGGAATGGCTGAAAAGCAATCTATTGGCTTATCGAATTTCATCGGCGGTATTACCTTTAGCTGCGGTCTGATGATGGTGGTTTTTTACGGTGGGCATCTATTTACTAGCTCGGTTTTAACGGGCGTACCTGCTGCCGACGGCAAATTACCGCTAGGTAAAACTATCGGCTATTGGGCTATCGTTTGGTGCTTTAACTTCGTAGGCGGTGCGTTAATCGCGTATATGTATTATTACTCAGGACTTCCGCTTAAATATGATGGCTACATTTTGCAGCACTTCATTCCTGCAGCAGCAGGCAAAATAAACGCGCCTTTTCATGAGCTATTCATCCGCGGAATTTTTTGTAACGTGTTTGTATGTATGTCTATCTGGACTGCGACCAGCGAGAGCAATCTATCAGGTAAATTCTTTGCAATTATGTGGATGATCGGCGCATTCGTAGCTTGCTCGATGGAACACTGCGTGGCAAATATGTTTATCCTAACCGAAGGTATCATCGCTAAAGGCCACTATTTAGCAGCTGCTGGTGGCGATGTAAATGCTCTTGCAAGCTCGCTTCACGGTGTAACGGCGGCTCAAATAGATTCAATAAACTGGGGAAATTTCATCGTTAAAAATATGATCCCGGTTACGCTAGGTAACATCTGCGGCGGTCTATTTTTCGTAGGCTTGGTCGGATTTATGGTAAATAAATACGATATGAAAAAGAAAGACTAATCTATCGCGCTTCAGCACGATATAAACAAAATATGGCGCGGCACTTTGCCGCGCATTTTTAGTTTCTTAAATTTTAAAAATTCCGATATATAAAATTTCGTTCGATCCTAAATTTTAAATTCCATTGCAACCCATAAAATTCCAGCTTGATTCAAAATTTTAAATTCCATAGCCTGCCACTAAATTTAAAATTCCAAAGCTTTGCGTTTTAGGATAGCGGATAAAATTTAAAAGTGAATTACGTGTTAAAATTTTAAGCAAATTCAAAACAGAATTTTAAACGAGACCACAAACCCAAATTTTATATAAGTTAAAATTTTAGACGAAATCCTAAGCGAAATTCGGGATGAAATTCTAAAACCAAGCTCTTGATAAAAATTTTACGCTGTAAATCTAGGTAAAATCCTGCGCCGTAACTTTAGACAAAATTTCGCGCTTAAGCCACATAAATGCTTTAAAAATTCTAGCCCGCGCCTAAACACAGTAGCTAAGCAATCTGTCGTAGTCTAGGATCAAAAACTCGTGCTGGCTGATTTTTTGAATTACGTTATCTTTTACAAGCTCGTTAAACGCGGTACTCGCGCTTTGGCGCTTGAGCCCCACGAAGGATGAAAGCACCTTTAGCGAAAAGGGCAAAAAGACGTATTTGTAGCCATTTTGATGAAAATTCTGCTCGTTTGCAAGCTCGATCAAAAAGCTCGCGATGCGCCCTTTTGCATTTTCAAAAAGTATAGAGCGTGTGATTTTGCGCTGCAGCAGAATTATCTCAGTTAAAATTTTTATATATGCCTCGCAAAAGCTGCGATTTGCCAAGATCTCCCCTAGTCCGCTCGCATCGATCGTATAAATCTCGCTGTCCTCTAAAAACTCAAGTGCGCAAATTTCATTGAGAATGGTAATATTGTCCTTGTTTAGGTAGTTGATGATAAATTCTTCGCCGTCTTCAAAAAACGAAAGCTTAGCCTGTCCACTTTTAAAAATAAAAACTTTAGGCGCCTCGCTATAAAAAACATAGCCTTTTTTGATGACTTGGTGCTCGAACATTGCAAGCTCCTCGTCGCTAAGCGTGGCGATAGCCTCGGTTTGCAGTAGTCCTAGCCGCGATTTTTCCATATAACCTCCAAAAGCTAAGAATTATACAATGAAATATTTAGACAAAGATAAAGCTGCGCGGATTAAATTTACCATCCGCACTATGGCTGCGCATCTAGGTCGCCTAAGCTAATAAATTTTATAGCTTTTAAAATTCTAAATTTTACCCGCGCTTTGCATCGCGTAAAATTTCAAAAATTAATTGAGCTTTACGCGGCAATATTATAGTCAAAACCCGCGGCGCGAATTTAAAATTCTGTCTCTAAATAAAAATTCATATCATTTTATTGAAATTTTATTTAGCAAGGATATAATAATGCATATTAAAAATAAGCGGCATTTGCTCGCGACGATACCGCAAGAGAGGGAGCCTTATGCAAAAGTTAAATTTTAAAGATAACGTCTCTGAGACGCTGCTAATCAACGTCTATATGCGACATCTGGATTTCAAAGGCGCCGCCCCGATCCTGAATGACCCCTTTTCAAGCGCCGTCGTAGAGCAGATCGATTATGATTTTGCGAAATTCGACGACGCGCGCCTTAGCAAAACGGGCACCGTGATCCGCGCGAAATTTTTCGACGACGAAACGCTGCGGCTCGCGGCGGAGCTTAATCGCCCTATTATTGTGCAACTTGGCGCAGGACTCGACACCCGCCCGCTTAGGCTGCAAAGCGCCCTGCCAAACGCCCTATTTTACGACCTCGACCTACCCGACGTCATCTCCATGCGCGACGCGCTGCTACCCAAAGCAAAGAATAATTTCAGCCTGCCCTACTCGATGCTAGATCCCTCGTGGATGGACGAGCTGGTCGCAAAGCACGGCAGCGCGGGCTACATATTCATCTTAGAGGGTGTGAGTATGTATTTTGAAAAGGAGGAATTTAAAAAATTTTTTATCGCACTTTCACAAAAATTTAGTGGCTACGTGTTGAGCGACTTCATGAGCGAGTTTTCGGTAAGAAAATTCGACTCCAAACGTCACGACGCGATGCGACACATGCAAAACGCGCCCTTTAAAATGGGCATCAGCGGCGGCGCGGAGGTGCAGAGCTGGGAGCCTGCGCGTATCCGCTTCATAAAAGAAGCTGCGATGATGAAAATGTACCGCGAGCACCGGAGCCTCAAAGCGCGCCTCTTTAGCCTGATCCCCGCTTTTTGCAACGCGTGCAAGATGTTCGTTTTCAAAATCGAAGGCGGTGATGAATAGGCTTAAAATTTCAGTTGATTGCTTTGTAAATTTAGATAGCTAAGGCGCGAATTCTAAGCCGCTTGCCAAACAAGCTGGCATGCAGCAAACAGCACATACCGCTTTGCTCAATGCTTGAGTAAAATTATAAAAACGCTTTAAAATTTCGCTTAAATTTCTCTCGATTTATAGGAATTTAAGAGTTTTTAAAATATATTTTCGCATCTTAAATTCACGGAAAAGATCATGCAAAATTTTCTCGACAAACTCACCGCCACAATCGACGCGATCAACTCCTTTTTGTGGGGTCCGTACTTTCTGATCGCCCTACTTTGCGGCACCGGCGCGTATTTTACGGCGCGCTTGCACCTGGTGCAGATTTTTAAATTTAAAATGGGCGCGCGCAAGCTTTTCGGCAACTTCTCCCTGCACGGCGAGGCTGCGGGCAAAAGCGGCATGAGCTCGTTCCAAGCCGTCGCCACGGCGATCGCCGCACAGGTCGGCACGGGCAACCTGGTAGGCGCCAGCACCGCGTTAGTAATGGGCGGACCGGGCGCGATATTTTGGATGTGGTGCGCGGCGTTTTTGGGCATGGCGACGAATTTTGCCGAAATCTGCCTGGCTCAAATTTACCGCACCAAGGATGACAGCGGACATATGATCGGAGGGCCCGCGTTTTACATCAGTCGCGGACTCAAAAGCCCCCTTGCCAAGCCTTTAGCGGCGTTTTTTGCTCTAGCCATCATCTTTGCTTTGGGCTTCATGGGCAATATGGTGCAGGCAAACTCCATCTCAGACGGCTTTAGCAGTGCATTTGGAATCCCGAAGTGGGCAAGCGGCGCAGCATTGGCGCTCATCTGCTGCGTCATCTTTTTCGGCGGCGTCAAAGCGATCGCGCGCGTAGCCGAAAAAGTCGTGCCACTAATGGCGATCTGCTACGTGCTCGTCGGTCTCGTCATAATCGGCTCAAATTTCGATAAAATTCCATCCGTCATCGCGTTGATATTCAAAGCCGCGTTCGATCCATCCGCTGCTTGGGGCGGCGCTACGGGCGCTACGATCGCCACTGCGATGAGATACGGCATCGCGCGCGGGCTCTTTTCAAACGAAGCGGGCATGGGCTCGACGCCGCACGCACACGCCGCAGCGAACGTCAAACACCCCGTAGATCAAGCCGTGCTCGGCATAATGGGCGTTTTCGTCGATACCTTTATCGTGCTTAACATCACCGTTTTTGTGGTGCTCAGCACCGACGTAGTCGCCTTTGAAAACGGCAAGGCGGTATTTTCGGGCATCTCGCTGGTGCAGGAAGCCTTCGGGTCGCAGATTTTGGGTCGCAGCGGCGGCTACGGCTTCGTGGCGATCTGCCTGTTTTTCTTCGCATTTACCACGATTTTGGGCTGGTATTACTTCGCCGAGATCAATGTGCGCTATCTGCTCGGCGCAAAATTCGTCAAGCTCTTGCAAATTTTGGTCGTCGCATTCGTATTCATAGGAAGCGTGCAAAAGATCGACCTCGTCTGGGGGCTAGCAGATATGTTTAACGGACTGATGGTGATACCAAATTTAATCGCGATCATCCTACTTAGCCCCATCGTAGTGCGGCTTTTGAGCGACTTTAACGACGGCAAAAGCTACGACGCAAACGACTACAAATAATGCCGCGCGCTAAATTTCAAGCCCGCACTTGGAATTTAGCGCAAAATCGCCGCAAAATTTATAATTTTAAAATTCTTTTCGAGCTAAAATCCTAGCCTAAATTTTATGATCTAAGGAGAATGGATGCAAATTTTAAGGAGCGAAAAATGCCAGTTTTAAAGGCATTGCTGACCGGGCAACCGCGCGCTTACGGCGACGAGCGCGCCACGCAGCCTCTAAAAAGGCGCTGGGAGACGGCGATTTTTAAGCAAGCTAGAGCGGGCGAAGTGCACGCAAATGAGCTTGGATTCGAGGGCGACGCGGTAGCCGACACGCTGCATCACGGCGGAGAGGAAAAGGCGATTTTTGCCAACTCGGTGCAAAATTACGCCGCGTGGGAGAGATTTTTGGGACTTAAAAATCTAGCCTACGGCGCAATGGGCGAAAACCTCACGATCAGCGGACTACACGAACAAAACGTCTGCATCGGCGATGTGCACCGCATAGGCTCGCTGGTACTGCAAGTAAGCCAGCCGCGCAAGCCTTGCTACAAGCTTTCAATGCGCTGGGGCAACGCGGAGATGACGGCGGAAATCGCACGTAGCGGACTTACCGGCTGGTACTACCGCGTGCTGGAGGCGGGCTCGTGCCGCGCGGGCGACGAGATCTACGTCGTAGAGCGCGACCCCGCTATGATGAGCGTGATGGAGCTCAACCGTCTATTTTACGGCGATCGCCTCGATGAAGGGCTGTTAGCAAAATTTAACCGGCTTACGACGCTTACGCCAAAATGGCGCGAGGATATGCGCCGCAAGCTAGAAGGCGGCTACGACGACAGCTTTATGCGGCTATGAAATTTAGCCTGGAAGCGGCGTGATAAAACCAGCAAAGCAGCGCCGCACCTTGTTAGTTTTAATACACTCTTGATGCGGATTTCAAAAATACTTTCTTGCGAGCTAGCCTGCAAAACACTTTCTCGACTTGAGCATTTAAAACATATTCTAGGCTTTCGGTATCAGCGCACAAAACCACTTCTTAAGTGCGAGCCCTAAATTCAGGCTAAATTTCAAAACTGAAATTTTAATTCAATCCGCGCCGCACGCACGTAAACGATCTATTCTCTTGCCCTATTTTATGACATGATACAGCTACAAACGGAATTAAAACGCAAATTTAACCGCGCTTAGAATTTAATCTTTTATGAAATCTAAATTTAGACGCACATTCAAAGCCGCAAGTGCCGTTCTTTGTAAATTTTAAAATTTAAAAGCTGTAAATTTAACTCTCTTGCTCGCAGCGAATTTTTTTCCAAAAATCAAAAATCAAAAATCAAAAATCAAAAATCAAAAATCAAAAAGCGAACTATTTTTACTCGCGCGACACTCTCATCTTGCGCATTTAGCGACGCAGCTCTTATGCTGTAAGCGAGCTTCCTTAAAGCTTATAATGCATGCCGAATTAGACATGTCAGATGTTTTGCCAAGCGCCTTTCAAAGCTCATTCATAGCGCTCGCCATAGATAGAATTTTGCGTGGAATTTTCCGCGGCGAGGCAACAATTGCGACCTTTTTAAAAAGCGTACCGCGAGAGTTTAAGCTTATTTAAATTTTCTCAAAAACGCGCGCCGTAAGGCTCAAAGTCCATTTTCACGCGCTCAATCAACTACCTCGATCCCCGCATCTGCGCAGGATTTTCGCGCCTTTTTAGATATGCCGATGCCGCTGGTTTCGATTTTTTTAAGATTTTTGAAGAGCGCAAGCTCGGCGGCATCGATGTTTTTAATGTCGAAAAGCTCATCCTCGCCGTCCCAATCAGGCGCGATTTGCAGGTAAATTTCATTTCCGCCGTCAAGATATAGCTCGCTCACCTGCTCCGCCAAATCTGCGGGAACCGGATAGTCCTTGAACCACTTTTTGGCTTGCGGCAGCGCGCCAAAGTCCGCATACGGATCGATGCCGCGCTCCTCGCAGTACTCAAACACGTCAAATTTGGGCTGTAGCAGGGCTTTTTCATACATCAGCTCGTTCATCACGGCGATTTTGAAATTGAAATTTTTAAACGCTAGCGTCTCGCCGGCCGCGCGCGGAAGCTTAAATTTATCGCTCGGCTTTCGTTTTACCTTTTTTTGCCTTTTGATTGATACAGACGCGTCCTATCGGCATTTTCGCAGCTCGCACGATATCTGCGATCTCGTCGGTGTCACGCTTAGCAAATCGCTCGGCAAAGTCCATCGCGCCTATGCACTCCTGCACGGCCTCGGCTAGAGCTAGCGAGACTTCGAATTTACCAAGGCTAAGCTCCAAAAATATATATGCGCCGCGCAGCTCCTGCTCTGGCACGGCCTCAAGCGGCGGCCTGCCCTCAAGCATGAATGCGCCGCCGTAGAGCTTGCGCGGAACCTCGTGCTGCACGCCCTTTGCGACCTCAAGCATCAAAATTATCTCGGAAAGCCTCGGTTCTGCGAGCTCGTCTGCGCGCACGAAGGCGAAAATCCCCGCCTCATCCCAAAAATAGCGGCTTTTGCCCTCCCTGTCATCGACCACGCGCGGCTGCCCCAAGACTTCGTTAAGCTTAGCCAGATCAAACTCACAGTTTACGCCGCCGATGAAAACGCCGTCCTGGCGCACGTCGACGTCAAATTTATCATTTTTAAAAATGTCAAACAGTCCCATTTCGCCTCTCCTGATTTTGCGTTAAATTTCGTCTTAAAATTTTTCCAAAAACCCGTAAAAATCGTCCGCGAAAAGCCTATCCTCACCCTGCGCACATATACGGGGTATTCGCACGGCGCGTCGCCTGCCTGCTCGCTCGTTATCTCTTTCGTCGCTCCACTTGTTGCTTCGTCTGCCGCCCCGCTCATTGTCGCACCCGCCGTTTTACACGTCGTTTCGTCTGCCGCTTCGACATTTATATCATGCGCCACATCCGGCGATCTCTCCACGCGTGCTTCGTCGCCAGGTGCCCTATTTTCCGCACCGTCGGCTACCGTCGCGACGACCGTATCGCGCACCGTCGCGCCCGCAGCCTCGCCGCTCGTGCTCTCCGCCGTCTTGCCGCGCGCCGTATTCGACGAGCCGCCCGCTATGTCGCTTGCGGGCGAAATTTTAAAATAATACTCCTCGTCCTCGAGCTGCAAAAACACGAGCTCGTCCGCGGCGAATAGCCCGTTTTTGAGATTTATCTCATACGTGTAGCAGATGCCCTCATCGGCACTATCCGCAAACTCGGGCGGCGCGATCGTTTTTAGCTCCGTCCCCCGCCGCGCTGATGCTAGCGTATCTTAGCAGCATCTGCTTATAGCTCGCAGGCAGCGCAAAGCCTAGCCGCCGCTGCGCCTGCGCGATCCATGCGGGCTCTATGTCGCTGTGCCCCGCTGCCGTGATATTTTTAGATTTTTGAATAAGCTCTTCTATCATTTTAATCCTATTTTGAGCGAGAAATTTTAACGCTTAGCGACACCAAAACGCGCTGTTTACACAGCCCCGCGGACGTTTGGCGCGGCTTTTTAAAATCTAAATTTAAAAGCACGCGCGGCTTCAAAACCAAAGCGAGCCGTTTAAATTTCGAGCGCCCGCGTCCAAATTTTAACCGCAAAAGCGAACTGGCAGAGTTCTAGCGATCTAAATTTAGCGCTAAGCCCTAGCCAACGCTATTACTTCGATCTCCACAAGCGCGCCTTTGGGGAGTTTGGCGACCTGCACCGTGCTGCGAGCCGGCTTGTGCTCGCCAAACGCCGCTGCGTATATCTCGTTCACCGCGGCAAAATCGCCCATGTCGGCTAGGAAAATCGTCGTTTTGACGGCATCTTGCAGCGTAGCGCCCGCTTCTTTCAGGATCGCGGCGAGATTTTGCAAAACCTGCCTCGTTTGCGCCTCCACGCCGCCCGCGACGAACTCGCCGTCCGGCTTAAGCGCGATCTGACCCGAGGTAAAGATGAGCCCGCCCGCCTTGATCGCCTGAGAGTATGGTCCGATGGCCTGCGCCGCATCGGGAGTCGAAATAATCTGCATATTAAATCCTTTGTAAAAAATTTCGCCCATTTTATCGCAAAATATTTTAGCATTGCTTTAGGCGGCGGAATTTTGCGGGCGGGCGGGCTTGGATGCGGCAGGTATGATGAAATTTAATTGGCGGCAAGAGGCGGGTAAATTTCGGCGGGCGAAGCGAAACAGATACGCAGTAATGCGACAAATTTAAATGGCATGGATAGGCAAAATTTCGCCTACGATATCAGAGTGAAACGGTAGGTACGGCAATACGGTTAAATTTATCGCACAAATATAGCGAGCAATATGGCGAGGGGCTAGCGCGGAATAGCGAGCCGTGGCGACGAAACGACAAAATTCAAAATAGCTGACGGGCGCAAAAAACAGCACGTGAAAGTGCGGCTAAATTTAATCGCGGAGAGTTGGTTTGGTAGTACGTACGGCAGCGCGGAAAATGATCTATGGAGCGATATTTTAAATTTGTGGGCATAAACATATAAAATTTCATAAGTACGAGCATGATAATGCCGCGCGCTCGGCAATACGACGACTCTATCGGCGGCACCGAATGAATGCATGGCGATACGACGAAATAGATACGGACAGTACGGCTAAATTTAAACGATGCGAATGGACGAAACTCCATCGGCATCGTTGCGGCAGTAAATTAAATTCCTTGTGGTAGCAAGATCATCAATGTCTCGACCGGCAAAATCAAACCGCCCATGGTAGTGATACGGGCGACGGGGCGGTAAAAGCAGCGCTAAAATCGCCACTATCGCAGCAGAAAGAACAGCGCCGTCATAAAAAAATCAGTGCGACACCGCGCAACGCAATTAAAATCCTCGCAGTAGCAAGCGCGGCAACGAAGTTGTCGATGTAGCGGAGCAAAATCAACGCTACCAAAATAATAAAATCAAGACCTCACGACAAGCCAGACCTCCGACGCAACGGCAACAGAATCAACATCGCAGCAGCGGGAAATTAGCGTAGTCGTGACAAGATCAGCGCGAAGCTACGATATAATCGACGTCATCGAAGCGAGACTGGCGCGACCCTACAGCAAGATCTGCGCTACTGCGGCAGCAAGATCAGCGTCATTGCGGCAAATCGGCGAGAGCTCATAAAATTTTACATGAAATTTTATACGAAATCCTGTATAAAATTCTATGATTTTGGCTTGAGATTGGTCTGCGATCGGTCTTCAACCAATCTGTAATCAACTTGCAATCAGTCCGTAAAGTAGCTTTAAAATCGTAGCGGCAACTACAAATAGAAGCATCTTGCGCACGAATTTTACGTCGCATCGCATCACTAGGCTTGAGCCTGCGAAGCTGCCCGCGATCTGTCCGACCGCCATCACTGCTCCGACGAGCCATAAAATTTGCCCACCGATGATAAAAACGCCCAAAGAGACGATGTTTGAGGTGAAATTTAAAACCTTCGTGTGCGCGACCGCCTTTTTCATATAAAGCCCTAAAATTCCCACGAGCGCAAACGTCCAAAACGAGCCTGTGCCTGGACCGAAAAATCCGTCGTAAAAGCCCAAAACAAGCCCGAAAATCGCGTAAAAGCTATTTTTTGACATCTTGGGTTTGACGGGCGCTTCGCCTAGGTTCGGCGAAAAAATCATATAAAAGAAAAGCGCCAGTAGCAGGATCGGAATGAGATAGTTTAGGAATTTCGCATCGATTAGGAGCAGGACATAAGCGCCGACGAGTCCGCCTACGAACGTAAAAATCACGCCGCGCAAGATCTCCGCTGCATCGACATAGCCCTTGCGGATGAAATTTAAAGCGGCGGTGAAGCTTCCGAAGCTGCCTTGAAATCTATTTGTGGCGATCGCTACATGCGGCGGAACGCCCACGGCAAGCAGCGCAGGCAGCGATATCAGCCCGCCGCCGCCCGCGATCGAGTCGATAAATCCGCCGAAAAACGCCGCCGCAAAAAGCACCGCAAACTGCCAAAGCTCAAGCTCCATTTTTGTCCTTTTCTCAAATTACGCAGACGGGCACCCGCGAGTGTCTGCGAAAAATTCCGCGCAATTACAATCGCAAACCGCTCATGCACCGCAAAGTGCATACGAGCGCCTGCTAGAATTCCATGCAATTTTACAAAATTCCACGGAATTCTATCGGATTTTGCTGCACGGCTCCCGCTTAAATTTTATAAAATTTGTCGCGTGATTGTCGTTTTAGTGCCGTACAATTTATCGCGTCGTGCGCGAGCTGCAAAATTTCATAAAATTTTAGCAACGCAAAGCGGCATAATTTTACCAAAATTCTGCAAGACAGCCCTATAAATTTATACGGCTATCCGTAAAATTTGTGAAATTTTATGAAGCGATCTTTTGCTAAAATTCCATGAAATTTCGGCGCGTTGTACTTAAGGCGTACGGCAAATCCATAAAGCCAGCTCCGCTTATGCGGCAGCACAGCGCAAAATTCCGCCGCACACCCGCTCCAAAGCTTCATAAAATTTCATCGCTCCGCTCGTATCAGATAAAATTCCGCCGACTTACTCCGCGGTTTTGTTTAAATTTGCGCCCAGTTCGGGTAAAATTTTATCTATCTCGCCGCTCTGTCCTAGGCGGTACAGCGCGAAGTCGTATTTGATGGGATCGCTCGGATCGAAGCGCCTTAAGCTTTGCGTAAGCTGCAAAACCGCCTCGAAATCGTAACTCTTGCGATCGATCAGCCCAAGCTTAAGCGAAACTTTGTGCGTATGGGTATCGAGCGGGATGAGGAGGCGCGATTTTTCGATCTTTCTATACAGCCCCAGATCGATGTCGCTGTCGCGCACCGCCCAGCGCAGGAAAAGATTGTAGCGCTTATACGGCGACGTGGGCTTTTGCGCAAAGCCACGCCCGAAAAAAAACTCATATCCCAGGCTACGGTAGGGATTTAATTTGTAAATCTCGCCGATTAAAAAATTTATCCCATCCTCGATCCGTCCGCTTTTTTGCATACCGCAAAGCACGCTCTCCTCGATGCTAAGGCTGTTTTTAAGCCGCTTTAAAGTTATAAAAATTTCAGCGACGTCGCGCGAGCTTTGAAATCTATACTTTTTGCCCGCAAGCTCCGCCCTAATGCGCTCATCGCTCGCGTCCAAAAGCGAAAAATCAAGTGAGTGGAGGAATTTTAAAATTTGAGCCGCGCTCCCGTAAGCAAACAGCGCGCAGATAAGCGCCGCGACATCGTTTCGCTCTCCCTTTGCGACCTGCAGCGGATCGGGCGCGCCAAAAAGATCCGCATCGCAATTTTTCAAATCGGCGTAGTAATCTAAAATTTGCTTTAAGCTTTTCATTTTGCGTAGTAACTCATCGTCGTAGCGCCGAATTTGCGCGATTTAAGCAGCGCGAAATCGCCGATTTTAGGTGACAGCTCAAGCTCGCTCATATGCTCGATCGTGATTAGTAGCTCGCACTGCACGGAGCCCAGGCGTACTATCAGCGCCAGCATCCGCTCGTAAATCTCACCAAAGCCCTGCCTGATCGCAAACGGCGGATCCAGATAAACAAACACTCTGCGCGCAGGATCGGAGAGATAATTCTCGCTGGAATTTACGGTATGGCTTTCGCTAGAATTCGCGCCCGAGCGTCCATTTATATCCCCTTGCAGCTCGTGCAAAATTTTGGGTAGTCGCTCGAAGCAATCGCCCAAGATCGCATTTGCGCCGAGCCCAAAAAGCTCGAAATTTTTCCGCATTATCTTATGCGCGGCGGTGTCCTTTTCGATCGCATAAACGTTTTTTGCGCCGTTGCTTAGAGCTTCAAGCGCCATCGCACCGCTGCCGCCGAAGCACTCGATAAACGCCGCGCCGCGCAACTCCGCCCGCCACGTATCAAAAAATGAGCCCTTTACGATGCTTTTCGTGCTACGCGTGCTCGAAAGTGCGGGCAGAGCAAGCTTTTTGCCCCTATAAATGCCGCTTGAAATTTGCATAAAGAGCGTGCCGCCGAGCTTAGACAATTTAGCCATTTTGCCTTCTTAAAATTTCGATGATTTTTGCCTTAAACTCATCAAATAGCGCGCAAATTTCCTCTTCCGCCGCATCGTATTCGCTAAGATCCCGCTTTAGCGAGCCTTGAAAATCCTCCAGCTTCGATAGCAAAGTATTCTTGGAAAACGGCAGCGCCAAATCTCCGTCCTCGCCGATTAAAAATAGCGGTTTTGCCGAGCTTTGCAGATCATCGCTTATCACAAAGTCGCAATCCTGCGCACTTGCGGCATGGTCCTTCAAAAACAGCTCCAGCGTCTTTTGTAAAATTTCGCAGTCGCAATCGATAAAAGCTTTCATCAAAGCCCCTTTTTAAATTTTATCATCTTAAACTTTTCGCCAAACTCCGCGCGCAGGTGATTGAACTGCAAAAGCGCGTTTAGGTAGCCCTTCTCGCCGCTTTTTTGCATAAAAAGCTCTAAAAGCTGGACCGCACCGAAGTCTATCAAAGCCGCGATCTGTCTTTTAAAATCCGTCGTCGCGGCGCCCGCGTCCTCAAACGCCGCGCGTAAAATTTCAAAATTTACGTCGTAGGTAAGATCGCTTTTGCCGTAAAAATCGCTCAAGTTTTGCACCTCAAAGAAGCCAAAAACTTCGTGATTTCGGTAAATCCGCAGGCTGAAATCGCCGCTAGCGCCCATCTGCCCGTAATCGAAGGCGATGAAATAAAACCGCTGCGCGCTAGCGCAAATTTCGCGCGCAAAGCGAAAGTATCCGATCGGGATTTCGCCGCGCGAGATACCGAATCTACGCGCAAGGGTTAAAATTTCACCTTCTTTTATGGGAGCAAATTTTGCCGCGCCGCTTTCGATAAAAAGCATATTTTCGCCGTCCACCACCTCGCATTTAAAGGCGTCGAAGAGTTCATTTGCCACAAAGATCGCATCTTTAAATTTCGCCTCGCGCGCGCTTGTAAAGTGCTTTAGCGCGATTTCGCCTCCGAAGCTCTCCGCAAAGCTCGCCCGCTGCAGCTCGCGCAGGCGCTCGTGCGGCTCGATAATCGCAAAGCTAAATTTATCAAGCGCCGCCGCACCGCCCAGCGTAAAGATAGCTTGCGCTATGTCGCAAAGCAGCCGCCCGTCGTGTGAGCCGATCTCTACGATAGCGATTTTAGCGCTATTTTGCGGTTTTTCTTCAAGTGCGACATCTAGATTTAGCTCGCTCGCCGCAAGGTTTTGCCGCGATGCAATTGGGCTTGTCGCCGCATCTAAGCTTAACGCTTGCGTCGCGCTAAAATCTGCGCTTAAGCGTAAAATTTCGCGCGCGATGCAGATCCCAAAGAAGCTCCCTACGCTCACGGCGGTGTAAAAATCGCCGCTCTTGCCGATTTTAGCGGTATTTGCGTAATAGCTCTCGTTTAGCCAGCCCTCAAAAAAATCGCTAAATTTCACGCCCGCACTATCTCGTCCAGGCTCTTGCGTAGGCGTACAAAGCCCTCTTTGATCTCCGGTTTTTTGATATTTAGCGCAGGCAAAAATCTAAGGGTGCGCTTGCCGGATTTTAGGATCAAAAGTCCGTTTTGCAGGGCTTTGTTAAAGATCTCGCCCAAATTTTTTTCATCGCGTAGCACGAGGCCCTGCATCAGACCGAGCCCCACGCGCTTTTCGATCAGGCTAGGATAGTCTGCGGCGATGGCGTCCAGTTTCTTGATAAATCTTTTTATAGTCTTATCAAGCTTGCCGCTCGCTTTTAAAAACTGAAGCTGCGAAAGCACCGCAAGCGCCGTAGAGGTCGCCAAAAAGTTACCGCCGAAGGTGCTGCCGTGCTCGCCCGGAGCGAAAATGTTTTGCTGAGCCACGCACGCACCGATCGGCACGCCGCCCGCAAGACCTTTGGCAAAGGTGATGATGTCGGGACGGATGCCATAAATTTGCGACGTTGCAAACTCGCCCGTGCGATATACGCCGCACTGCACCTCGTCGGTGATCAAAAGCAGCTTTTTCTCTTTCAAAACCGCCGCCAGCCTTTGCACGCTCGCCTTATCCAGAGGCTTGATACCTCCCTCGCCCTGGACTAGCTCGATCATCACGGCGACGCTGTTTTCATCGATATGCGCGATGATATTCTCGATATCGTCGAAAAATTTAAACCCGGGCATATAAGGCGCAAAAATTTCCGGATGAAATTTCTCCTGCCCGGTAGCTTGTAGCGTCGCTAGTGTGCGGCCGTGGAAGGAATTTCGCAGAGTTAGAATTTCAAATTTTTTATTAGGGAAATTTACGGTGCCGTATTTGCGCGCCATTTTGATTGCCGCCTCATTCGCCTCCGCGCCGGAGTTACAAAACACGGCGTAACTGCGATACCCCAAAAGCTCGCTAATCTTTTGAGCCAGGGCTTCTTGAGGCAGAATTCTATAGATATTCGAGCCGTGGATGATCTGCGCAGCTTGCGTGCCGATCACTTCTAAGACGATTTCATTTGCGTGCCCCAGGCAGTTTACGCCGATACCCGCGCCAAAATCCACGTAGTCCTTGCCCGCTTCATCATAGACTATCGAGCCCTCGCCTCTTACTAGCGCTACGTTTACGCGCGCGAAATTATCCATCAAATAGTTCATTGTTTGTACTCCACTTTAGGCAGATGCCAAGATTTGTAATAAGCCACCATGCGAAACGCAACCCCCAAAACCAGCAAAATAATCACCGAAAAGGCGCCGCTAAGCCCCAACCCATCAAGCACGAAATATATCAAACCTACGCCCATACTTATCGTACCGTAAAGCCCGGTGCGCAAAAACCACGGCACTTCGTTCAGCAGGACATCGCGCAAGATGCCGCCGCCCACGCCGTTGCAAAACGCGATCAGCACCACGCCGAAAACGTTATGATTGTAGCTTAGCGCAACCATCGCCCCGACTATCGAAAAGCTTACGACGTCGATCGCATCGGTTAGAATAAATAAAAATTTACCCTCCAAATCGCGATTCTCGTAAAGTTTGGCAAAAATAGCTACGACGCTTACCGCAAGCACGATGGTTACGGGCACGTAGTGCGTGAATGAGTAGATCTCGCGACTTACCAAGGTGTCGCGCATGATCCCGCCGCCAAGCGCCGTCAAAAACGCCGCGATAAAGATCCCAAGCCAATCGCAGCCCTTCTTAACGCCGAATAAAAATCCGCTAAGCGCCGCCGAAGCGATGCCTACGCACTCCGTAAGCTCTAAAATACTCATATCATAAACCGCTAAAATCCTTTTAAAAACGCATTTTACAACAACTAAATATAAATTTGGGTAAAGCGTAGCTGGTAAAATTTAGGAGCGGCGGGAGAAATTTTGACTCGGCGGATAAAATTTGAGCGCGGCGAATTAAAATTTTACGAGATAGAATTTTGCGAGACAGAATTTCGCTAGGTAAAATTTTACGCGGCAGAATTCTACGCGGCTAAAATACGGCGTCACTTCCGCGCAAATATAAAATTTGGACTTAAAATTTCTTGAAATTTATAAATGCCCGCGGGATAAAATTTCACAGAATTTTATCGCGACTAAAACGCATAGCGTCGTAATCGGGCGCAAATTTTATCTTTAAATTTACGGCACGTGCGCGCTAGAAAGAATTTAGCGCCAACGAGACCGGCTCTATATTTGCAGCTAACGGCGCGTAAATTTTGATTTGAAATCGCGCCTCGTTTTTGGCGCCGTGTTTTGCCGCTATAAAATTTTATGAAATTTTACGACGACCTAGCCCGCGCGGAATTCTACGTAAAATTTTAAAATTTAGCGGGCGAATTCTGCGTAAAATTTTACGCCGAGCCCTGCTTAGCGCAGCCTCTCTTTTAAAATTTCCCAAATACCAGGCATTGCCAGCAGTCCATTATGCGGCGCGTCTGGTATTTCATAAAATAGATCGCCCGCCTTAAGAGATCCCGCAAGATCGCGGCAGTGATGCACCAGTATCAGCTCGTCGGCGGCACCATGGATGAGCGTGATCTGCGTGCCGCGTGCCGCTTGCAGAAATTCCGCGGTCGGAATCTTGTAGCGGATCAAAAATTTAGGCACAAAGGGGATTTTTTCGTGCGCGAGCCGCTCGAAGCTAAAATATGGCGCGAGCAAAATCAGCCGCGCCGCGTCCCACTTCGCAGCCTGCTGTGCTGCGATGCCGCTTCCGATCGAGTAGCCGATCATCGCGAGCTTACTTGGCGAATGCTGCGCTAAAACGTAGCGGCTCATCGCATCGGCACTCGCAAAAAGCTGCTGCTGCGATGAAATTTTGCCGTCCGATTTGCCGTAGCCCGGGTAATCGAAAATATAAAAATCGTATCCCAAAGCCGCAAAATCCGCGCCGTATGCGCCCCAGCCGCTCACGTCGCCGAAGTTGCCGTGAAAGAACAAAATCGCGCCTTTAGGCTCTGCTGCGCTAAATTTCAGCCCGTTTATCGCCCCGCTCTCAAACGGGATATTGATCTCTTGAAATTTTATCGCAGCGGCGTTTGCGTTATTGCCTGCAGCGCCGTTTCCTGCGGCGTTTTCGCCGACGCGCTCGGTGCTAGCTTGGGTATTTTCATTTTCAAAACCGCTCGTTTCGGCGCCGGCTTTAATCTCGCCCGCCGAGTTACTCGCTGCGGCGCCGTTTTCCTTTACGCCGCCAATCGCCGAAGCGCTTTCGTCCGCGACGCCGTTTGTCGCCGCACTATTTTGCGTAGCGGAGGTCGGTACGTCTAAATGCTCGCCGTTCTCTGGCGCATTCACAAGTCCTGCAAATTCGGAATTTTCAAAGCTAAATTTGAAGTTTTTATCTAACGGCTCGCCCAAAAATATCAGCCGCTCCTGAAAGATATAAAGTCCCGCCGCGATAGCTACATAAAGGCATGCCGCGATAACGCACAGCCTAAATAAAACCCTCATCGCCGTCCTTTAAATTTAAAACCGAGGCGCAAAAACGTGCAAGACGCAAAAACGCGCCTCGCCACTAAGCTTTAAACTCGCTCAAAAACCACTGAAATGCCAAGATCAGCCCCGGCGCGCGCACGATCTTTTCGTCAAACATAAACTCTCGCGCCTTGGCTGCGGGCAGGTAGAAAAGCTCGATCTTCTCGCCGTCCACGCCGCCGCCGCGACCTAGCTTCATCGATTCGTTGATACACGCGAAGTATAAAATTTGACGGTTCGCCGCAAAGCCCAGGGCGCTGTAGTAGCTCGTGATGAATTTCATATCCTTCACGGCATATCCCGTCTCTTCGAGCACCTCTTCGATCGCCGTTTGCTCCTCGCTAATGCCCTTATCTAAAATACCCGCGCAAAGCTCGTAGGTGTAGCCCTTTTCGGGCGAATTTATTAAATTTTCCTCTTGATAAAACCACACACTGGGGCGAAACTGCTTGACGAGCAAAAGCGCGTCGCGCTGCGTATGATAAAGCAAAATCGAGACGCTATCGTGCACCTTGACGCAGTCCCACGCGCGCGCTACGCCGTCCATTTCAAAATTTAAGCGAAAGGGTTTAACGAAATTTGAGCTTTTAAGCTCGGAAATTTTAAAATTTTTTATAGTAGTATCCACGTCGCAAGTCCTAAAAAGCTAAAAAATCCCACGATGTCCGTAACCGTGGTAAGCAGTACGGAGCTACCGACGGCGGGGTCGATATTTAATTTTTTAAGCGTGATCGGAATGACGGCGCCGAAAAGCCCCGCGAGAGTTAAATTTAGCACCATCGACATCGCAATCACCAGCCCCAAAAGCTTAATGCCGAACCAAAAATACGCCACAAACCCCATCAACGTGGCAAAGATTAAGCCGTTTATAAAAGCGATCGTGATCTCGCGAAAGAGAACCTGCTTTTTGTCTTTAAATGCTATCTCGCCCAAGGCTAGGCGGCGCACGGTTACCGTAAGCGCCTGCGTGCCGGTGTTACCGCCCATGGAGGCGACTATCGGCATAAGCACGGCGAGCGCGACCAGCTTTTCGATAGTGGCGTCAAAAAGCCCGATGATCGTGGAGCTTACGATCGCCGTGCATAAATTTACCGCTAGCCACACAGCGCGCGCGCGACCCGCCTTAAAGATCGTCGTCTCATCATCCTCCGCTTCGTCATCGACGCCCGCGAGGTTGTAAATTTGCTCGGTGGCGCGCTCTTGGATGAGATCGTGGATATCATCGGCGGTGATACGCCCGATAAGCACGCCGTTAGCATCTACTACAGGAATGACGTTAAGATCGAATTCTTCAAAGTCCTTGATCACGTCGTCGATCTTGTCGGTATCGGTGGCGAAGTGGATTTTATTTTCGGCGCCGAATTTTTGTGAAATTTCTTCCAGCGTGAGCGAAAAATCGTATAAAATCAGATCGGACGTCGAAAAGGTAGTAAGCAGATGCCCCTTTTTATCAAGCACAAAGAGCTGAAAGACGTTCTCGATCTCATCCTTTTCGCGCATAACGCGCAGCATCTCGACCGCCTGTCCCAGAGTCTGATCCTGCCTAGCGCTAAAGACCTCGGTCTGCATATACGCGCCTGCCTCATCTTCGCTATATTTGGAGATAGTAAGAATATCGTGGCGATCGTCCTCATCAAGCCCATAGAAAATCTGCTCGGCCTTGTCCTCGTCGATTTCGCCGATGTTTTGCAAAAGCTCTGCCTGATCGTCGCTTTCGAGCTCCTCGATCGCTTTTACGATCTTTTCGTGAGGCAGAGTTTCGATGACGTCTTCGAGCATATGCTCGGGCATCTCAAGCGCAGCATCGGCAAGATCCTCAGGATCTAGCTTTTTTAAGAATTCTACGTATTTTTCTTCGTCGTGCTTCTTTAGAGTTTTTAAATGCTCCGTAAGATCGGCGGCACTCAGCTCATGCTCAAGCGTATCGCCTAGATGCGCATCAAGAAGCGCCTTAGCCTCCTCGACGTCGTCCAGCTGTTCTTTATTTTCCATTTTCAGCCTTAATTTATCGTGATAAGCGACTCGTAGTTTTCAAATTTAGCAGGGTTTTTCGAGCCGTCTTTAGCCGCAGTCATTCTGGCGTCCATATCTTTGACGAGAGCTTTAAATTTAAGTTCCTCAGCGCTTATAACGTTAGTTTTTTCAATCTTGACTACTTTAAGAGGATCTATCGCCTGCTTATTTTTATAAAGTCCGAAGTGCAGATGCGGTCCCGAACTAAGCCCGGTCGAGCCCACATAAGCGATTAGTTGGCCTTGCTTGACACTAACGCCTGCTTTTGTGCCGCTAGCAAAGCCACTAAGATGTGCATAAAGCGTGCTAATGCCGCCGCCGTGGTTGATCTCTACGGTGTTACCGTAGCCGTTTTTACGACCTACGAAGCTAATCTTGCCTGCCCCTGCGGCATTTACTCTAGTGCCTTTGGGGGCTGCGTAATCCACACCCAGATGCGCGCGATATCGCTTTAAAATCGGATGAAATCTTTTAGGGGTAAAATACGATGAAATTCTAGTATAAACAAGCGGCGTAATTAGCAGAAAAGATTCGACCTTTTTGCCGCTTCGGTCGTAGTATTTATCGTCGAAAAAATATAGCGATTTGGGCCTTTTATTTTCCTCGATCATTCCTGCGGTGATATTTACTCCGCCAAAAGGTTTGCCAAGGCGCGTCTTTTGCTCATACAGGATCACAAGCCGATCGCCCTTTTGCAGCTTTTTAAAATTTACCTCGTTTTTAAAAACAAGCATAAACTCATTCGCTAAAGCTGCATTGCCCGTAGCTTTGATGATATCTTGATAGGGCGAGCTTTCGATCTGAATTCCTAAAGAGTAGCTGTTTTCCTCATAAACTATCGGAGTATAAACGAATCTAAAAGTGCCGAATTTATCGCGGTAGATGTGGATCTGAAGCTCCTCACTGACGGGGATTAGCAGCTGGGAGACGCGACCTGCTGGATCACGCAAAATTTGACACTCCACGCCAGCTCGTACCTCGGCGGCAAGCTCCTGATCCTCTTTATCCAGGTCATAATATACAGACGCGGGAATGCCCGCAGTTTCCATAAATTGCAGCAGACTTACGCCATCGGGCCAGGCAAACTTCTCTACGCTGGGGTTGTTCGCAAAAACTACGCCTATCCACAGAAAAAGCAATATAAAAATTCTAGTCATATAAAACCGCTTTGAAATATTATTTTAAGGCGGGATTGTAACGAAAAAACGCTTATATTTCGTAAATACCGCGGAATTTTATCGCTAATTTCAAAGTTTTATGTATAATTAGCCGAAATTTTATTCAGGAGCAGAATTTTGAAAAAAGCTTTACTTATTTTAGGTCTATTTTTAAGCGCGGCGATAGGGGCGGAATTTAACATGCCGCGATACGAAACCGCCCTACTTAGCGTAACGGATGGTTCGGGCGAGATCACAGATAGCCCTACGATTGCCGTAGGCAGCAGTGGAGTGGTGATGCATAATTTCGGTAGCGGCGCGAGCTCCATCATCGCGCGCGCAGTCGTGACGCAAAAAAGTGCAGGCAAGGCAAAGGTGCGATTTGAGGTTTTTGATATGTTAGCTCAAGAGGCGCTACCGCTGCCTAAAATTTTACCCTCAAGCGGCGATAAAGTGATCTTAAATTTCCTCTATGACCGCGCCATAATCGTCGCACCTAACGCTGAAATTTACGAGCAGGTTATCAAGGCTTTTCCAAATATAAATTTTATCCACCCAGATCTTGGCGGCGCCTATCTTAGCTACAACCACAAGCCAAATCCCAGCCGTGACGATTTTCGTAAAATTTGCGCGCAAAACAGCGCCGGACTGATTTTTATCGCGATGGACAAACAAGGTGTATTTGCCGACTGCGGCAGCTTCAAGCCTTTGCGCACGTTCGCTAGCGGCAGCGTGGCTTATTATCAGCTGCCATTTTACTCACGCGTGGGCGAGATAAAGACCGTCATTTGGGACTTTACTAACGGCCCGATCAGCGATTACGACAAACACTACCGCTATTTGCTGGGCTTAGACGGCAATGAATAGCGCCGCGCGAGCGTTTTTTACAAATCTATTAGGCGCGGATAATGCCTATTTTGACGAGGCTCATCGCACGGCATACTGCTACGACGCGACAAAAAGGCGCTGTCTGCCGGACGGCGTGCTTTTCCCGCGAAGTGAGGACGATGTCAGTCAAATTTTAAAATTCTGCAACGAAAATTTAATCCACGTAGTTCCAAGAGGCGCAGGTAGCGGCTTTACGGGTGGATCTTTAGCCGCAAACGGCGGAGTGATTTTGGCATTTGAAAAACATATGAATAAAATTCTAGAAATCGACATGCAAAATCTACTCGCCGTAGTCCAACCCGGCTGCATAAATATTGATCTGCAAAAAGCAGCTGCAGTGCGCGGGCTGTTTTATCCGCCCGATCCCGCAAGCCAGGATTATTCCACGCTAGGAGGCAACGTCGCCGAAAACTCCGGTGGCATGCGCGCCGCAAAATACGGCATCACCAAAGACTACGTAATGGCACTGCGTGCGGTACTGCCTAATGGAGAGGTGATCCGAGCGGGCAAACGCACTATCAAAGACGTCGCAGGCTTCAACGTGGCAGGAATTTTAATCGCAAGCGAAGGTGCGCTTGCCATCATCACCGAAATCACACTCAAGCTCATCCCAATGCCAAAGCTTAAAAAGACCGCGATGGGCGTCTTTCCTAGCGTAGATGCAGCAATGAATGCCGTGTATAAGACGATGGCTGCCGGTATCACGCCCGTGGCGATGGAATTTTTAGACGCGCTGTGCATAGCCGCGGTCGAGGAGAAATTTCACAAGGGCTTGCCGAAGAGTGCGGGCGCGATTTTGATCTGCGAAACAGACGGCAATTTAGAAGCAGTGCTTTTGGAGGAGCTCGCGCTCATAAAAGAAATTTTCGTTCAAAACGGCGCGAGCGACTTTCGCATCGCAGAAAGCGAAGAGGAGCGCGCGGGCATTTGGTTTGCGAGGCGCAACTGCTCGCAGGCGATCAATATCTACGGCACGCTTAAGCTAAATGAGGACATCACCGTCCCGCGCTCGCAGCTGCCCGAGCTACTGCGCCGTATCGCGCGCATCGGCGATAAATACGGCGTGCGCGTGCCCTGTTTCGGGCACACGGGCGACGGCAATGTCCACACCAACGTCATGGTCGCCGACAAAAAAGATGAAGCTCAGGTGCGACGCGGACATGACGCAATCACCGAAATTTTCAAAGCTGCAGTTGATCTTGGCGGTACGCTCAGCGGCGAGCACGGCATCGGACTAAGTAAGGCGGAATTTATGTCACTAGCTTTTAGCGCAGCGGAGATGGAGCTATTTCGCGCGATCAAAAGGGCTTTCGATCCAAAAGGTATCTTAAATCCCGGAAAAATGGGGCTTTAAATTAGGATCGTCATCCAACTTCTACGGTGATTTGAAATCGATTTACCCTGCTTACCCCATCTAAAACTTTACTTTCTTACAATATGCCTGCTTAAAATTTATCTCGCTTGCAATTTAGCTTATTTACAGGCTAATTCGAGTTAGTTTTAAGCTTGATCTACCCATTTACAGATCGATTTTGCTTGCTTTGCGATGAATAATTTTACTTGTTTATTGATAGATTCCCATTCCCTTGTGAATTGATTTTATTTACTTCGCAAATTGATTATCCCGTGCGATCCTTTCGGATATTTTTGCCATATCAGCTGTGATTGCATAGCTACTCGCTAGTTTGCGCAATTTTTTCTCTTTCAGGGATGCACTAAGATTATGATTAAATCCCTATATCGCGATGGATAAGTCTATGATAAGTTAAAATTCTGTCAATAAAATCCACAGCATAGATTAAATTCTAACTTCCAAAATACTGAAATTTTAAAATCACTATCCATCGATATTATCGCAATATGCGGAATCTCAGCAATAAAATTTAAAGACAAAATTTCACGAAATTTCATAAAATCCCATAAAGCTCCGCAAAATTTCTATATTAATTTCGATCTCGCCGTATTATCATCTAGCTAGCCCTGTCATCTATTTAGTAGCATTAGCCTCGCTTGCATTTATTTTATTCATCGCAGCTACTACGTTGCAGCTAAACTCAGCTCCCAGCTTGCAGGCTTTGTCGTAGTAGATCATCGCTTTATCCAGATCCGGCTCGCCAAATTCCTTCTTTGAATACGCTAGCCCAACCCTCTGGCATCCCTCTGCCAAAGCAGCATCGCAAGATTTTAGGAAAAACTTAAGAGCGCCCTGATAGTCTTTTTCTTCGTAGCTAGCGACCGCAGCATTTAAGCAGCCCTCGCCTAATCCCAAATCGCATGATTTGGCAAAAAATGCGAACGTATTTTTCTTATCCGCATTTTTATAAGAGATTATCGCGGCGTTGTAGCAAGCTTTGGCGGCTCCCAGCTCACACGCTTTGGAATAAAACCGCGCGGACTTGCCCTTATCTTTCGTAGTTTTATATAAATTTTGCTCGTCGTAATATAAATCTCCCGCGATAGCACAGCTATTTTCCAGCCCCGCTTCGCAAGCTTTTTCAAACGGCTTTTTCGCTGCCTCATAATCGCGCTCCTCAAGCAAATATGCTCCGTAGTCTTCGCACGAATTAGCCCTACCGACGCCGCATCCGACAAACGAGACCCCCTGCGGGAAAAATATCTGCGCGAGCAAGTAGGCTGCTACGATTAGTGCAGCAATCGACGCTAAAATTTTCATTTTTACTCCTTTTAAATTTTAAAAATAATTATAGCAAAAAGCGAGGGATAAAATTTTAATTTTTGATAATAGCTGTGAAATCTCCGGCGAATTTTTGCAAAATTCCTATCAAAATCCCAAGCAAAATTTTAAATAAAATTTTAAACGGAACTTTGAGCGGAATTTTAAAAAGACAAATTAAAATTTTACTTGCAAGATTGTTTTTATGGCTGGCTATCTCACTTTTTTACTCGCACGTCTATATGACTGTCCACGGCTATAGTATTTATAATAGGACTAAAACGTATTTAATCCTTGAGGTCTTAAGCACCTGCAGCCTCTGCAATGGTGATTTATCAGAGCGACAATCTAATGCGTAAAATATTTTGTTGCATATCAAGCCCATGGTGAGCATCTTGCCGTGCCCTAGAAAACTTTTGAAAATTTCGCATTGCTGCTTAGAAATTTTAAAAAATTTTACGCTGCCAACCTTTAAATTTTATCTTAGAAATAGGCTTGCCTATGCCAAAATCGCAAGCATAATGCACCTTTAGGCGTTTTGGCTCAATACCCAGGATTCTTAGATCGCACCACTTAGATATGTGAGTCTTAAAATAATTAAGGCCGCGCAGTATCTGTATCGCGCATGTAAATTTCATCTATGTAGGCGCACCCACACATCATCCATGAACACTATATTTGCCGCGATTCCGCGCGATGTATGCCAAAAAAGCGTATCGGTCATGAGCGATAAATTTCCACTTTTCGCCGCTTACACGATCCATGAAATTTTATCCTCTCGGTCTTTAAATTTACGCTTCTTTAGAGTCGAACTCTATCACAGCCTCCTCCTCGCCGAACCACATCACGGAGTTTTTCATATCGCAAAACCTCGCCTCATCCGCCATTAGCTCCGCTAACACCGCTCGCGCTACCTCGCTGTTTCGTGCGTCCACAAACGCCTGCACGCTTTCATACCATAGCTCGCCCATCGCGTCGTAGCCAAACGCCGCCGTCTCACGCTTGGTGCTCTGACCCTCGGGAAAGACGGGAATAGTTTTTGCGTAACGGATAATATTTAGCTCTTTTTGATTAGCCAAAACCTTTTGCGAATGCGCCGCCCAGTGTGCCAAAAACTCCTGCTGCGTGATGTTCGGCGCCCTTTTTACTAACATCGTGATCTTAAACACAACCGCTCCCTAAATGAAATCTATCTCAAAATTTACACCCTGTTCTATGATGCATCCGCGTTTTTGCAATTTTGCTTAGCGTTCTTTGCGTCTAAATAGACCTTGAAAAAACTTAAAATAGCAGCCGTGCGCGCAAACACAAATCGCCAAAATGCATAAACCTCGCCGTTTAAAACTTAAATCGCTGTCAATCTCGCTTGGTTTGACTGTCTATGGAGTAATTTTACGGCTACCGCCAAAATAAATTCCGCAGGCTCTTTGCAGGCAAAGTAAAATTCTGCCAAACCTTAGTGGACGATAAAATTTTACCGACTTTCGGCGCGCATAAATTCCGTCCGTTTAGGCGGGCAAGATAAAATTTTGCAAGCATTAAGTGGTCGGCAAAACAGATGAGTGGCAATTCTCTCTTGCGCAGCTGCGCGCAAATTACGTTGCTACGCATAAGCCTAACCCTTGCTCGCCAAAAACCTCTGCAAAATTATCATCGCGGCGATGCTATCAAAGCGCGCGTCCTTGCCGCCACCCTTAGCGCCTTTGTTTGCAAACTCCGCCGCTTCGGCGCTCGAAAAGCTCTCGTCTTGAAATTTTATCTCGCCGTCAAAATCCAGTAACGAGGCGAAGTGCCGTATGCGCCTACTCATCTCCTCCTCGCTCGCCCCGCCGCGCGGCACGCCAAGCACCAGCACGCTGGCGCCCTTTTCGCGCAGCAGTTCGCTTAGCTCGCGCGCGGCTTGGGTACGGTTTTTGCGCAGGATCGGCTCGCACGGAAGCGGCGTCTTATCATCGGGTGCCGCCGCCACGCCGATACGTTTAAGCCCAAGATCGATCGCAACTATCAAATTTCATCCTTTTTAGTTCGGCTTCGGCAAGCCGCGCGGGTTTGTTTTAAGCTCAAGTGCTACTTGCAGAAGGTAAAATTTTACCGAGCCGCCTTTTTCTAAATTTAAACACCGGCCGCGCAGACTACGCGCCGTGCAAACAAGCCGTACCGGCGGGCGGCGCCGATTAAATCATGGCGAGCAAGCGCCTGCCGCCGGCTACTTTGCCACGATCTTTGCGCCTAAAATTTTGATCCTGCCTTCAAGCTCGTATTCGTAAATTTTATCGCCGAAGCGCTCGATCGCCGCTTGCAGATCGGAATTTAGCGCTAAAAATTCCATCACCTCATCCTGCGCGCGCTCGGTGCTTTGCGGCGTCTGCGGAGCTAAAGAAGCCACGAACTCGCCAAAGTCCGCGATCAGCCGCGCCTGAGATTTTGCGAGCAGATCGTTCGTGCCCGCGCTCTCGTCCATGCGGTGCGGCAGCACGTACACGGGTATGCCCATTTCGCGAGCCAGGCGCGCGCTTTGCAGCGAACCGCTGCGGGGCTCGGCTTGAGCGACGATCAGCGCTTCGGACAGCGCCACGACGATGCGATTGCGCTGCAAAAACTGAAATCCGCGCGCGCTCACGCCGTCCTCATACTCGCTAAGCGCGAGGCTACGCTCGTAAATTTTACCGATCATGGCGGCGTTTTGCGCGGGATAAATTTGATCAAGACCATTTCCAAAAACCGCGATCGTATTTGGAAACGCCCCTTCGTGCGCGGCTATGTCGCAGCCGATCGCCGCGCCGCTTACGACGCAAAAGTCCGCATCGCTCAAAGCGCGCGCGAGGCGCAGGATCAAATTTTTGCTATAAACGCTCATCTTGCGCGAGCCCACGATCGAGATGCGGCGCTTTTGTAACATCGCCGGCTCGCCCCTAAAATACAGCTGCGCGGGCTCGCTCGCACCGAGCCTTGCTAGACTTGGAATTTTAAAACCGAGCTCACTCGTAGTACTCATAAATTTCGTCCAAATACACTAAATCGACCTCGCCTAGGATGTCGGCGCTGTTTGCAAGCGCACGCAGAGTGGAGCTTTTGGGATGGCCGATAGCGATGGCGTAACCCTGCTTTTTAGCAAGCGTCACGGCTTCGCGCAGCTTTTTGCGCACCGCAGCGACGCTGTTTTGATTATCTAAAAACACGTCGCGATGCACGTATCGCATGCCCAGCCCATTCATCGCCGCCTTAGCCTTAGTAGCGGGGCTCGTGCGCGAGTCGATAAATAAAAATCCATGCTCGTTCATCGCGCGCAGCAGGTTTTGCATCGCGCGCTCGTCGGCTGTAAATTTAGAACCGGTGTGGTTGTTTATAAATTTAGCATTCGGAAAGTCCGCGCGCAGCTTGGCTATGACACCGCGCAGCTTCTCGTAACTATCCGAAGTTCGCAGCGTTGCGGAGTTATTTTTGGCAGAGCTCGCCTCCATCGGCAGGTGGATCGCGTAATGCTCAAAGCCGCGAGCGAGCGAGCGCGTGTCCTTGCGCTGATACTCGGGCGGGAAGATGGACGGCGTCACTCGCACGGGTAGCGCAATGAGCTTTTGCGCCTGCTCGCCGGTGCCTACGTCGTCGATGATGATCGCTAGCTTTGCGCGAGAGCCTGCTGGCAGGGCCTTGCGCGGCGATTTGGAAAGATCGTCCGCGTTGCCCGAAGCGTGGCTTTGTGCAGTAGAATTTATAGAATTTTCTGGCGCGGAATTTGCTGCGGTAAAATTTATGTCAGGTCCGTCGCTCGCCGAATTTGCGGCGGCGAAATTTGAGGAAGTAATAGAATTTGCGGAATTTTGCGAATTGCCGTTTGTAGAATTTTGTCCTGCGGAATTTTGCGAGGCAGGCTCTACGGGAAGCTTCGGCGTAGTTACGTTTTGCTCGGCGATCTTATCAAGCTCCTTTTGAATCAGCGCTTCCTTCTGTGCAGCGCTTAAACGAGGCTTTTTACCGCGAGAATCAGAAGCGCTCTCGGGAGTTTGTTTGCGCGAGCTTTGCTGCAACGCGGCTTTATTGCCCGAAAATACGAGATCCAAAACCGCGTAGGTAACCGCACCGCTTAAAAAGCATAAGATTACGACAAAGGCGATCGTTGCGTAGTTGATCGAGCGCTTTTTGTGGCGCCCGCGTGGATTTCTACTAGCCAAAGCTCAGCCGAAATCAGTTTTTATCTTTATTTACGAGCTTACCCTTGGCGATCCACGGCATCATCGCGCGAAGCTTATCGCCAGTTTTGGTAAGCAAGCTGTTTGCCGTGATATTGCGCTCGGCGTTCATTCGCACGTAGCCCGCCTTACGCTCGAGTATGAAATCTTTTGCAAATTTGCCGTTTTGGATCTCCTTTAGCACCTCTTTCATCGCCGCTTTGCTGCTTTCGTTTACGACGCGGTTGCCGCTTACGTAATCGCCGTATTCTGCGGTGTTTGAGATCGAATAGCGCATATCTGCCATGCCGCCTTGATAGATGAGATCCACGATCAGCTTCATCTCGTGCTGGCACTCAAAATACGCCATCTCAGGCTCATATCCAGCCTCTACGAGGGTCTCGAAGCCCGCGTTGATGAGCGCGCAAAGTCCTCCGCAAAGCACAGCCTGCTCGCCGAAAAGATCGGTCTCGGTCTCCGCTTTGAAGGTCGTTTCGATGATGCCGGTGCGGCCGCCACCGATCGCGCTTGCGTAACTCAGAGCAAGCTCCTTGGCTCTGCCGCTTTCATTTTGCGAAACGGCGATCAGCATCGGCACGCCGCCGCCGCTTACAAACTCATTGCGAACGGTGTGGCCAGGGGCTTTCGGAGCGATCATAATGCAGTCGATGCCCTTTGGAGGGACGATCTGTCCGAAGTGGATATTAAAGCCGTGCGCGAACGCGATCGCGTTGCCCTCGCTTAAGCTCGGCTCGATCTCCGCTTTGAAAATGTCGCTTTGAAACTCATCGGGCGTTAGGATCATTACGACATCTGCGGCCTTCGTAGCCTCGCCGACGCTCATTACTTTAAAGCCCTTTGCCTCGGCCTTGCTCCAGCTCGCGCCACCCTTTTTTAGACCCACGATAACCTCTACGCCGCTATCGCGCAAATTTTCGGCGTGAGCGTGTCCTTGCGAGCCGAAGCCGATCATAGCGACCTTTTTGGCCTTAATCAAACCCAAATCGCAATCTTTGTCGTAAAAAACATTTATTGCCATAACGCATCCTTTTTTAAAAATTTAGGCGAGATTGTAGCTAAAATTTGCTTTTACGTAGATAAACCGCGCGCCGCAAGGGCGGATAAAGAAATTTTGAGCTATCATTTAGGCATAATTTAGCTTTAAAAGGAGCGAAAATGAAAGTGGGATTTATCGGCGGCGGAAATATGGGCGAGGCGATGATCGACGCACTTTGCAAAGCTGGCGGGCAAGATTGCGCGGCGGGCGGAGAAAATTTTACAGAGGATAAAGAAAATTGCGCGGCGAGCGGAGAAAATTTTACAGAGGATAAAGAAAAGTTCGCGCGCGGCGAGCGGAATTTTATTTCCGATGCTCAAAATTTTACCGCTTGCGAGCGGAATTCCGAGCCCGATATGCAAAATTCCGCTAGCGACGGGCAAAATTCCTCTTGCGTGCTGTCCGGCTCCGATACGAAGCTTCAAGTCCTAGCTTATGCCAGAAGCAAAAACGAATTTTTGCGCAAGCGCTACGGCGTGCAAATTTTACAAGACGAGACGCAACTGGCGCACGAAGCGGATATAATCGTGCTCGCGACCAAGCCCGCCAGCTACGAGGAGATTTTGCACCTGATCGCGCCCGAGCTTGCGGGCAAAATCCTGCTTCTTTTAGCGCCGAATTTCAAGCTGGTGCGTGCCCAAAATATCGTAGGTGCAGATGTTTTCGTAGCCCGCGCGATGCCAAACGTCGCTGCGAGTATCGGCGCATCGGCTACGGCGCTGTGCTACGGCGAGTATTTTGATGAGGCCAGTCGGGATATCGTACGAGCGCTAGCCGCCAAAATCGGTAAATTTTACGAGATAGACGAGGCTGGTTTTGCCGCATTTACGGGGATCGCAGGGAGTCTGCCTGCGTATGTGTGCGCCTTTATCGAGGCTGCGGCGGATGCCGGCGTGCGGGGCGGACTGCCGCGGGCGCTATGCTACGACGCGGTAGCGGCGGCGGTAGAGGGCACGGCGCGCCTGCTACAAAGCGGCAGGCGCCCATCGGAGCTCAAAGACGCGGTCTGCTCGCCTGCGGGCACGACGATAGAGGGGCTGGCGGCACTGGAGGCGGCTGGGTTTCGCGCAGCGGTGATGGCGGCGATCGAGGCGTGCATCGTCAAAGCTCGCAGTTAGCCTCGTCGCACCTCGTCGGTTTCGGATTTCAAACATAGCGCTTTCGCGGTCGCGCTAATATCGGAATTCTGTACGGGCACTCTAGCTAAAATTTTGTCTTATCCTTATCGAATGAGTTCGTCGCTTCGATTGCGGCAGAATTTGCGAGCCCTATGACAAGCGAACCAACAAGCTCATATTGCGTTTAGAATTTTAAAATTTAGAGATTTTAGAAATTTTAGGTCAAAATTTTACACTCAAAATTCTAAAATTTATTGGTGCTATATTGTATAGAAAATACAATTATTAACCACTAGTTTAAGACAAAGCCACCAAATATAAATATCGGCATCGCTTGGAGATTCGCCGACCAGTCCATGACATATTTTATTTCTGTGGTTTAGGCCCATCGGCTCCGTTAGTAAAAATTTTAGTTCTTCCGTCAAATCTTTCCCGAGCAATTCATATATTTTTGGTTCTTGCAAAAGCGAGTTTATACCTTTTTCCGATTCTACGCCGTATTCATCGATAGTAGTCGTAGGGATTTTTTCTTGTTGCAGTAAAATTCTCGCTAAATGCTCTATTTGAGGTATCAGCAAATGGCTTGAAACCAAAAAGTCTCTATCAAAACCGTAATATAAACCTTGTGCCCAGATATCTGCCCTGTTGGTCGGAACCGCGCTAGAATTTCTGCAAATATCATAAATGAAACGCATAGACACTCTATGCTCCTCTAAAATTTGCCAAAATGCGGGCAGTATACTGCCGTCTACGTATATGGTATTGCTGGTACATTTCATGTTTTAATCGGTCATCTTTTGTAGTTGCTTGTTGTAGTTTTCTTCCGTCGGCATCTACGTAAATTTGAGTAATAAGATTTGAAAAAAGATACTTTTTTTAAAAGCTTCTCGGATGACTTTTTGATATCTTCATATAGTGGATTTGCTGTGATATTAGCTAGGCATAATACCGCTTCAGATAGTTGCTTGCCTTTTACTGCTAGCTTTGCATTATTTTGATAACGCGAAATATCGATCTTATCGGTAGCAATCAAGCTCATTTCGCTTCCAATAACATGGTTATTTTGCCCCATTAACTTGCGTATTTCGTCTATTTTTTGATCAATTTCGAGCACATTTCTATCTTTTGCAGGAATGCTTCTAAGTTCTTTTAGTGCTTGCTCTAGGTCTATTTTTGATGATATAGCGCTGCTTTCTTTTGCTTTTTCTATTAAGATATTAGCTGTTTTGAGTGCGATTTCGGCTATTTTGGGGCTATTTTTGAGCTTCTTATACCATTTTTGCGACTCTTGATAATAGTCTATAGCCGCTATAAATTCTTCCTCTTCGGCAAAGGTATCGGCAAAATTTTCTAATTTTTCAGCTACGCTTGGTTGCAGTTTTCTGTTCAGCTCCGCGATATCCAATAAATACGACATCCTTAAGCAGTAGTATTGATCGGTTGGCTCCGCCTTATTAAAACATTCTAAAATTTTATTCGATATTTCGGCGTATTGATTTTTGTGATTTCGGATAGTCGAGATAGCCTGATAGCTCTCCCAAACGCATTTATCTCAAACTGATTTACCAATTTTGGCTCTAGAGATATTTTCGAGTACTCATTTACGGCGATCTCTAAAAATTTGATATTTTTAGGGCTTTTTAAAATCCATAAAATATCTGCTATCCTTGATTTTAGTCTGCAATCGGTTATTTCATCCAAAATACTCGCTAAAAATTCCAAATCTTACTCGGTAAAATCCTCTAATATCGCCCATCTGCAATCGCCCGCGATGCACCCGGCTTCGTACGGCTCATTTGTGCTTTTAGGTTTTAAGGTCATAGAGCAAGCGTCCCTTAATAAATAAAATACCTTACTTACTTTTAAATCCCCGTTTTTAAAATTTTCCTCGCACAAATCCGCGAATTTAGAACTGTAATCATGAAAATATTTTGTGTCTTTTGATATTTCGTCTAAGTTTATACCTAAAAAATCATCTTTGGTTATCGTTATTTGCTGTATTTCTTCGATCAAATTTTTCCTCCACGCTCACTAATAAGCTAAAATTCTAAAAGTCTCGCATTAAAAGAAAGCCTTGCGTAAATTTTATCGCAGTCTAGTGACACGCCGCTTTGCAGCGCATCAAGCCTAGAGCTGATAAATTTGCCTACATCGCCCGTCTCGTCCTCGCCGACCCAGTCAAGCATCCAAACAAGCCCTTTTCCGATAAGCGCATCCAAAAACTCGCCGTCATTCATCTCGCCTATCTTCTCAAAACCGCCCGTCTCGCCCGTCGTCAAATGCTTTAGGATGCAGCACTGATCTTTCGTCATTTTCGCTCCTTTGATTAAATTTACCGCCTACGTGGGTCTGTTTAAATTTTACTTCTAAAAAGCTTTAAGCTTACTTTTCGCAACTCTTTACGCTGCAAATTTAGCTCGCGGCGGCGGGTAAAATTTCGCTATAATTTCACAAAGGCGCTAAAATTCCAACCGAAAAGGACGCAAATGCAAACGGATCTGCAAGAAAAGATTAAGGAGCTACAGCGCAAGATCGCGCGCGAAATCACCTATTTTCAGACGGGCGGCGTGAGGCCGCGAGGCGCGATCGATGAGTGCTGGATCGGCCGCGTGCTTGCCTGCGCGGCGGACGAGGAGCTGCCGACGGATCAAAACGGCGCGCCGATGCTCCCTCTGGCGCAGTTTTACCTGCCCGCGCTACCCCACGTGCCGCAGGTCTTGGACGGCGTCAAGCTGCTTGCGGTCTTTATCTCGCAGGATCTCATCGGCAAATCCCCTGAGCAGATGGATGGCCTGTGGAAGGTCCGCGAGTATAAAAATGAGGCTGAGCTCGCCATAAAGGAGCTTTCAAATCCGCGCTCGCAGATAAGACCCTTTCCTTTGCAGCCAAAATTTGCCGCGGACGATACGCCCGTTTGGGACGGCGGCGGGCTGGATGCGGACGCCATAGATGAAATTTTGCGTCTTGAGGAGACGGAGGGGCTCGAGTATTACGACGACATCGCCTTGGAGTTTTACAACTGCACGAAATTCGGCGGCTACCCCTCCTTTTGCCAGTCGGGAGTGAGCTTTGGCGATGATTTTCAGTTCGTTTTTCAGATTTCTTCAGACGAAAAGGCGGGCTTTAACGTCATTGACGGCGGTAGCTTGATGTTTGCCAAAAACCCGCAAAGCGGCGCGTGGAGCCTGTATTATGATTTCGATTAGGCGCGCGAAAAGGCTTTAAGCTTGCTTGCAAAATTCCGTCGCTTCAAACGGACGCTCGGGCCGAGTAATTTGCGATGAAATTTTATCGGTGCGCGGCTTTGAGCCCGCTCGGTGCGGATTAAATTTTAACGGCGGCGCGTCCGATCTAGATTAAATTTAAACTGCCGAAAGACGAGCCGAATAGTTGCAGACGCGCCGAATACGGTAAGCGGGCCGTAAAAAATTCGGCGCCGCAAAATTTTAAAATTTTATAACTGAGATTTTGGGTTCGAGCTTAAAATTTAAGGCGCGCTTGAAATTTTAACCCGTAAATTTAAAGGAGCGAAAATGAACGCAAACGAGCTTGCAAACATCTGGCGCAAGCCTATCTACCTGCCCTATCTACAAGATCCGCTCACGCCGGAGGTGCTGAGGGCCGCGGAAGAGGAGCTAGGACGCACCCTACCGCGCGAGCTAGTCATGATGCTGGGCGTGCAAAACGGCGGCTACCTGCGCTACGAGCTAGAGGGCTACCCGCTAGACGCCATCAGCGGCATCGGCGAGGCGCATCCATCGCTTACGCGCTTTAGCTGGGGCGAGGAGCGCGAGTGCGTGAGCTTCGAGCTTGACGGGCTGTTGCCATTCAGCGGCGACGGACACTGGTACCTGTGCCTGGACTACCGCGCCAGCGAACAGCCTGCGGTCGCCTACATCGACGTCGAATGCGATGAGCAAAGCATCATCGCGCAGGATTTCGCTTCGTTTTTAGCGCTTTTGCGGCTCGATGCGAGCAGCAAGATCGCGCTGCAAACAAGGCTCGATCTGGACGGCACGAAGGCGCGGCTGGAGGAAATTTTGAGCGTGCGAGCTAAAGCCGCCGATCCGCAGCTTTACGGCTTTAGCGTGTATAATTTTGCTCGCGAGGGCGGCATGCTGAGCCTTAGCCCGAACGAGGTTCGGCTCGGATTTGCCAGGCGGGGCGAGCGACGGTTTAAAGAGCTTAAAAACTTCAGCGAGCCCGCCCTGCGCTATGCCGAGCTGGACGCCGGCGCGATGATACTGGACGTTTTCAAAGAGGAGCTAATGGATGAAATTTTGCGCGAGCTTAAGAGCGCAGGCTTGTGCGCACAGAGCCTAAAAGACGCGATCGGCGCGTAGGCTTTCGCGATTGGGAGTGTAGATTTGTGTCGGCTGCGGCGCACGCTCGCGTAATCAATAATGTGGATTTGTGCGCGTAAATTTAGCGCTCAAACGCTCGCCGCGAAGTCTACGCTTTAAATGTGGACGACAAACGCTAAACTGCGCACTAAATTTTACAAAAGCCATAAAAGCTCTCATCGCGGTAAAATTTTAACTCACGAATATTCAGGCTGTACCGCGAGTATGTAAAAACCTGCGGGCGAGCTAAAATACGGCGCAAGCGGATGCAAAATATATGCGCTGGGGGCGCAAAATACGCAGGCTGTCGCAAAGGGCGAGCGCAAATTTAGCCCGCTGCGGCGGGTAAAATTTCGCTATAATTTTGCCGTTTCAATAAGGAGAAAACGATGAGCGTAGAATTCCATGTCAAAAACAAAAAGCGCCCGCTATTTATGGGCTATTCGGATGCCATGAGCGTAGGCAAGGCGTTGGAGCTCCTGCCCGATCTATCGGTATTTGGCATAGACGAGAGCGCCGAGGGCTTTGACGAGAGGGCCTTTTTAAAATCGCCTTTGAGCGAGCAGGAGTGCTTGATTTTGGGCGTGCGGGGCAAGAGCGGGCGCGGAATGGAGCTAAGATGCGACGAGGAGCGGCAAAGCTACGCCGTGCGCGTAAATACGCCCGCGACGGTCTTTGATTGGGTTTTGGCGATCTCGTATCTGCAGGCGCTATCTAAGCAGCTGGGGGGCGAGATCACGGATGAAAACGGCAAAATTTACACTCACGACACGATAGAGGAATTCGACTACGAGCGCGATATAGCGGCGGGGCTGCATTCGATAGATCAACACTTAAGCGGCAATACGGAGGTAAATTTTTGCTACGGGGTGCAGAGGCCTTTTGCGATAAACCGCGCGATGATGGATGAAATTTTAGCCTCGTATAACCCCGCCGCCGAGTTTAGCAAGCGGCTGACCGAGGTGCAATATCTTGACGCTTACAGCGCGCACCAGAGGTTTTACCGAAATGGAGATGACGGTACGATAATGGGCTCATACGCGCTCACGCAGGACCTGCCCACTATCCTGCCCTACAAGCCGTTTGTGGAGTGGCAAAACGCGGAGATGCTGAAAAATAGCGACGTAGCGCGCTGGCAGATCGCGCTCATAGGCATAGAGGGCGACGAAAACGACGCAGGTAACTACCATGCGATCGCCGAGCTGGAATATAGCGAGTTTATCGCGCGGCTGCCGAAGCAAAACTACCACTTCATCGATGCGAGCTATATTTTGGTTGACGGGTTAAGCGCCAAGCAGCTAAAGGCGCTAGCGGGCTAAATTTTACTTGCGGTGAAATTGCGGGATTTTATCGAGGATTGCTCTACAAAATTTAAAGCCATCGAGGATTGACGCCGCAAAAATTTAAAGACGCGGAATTTGCGGTAAATTTCGCGGCGCACAAAATTCTAAAAGACGGAATTTTATCACGATGCAAATTTAGAAATTCCACCACGATAAAATTTCGTCGCGGTAAAATTTAGAAAGCTTAAAATGAAAAAGACCTGCTACGATCTAAAAATTTACGATAACGGCATGATGCGAGGCGTGCTGCAAGAGGACATCGAGGCGTTGCCGTTTTTCGGCTACCGGCAAAAGATGAGTCTTGGCTCGACGCAGGGCATATACATAGACGAAAGCGGCAAAGAGCACAGGCTCGTCTATCTGCACGACCGAGAGAAATTTTACAGATTATTCGCTCGCGAACAGGAGCTACTTAAGCGCGCCCCGGTCGGTAGCGAAAATGAGCGATCCAAGCCGTAGCGTATCTCGGTAAGTAGCATAGAAGCAATCCAGGCTTTAGCGCATCTCGATAGGCGGTGGAGGATACTACCAAAGCGTAGCACACTTTGGCTGGCGGAGAAATAGCACTCGAGCCGCAATGTATTTCGATAGGCGACAAGTAATGCACTCTCTCACAGTGCAAGCGGATTTTATCCGCCAAATAGCGGCGCGCATTAATCAGCCAAAATCGCCGCTCTACTCAAATCAGGGTTCAAATTTAACTCGTCTATTATCGATAAAAACTCTAAAATTTCATTTTTGATCCCCGCGGCGTCCTCTAAACTCGGCGGCGGCGAAAAGAGCGTCGTTTCAAACTTATTTTTCGCTCCGTTTAAAAATAGATAAAGCTTATCGTCCATAAACGCCGCGCTCAGCCCCATTTTCCCCGCGAATTTTTCCTTTAGCTTTCGCAGACGCTGCATAAACGCGGGCGTCAAAAGATACCGTGCCCCTACTTTATCGTCCGCAAAGACCCTAAATTCTTTGCTAAAAAACATGTCGTCCATCTGCTCTTTTTCGCCCAAAAATCTGGTGTTTAGCGCGCGGCTTGCCACTATCGTTTGACCGCTAAATTTCTTGTAAAACTCGCAGACTAAAACCGAGCCGCTAAACGCCTGCATATCTTTCATCGCCCCCCATGCAAAGACTATCGCGGATAGCAAATTTAGCGCCGCCGAATCGCTTCGCTGAGGCTAAATTTGACGCCGTTATAAATGCCACTGATTTGATCTTCGGCGCGAAATTCATCCGGCGAATAGATGCCGATTTTGCAAAATTCTTTACGGCTGATGCCGGCAAACGGATCGTAGTTAAAATTTGGATCTACCTCGCGGATGGCGGCGCGGACGAAAACGTCTTTATAAAACGCTTTGTAATCCCCCAGCTCGCTGGTCACTCGGCCCCTGTTAGCCATTAGCGCGGCTTGAAAAACGGAATATAGATAATGATGAAAAATAGCGGTGCAAGGCGATTTTCAAAAAGATGCCCTACGGCAAATCCGCCGCCTACGGGCAGCACTATTATAAATAAAATTCCCAAAAACAGATACTTTAGAAATGCAAGCCGACACTCTTTTTGTTTTTTGGCGGTGGCAACTATCGCTTCGTTTATATTCGAAATTTACCTTTTTCTAAATTTGCGCAGCGGATCTCGCGCTCGGAGCGAATTTTAGCAAAATTTACGCCGCAAAGATACGGCGGGCGTGAGTAAATTTATTCGGCGGATTAAATTTATGAAATTTACGCCGCAGCGGCGATCTACTCGGACGTGCGTTGATTCAGCCACATTTTAAGATTATCCGCACCCTCTTTTAGCACCCCAAATCCTGCCGCGGCAATACAGACAAAATTAATTAGCGAGCCCCTCTCGCCGACGTTTAAAATCCCAAAGCCTACGATCCACAGCGCCGCGCCGAAACCCAGCGTGCACACGGCGGTCGCGATCCCCAGCTTGCGGCGCAAAGGGCTTGGTTTGCGTACCACCTGAACTCGAGTGATCACGTAGCTGCCCGCATATCCTCCGCGGATGAAATACGCGCGCGCAAGCTCGCCCTCCTCCACTGGGATATCGTTAAACTCGCCGCGCAGCTTCACGCCGTCTATCTCGAAAAATACCCAAATTTTGCTATTTCCTCTTGCAGCGTGGACGCGGAGATTTCGAACCTCGTCCGTGATCTCATATTCCAACTTGTCTCCTCAAACAGCTTTGCGCTCTGCTTCCGCGCTAAATTCCGCGCCGTAAAATTTTAAAATCTAAATTTTGCCTTGCTCGTAGCGCTGCCCATGAAATTTTAAAGTTGAGATTCTGCAAGCCCTAAATTCAGAGCTAAGCTTTAAAATTTCATAGCGATAAAATTTCAAGTAAAGCTCCGCCGCCAAATTTAACAAGACGCATGCATTGGTTATCTGTGCCTTGCCGAATTTCGCACGTCGCAAAATCGCGGCGAAATTCCGCACGCTATAAAAGCTCACAAATCCGCCGCGGTAGTATCCCAATCAAGCCACCGCAAAATTAATACCGCGCGACAAGCGGCGCAAACAGGCAGTGCAAGGCAGACCGCGTAAAACAGACGGTGCACGGCGAGCAATACAAAACAGGCGGCGTGCACGGCAGGCAGTGCAAATCGGCAAATGTGCGCCGGGCAACCAAGCGCCTACTTCTTTAAAATTTGCTCTTTCATGAATTCGTAGAGCTGGCAGGATTTTTTATTGCCCGCGTCGCAGCCCTTTTTGACGCATCCGAGCCCCTTGGAAAATCCGCGCAAATCCCCCTTGTTCACATACAAATAGCCTAAATTATTGCAAGCATCGCCGTAGCCCAGCTCACAGGATTTGGTGTAAAGCTTCTCCGCCTTGTCGCGATCCTGCGGCGCGCCTAGGCCCTTATCATACGCAACGCCGGCGTTATAGCAGCTGTCCGCTAGCCCGCCGTCACAGCCTCGCTCGAAAAAGCTCACCGCCTTTGCCAAGTCCGCCGTAAGCCCAAAACCGCCCGTGAAATAGACCACGGCCGCATTGTGGCAGCTCTTGGCGTAGCCCAAATCGCAAGCCCTAGCGTAGCGCTGCGCGGCGGCATCGAAGTCCCTACTCAGGCTCCCCCTTTGATACAGGTTGCCTAGCTTGTGGCAGGCTACGGCGACGTTTTTATCGCAGGCTGCGTCATAAAATACTCCCGCTTGCGTCGCATTGCCCTCGCCGTCGTATAGGGCTCCCAGATCAAAGCAGCTATCTTTCTCACCCGCCTCGCAAGCCTTGGCAAGAGCGGGCTTGGCGCCGTCGTAATCTCCGCGGGAGAGCTTGTCGCGCCCCAGCTGCGCGCAGCCCATGCCATCGCCGCGGTAGCACTTAAACGATAAAACGGGCGACGGCCAAAAAAGCACCATAACCAAGATGCAAACGGCAATCGAAAGCGCCGCTATGTCGATGGTCTTTCTCATATCTATCCTTTTTGCGGCGATGCGCCGCGGGGCTTAAGGAGTACTCTTTTGCAGGCAAATCCCGCCAAGGAGAATTTTACGAGTTAATTTCGTCGCATGAAATTTAATCTGCACAAAAATTTTAGTCCTCAAGCCTTGTTTTAAAATTTTACTTCGAACTTCCACGCCGCAAAATTTTAAAATTTTAAAATTTTGCAAGCGGTAAATTTGCAGCCAAATTTTAAATTTTACGAACGGCGCCGTAGCAATACCGCAAAACCGCCCGTAAAATTCTAAAATCGAAATTTTACGAGCCGTAAATTTAGAACTAGCTTTAAAATTTCATAGCTATAAATTTTAAGTAAAATTTCGCTTTGTATTTTAAATCATAAATTTCGTTCGTGAGATTTATGGCTATCGGCGCGAAATGTAGCCTGCGCGGCTACATTTTCTCTTTCGCGCTTAGGCCCATCAGAGCAAACGCCGTACGGATACTGAGCGCTACGAGCGCGAACAGCTTGAGCTTCGCATCCTCGTTCTCGCTGCCTACGACGCGGTTTTCGTTGTAGTATTTGTGAAAGTCCGCTGCGAGCGCCTTTAGGAAATCTGGCAGCTTCTGCAAGCCGCGCGAATTAAATGCGTCGTTTAAAATTTCATTCAAGCCAAGCGCCGCAAAAGCTAGGCCGAGCCCCGCTTCATCCAGCGTGCCGAAGTCCGCGCCCAAGACGTCCGCCTCGCGCTTGCCCGCTTTGGTAAAAATTTGATTGACCCGCGCATGGGCGTAGTTGATGTAGAAGATCGGATTGCTGCTGTCCTCGCGCGCGAGCTCGTCCACGTCAAACTCAAGCGGCGTCTCGCCCTTTTTGCTGATGAAGATAAATCGCATCGCATCCCTGCCGATCGCAGCGAGTACGTCGCTCATCAAAATCGCGTTACCCGCGCGCTTGCTCATCTTGTAGGTCTGCCCGTCTTTGAGCAAATTTACCATCTGCATTAGGATGATCTCAAGCCTGCTTTCGTCATAGCCCAGAAAATGCACGGCGGCCTTTAATCGCGCGATGTAGCCGTGATGATCGGCTCCCCAGATGTTGATGCAGCGCTCATATCCGCGCTCAAATTTGTTGTTGTGATAGACGATGTCGCCCGCAAGATAGGTCGGGCGCGCATCCTCGCGGATGACGACGCGATCCTTTTCGTCGCCGAGCTGCGATGAGCGGATCCAAATTTTGCTCTCCTGCTCATACATCTTGCCGCTACGCTCAAGCTTCTTAATCGTAGGCTCAAGCTCGCCATAGAGGCTCTTTTCGCTAGCCCAGTTTTGGATATGGATGCCCGCGTCTGCGAGATCTTTTTGGATGATCTTTAGCACTTCGTCTTTAGCAAACTCCGCAAGGATCAAAACGCGCGATTCGTCGCTGAAAATTTCATCGCCGAACTCGGCGCGCGCAAGAGGGATAATCTCGTCGATATACTCGCCGCGATAGTATTTGTCGGGATAGCTCACGTCCTCGCCCGCGAGCTCGCGCGCACGAAGCGCGATCGAAGTGCCCAAAAGCTCGATCTGATTGCCCGCGTCGTTGATGTAGTACTCGGTATCGACGCGGTGCCCAAGATAGTCTCCGATGCGCGCGAACGTATCGCCGTAAACGGCGCCGCGCACGTGCCCGATATGAAGCGGACCGGTCGGATTGGCGCTGATGTATTCAAGCAGAATTTTTTGCGGCGCGGCGGCGGAATTCCGCGCCTCATCGCAATTTGATGCTGCGATGGAATTTGACGCCGCCTCGGAATTCTGCGAAATAAAATTTTGCCTAGCGACGTCATTGCCGCTCGCAGCTAGATTTGCAGCGTAGCCTTTACTAGCAGGCTCGCTCGCGCAAAGCTTATTCGAAGCCGGTAAAATTCCGCGTCCAAGTTCAGCGTCATTTTTCGCAAAATCGCCGCCCAGTCTAAGGGCATTTTCAGCAAGAGCTCCCAACACGGCGGGCTTTAGATGAAAATTTAAATAGCCGTTCACCGCCGTGGCGCTTAGAATTTCGCTATCTTTAAATTTATCCGCAAGCTCCTCGGCGATGAGCTTTGGCGCCTTTCGCAGCTTTTTAGCCAGCGCAAAAGCCTCGGGCGAGGCGTAATGGGCCAAGCTTTTATCTTTAGGTTTTTCTAAAACGACTTCGCGAGATAAAATTTTAAAAATTTCGTTTAAGACTAAATTTTTCAAATCCTTTACGCCTTTTTAGTATCGCTGATTTCGGCGTCTTTGATCTCTTGCTCCATCTTTTTCTCGACTTTTTGTGGTTCGTCATCCTCTTCCATCTCTTTTTTAAAAGTCTTTATACCCTGTCCTAGACCCTTTGCAAGCTCTGGGATTTTTTTCGCTCCGAACAGCAACACAACAACGATCAAAACAATCAGCCAGTGTCCAATACTCATAGAACCCATTTTTTCTCCTTTAAATTTTCCAAATTTCGATTAGCTTGCCTATGTCGCGGCTCGCCGTTTCTAGTTTGATAGTTTTGTAGATTGATCTTAAATTTTCATACGCCGCTTCCAGGCGGTCGTTTATTATGAAATAATCATACTCGCCTAGGCGCTCCATCTCCTCTTGCGCGTTTTGCAGGCGCAAAGCAATATCGGCAGGATCATTATCGCCGCGAGCGCGCAACCTATCTCTAAGCTCCGACAAGCTCGGCGTAGTAATAAATACACTAGTAAGCTCGCTTTTAGGTACTTTTCCGCGCACGATCTCATATCCTTGCACATCGATGTCAAAAATCACGATCTTGCCCCGCTCAAGCTCGCTCGTAGCGGCCTTTAGCGAAGTACCGTAAAATTTGCCGTGGACCAACGCCCACTCCAAAAACTCTCCGCGATCGATGCCTGCGCGAAACTCGCTCTCGCTTATGAAATGATAATTGACGCCGTCCGCTTCGCCCGCACGCATTTCGCGCGTCGTAGAGGAGATCGAGAAGTATATCTGCTCGCCAAATTCTGCGATAAGACGCTTTATGAGCGTGCTTTTGCCGCTACCGCTGGGACCGGAGACGAGCAAAATTTTGCCTTTCACTATCTATCTCCAAACGATATGTCGATATTGATCTTAAAGTCCTTCAGCGCGTCTTTAGCATCCTTGCTGCCCGCAAATTTCTCGATCGTGTTTGCGATGCCCGCTTCCAGATCATCGCGCAGTTTGGTTTTCAGCTCCTCTGCGCTCGGTTTTTTACCGTGCTCGTTACGCAGCGACTCGCTTTTGGCGCTAGGCTCTAACTCGCTTGCCATAAGGCTGGCAAACTCCGCCGCAGCCGAAGCAGCAAGCTCATTCGGCATAGCTTGTGCGCCAAATTTCATCTCATTTACCTGCTCGGACGCACCAAATTTAGGAGATTTAAATTCGGTGCGCTCCGAAGGCTTTGATATAGGCTTTGAAGCATTAAATTTTATCTGCTGCGCGGCGCTCTTTGCGGGCTTGCCGGATTTAAATTGCTCGCTATCTGCGGAGCTTGTAGCAAACGAGTTTGCAAAATCGCCCTCCATAGCGCGCAAAAATCCGTCCGCAAACCCGCCAGCAACACTATCAGATTGTTCGCTTTGCTTAGGTAAATCTGAGGCATCTAATATGTGCGGTAAGTTTAGCTCCGAAAAATTCGGCGCAGGAGTGGAATTTGTAGTCCCGGTATTGCTAGAATTTGCAGAAGCTGCGAAATTTGCGCCAATTGAATTCCATGCTTCATTATGAGCAGACATAGGCGTATTCTGTGTAAGTCCACCAGTAAATTCCATGCTTTGAAATGGAACGGCATTATAAAGATTTTCGCGAGGTATATCGCCCGCACCCGCTAACGCAATCGGCGTATCTGAAGCGACTTCGTATTGAGACGAAATTTGCGTTTTTTGAGAATTTACAGCCGCTTTATTTTTATAATGCGCAGATCCTTTATCCTCTTTTTTATCAGAAGCAAACGCAGCCGCGGCAAAATTATCATATCCGCCAAACTCCTCCACGGGCATGCCGGCACTATCGAAAAGCCTGGAAAAATCCATATCAAATCCGCTGTTAATAGGTGCGCCAGCCGCATCTTGCACTACTTGCGAGGCAGATTTTCTTTCCTCTGTTTTATAGGCAAATGAGCCGTCTGATTCATGCTGTTTAAGCGTAACGTCCGCAGAGTCTTTCGCTTCCTGTAGATTAGGCGTAGCGTCTGCCTTTTTTTCAACAGCAGCTTCATTGGAGCTATCAGCTCTTTGCGGCTCGTCTTGCTGCGCAAACGGTAAAGTTTCGCTTGCCCGTGTGGTGGAAATTTCATCTTCTATTTGCGATTTATTTGTTTTGAAATTCTTAGGATTTTCATCATCTAGCGCTGCTAAAGCTATTGGAGCGTCATCCTTTGCGAGTGGAATTTCATCTTGAGGAGCGTGATTACTTTCGGCAGACTCGCTTGCGCTGATACTATTTAGCGGTACATCCTCAGGGATATCGCTAGCAACTAAGTTTAGAGGCATATCATCTGCGATATTATCCGCAATCTTTTCTGCGACGGCGTTAAGCGGCGCATCATCGGCGATGGTGTCCGCAAGAGCTGCTTCATCTGCAAGCTGCGAGAGCGGAATATCATCTGCGATCTCGTCCGTGCGCGGCATATCACCTAGCAACTGCGAAAGCGGCACATCATCTGCAATCTCGGGCGCTATATCGTTTGCCAGCTGTGAAAGCGGTATATCCTTGCCGGAGTCATAAAAGCTATCCACAAGCTCTTCAAAATTACTGCCCGAAGCGGAATTTGCCTGGTCAATCGCATCAATCTCTTTCATCACAGAGCTTGCATCGGCAAATTCTTTCGCCATTTTTTCTTTAGCCTGCACGCTCATATTTTGAACCGAAAATTCGCTAATAAACGTAATGAGCTCAAGCGGCGAAAAAGGCTTGGTAAGGGTGTATCGCGCTCCTGGCACCGAGACGTTTTTAGGCGTCAGAAACAGCGTTTTATTAAGATCAAATTTTGAAATATCGTCGCCATCTTCATAATTTTTTATCGTCAAATCATATTCACTCTCGTCCGCACTATATGCTACCAGATCCGCACCGATGCGCTCGCAGCAAATATTTACGACACTTGCAACCTGCTCATTGTGATTGTCAAGTAGAATTTTCATTTATGACCTTTTAGAAAGAATTTGGGCTATTGTAAGATATTTTTGGTTATTAATTGCTTATATTTGCGCTAAATTTCGGTTATTTAGGCGATAAACTTTGCAGCATTTTTGCGCTAAATTCTCATCGTGAGTCACGAGCACGAGTGCGCCACGGCTGGATTTTACGTAATCAAAGATCACGTCCATGACCTCGTTTGCGGTATCCTTGTCTAAATTTCCAGTAGGCTCGTCGGCAAAGATTATGCGCGGCTTTTTGCAAAGTATGCGAGCGATGCTCACGCGCTGCTGCTGTCCGCCGCTAAGCTCGCCCACGCCTTGCTTTAAAGTATGTTCGATCTGAAGCTTTTTTAAAATTTCATCATCTATCGCATTATTCGTAAGTTTGGCGGCAAGTTCAATATTTTCGCCAGAGGAGAAGCCCTTAAAAAGGTAGTGGGATTGAAATATTATGCCAAAGTCGTTACGGCGAATTTTAAGTCTCTCATCAGAGCTTAACTCGTAAATACTGCGCCCGCCGTAGATCACTTCGCCCGAGTTTGGTTTTAAAAGCGTGCATAAAATATGAAGCAGGGTCGATTTGCCGCAGCCGCTAATGCCTAAAATAGCGATGCTTTCGCCCTCTTGAACGCTTAAGCTTACATTTTCAAAGAGCGTATAATCATACGCGTGAGTGAGATTTACGCCCTTTAGAAGTTCCATATTTAGCCGATTTGAGCCGCTACTTCGGCAGCAAAGTCTTCGCTCTTTTTCTCTAGACCCTCGCCCACTTCGAAGCGGACGTATTTTACGATCTCGATTTTGCCGCCTAGTTTTTTAGCCTCTTCGTCAATCACCTGCTCGACGGTTTTCTTATCGTCCATGACGTAAAATTGCCCTAGCAGCGTGAGGCGCTGATCGATTTGGGTATTATCAGCGATGAAGCGATCAATCTGACCCGGTAAAATTTTATCCCAAATTTTTTCAGGTTTATTTTGCTTACGAAGCTCGTCTTTTAAAACTTCGATCTCTTTGGCTAAAATTTCGTCCGTTAGATGCGCGCGCGAGCCGAACTGCGGGATCTTATGAAGCGGTTTACCTAAGCGCACGAACTCCTCATTTTCCTTCTCAAACTCGCCTTTAAGAGCTAAAAATTCCTTCTCGATAAAATCTGGATCAAGCTCTTTATAGCTGATAACCTGCGGTTTCATAGCAGCTGCGTGCATGCAGAGATTTTTTATAAGCTCCTTTGCACCCTCTGCAGTCCGCTCGCTGTCGCAAGCTGCAGCGATGATGACGCCTACGCGGCCGTTTGAGTGCAGGTAGCCGTTTACTACTCCGTTTGCGCCCGCCTTAATCGTCTCAAATCTTCTAACGACCAAATTTTCGCCGATCGTAGCGATCTGGCTTTTTAGATGCTCATCAAATTTAACGCCGTCGATGATGCTGGAATTTAGCTCATCAATGCTGCTAATGCCCTTGCTTTGGATATGTAGAGTAGTATTTTTAACTAAATTTATAAAATTTTGATTTTTAGCTACGAAGTCGGTTTCGGAATTTATCTCGCTTATCGTGGCGATCTTATGATCCGCGCCCACTTCGACACTTACTAGACCCTCACTAGCTAGGCGGTCGGCTTTTTTAGCAGCCTTTCCTAAGCCCTTTTCGCGAAGCAGATCGACGGCCTTATCCATATCGCCGTCTGTTTCAACCAAAGCCTTCTTGCAGTCCATCATCCCCGCTCCGGTGCTTTCGCGGAGCTCTTTTACCATTTGCGCGCTGATTTCCATTACTCTTCGTCCTCGCTTACGTCAAAATCTTCTTCGCTCATCGCCTCGGCTACGACTTCCTCTTTCTCCTCGTCGCTGACGGCTTCGCTCTGCTCGCCGTCCTCGCTCGCATCTTGATCGCGAAGCGCCTTACCCTCGTTGATCGCTTCTGCCATCTCTTGGCAGAAAAGCTGAACCGAGCGGATCGCATCGTCGTTGCCTGGTATTGGGAAATCGACTACGTCCGGATCGCAGTTTGTATCCAAAGGCGCGATAACCGGCATTTTTAGGCGGTTAGCTTCCGCCACGGCGATCTTTTCTTTTACAACGTCGATGACGAAGATCATATCGGGAAGGCTCTTCATATTGCGAATGCCGCCTAGATAAAGCTCAAGCTTCTCTTTTTTGCGACGAAGCATTAGCGCCTCTTTTTTGGTTAGTAAATTTATCGAGCCGTCCTCTTCCATAGTCTCGATTACTTCGAGCTTGCGGATCGATTGCTTGATAGTAGAAAAATTCGTCAGCATGCCGCCTAGCCATCTGTGGCTTACATAAGGCATGCCGCACTTCTCGGCGTACTCTTTTAGCGTCGCGCCGGCTTGTTTTTTGGTGCCTACGAAAAGTATCGTCTTGCCCTCTGCAGCCGCGTCGCGTACGATATTATAAGTGTAGCGAAAGTAGCGGATAGTTTTTTGTAGATCTATGATATAGATACCTTTTCTCTCGCCGAAAATGAATTTTTTCATCTTCGGATTCCATCTGCGTGTTTGGTGTCCGAAATGAACGCCGCACTCTAGCAAATCTCTCATTGTTACCATGAGTTTTCTCCTTGTGGGTT